>NZ_JBEZUP010000009.1:194749-274434 GCF_040636485.1 Streptomyces sp. NPDC038707
ACTCAGCGCACGACGAGACGGTCACGCACCCAACGCAAGACGACCCCGGCACCCGCCGGGGACTCGGGACAGGACAGGACAGTCACGCGTCGGGCGCGGAACGGTCACGCCGGACACCGGCACCCGCCGAAGGGCGCGGCGGGCGGCAGACACCCGCCGTGGAACGGCCCCGGCAGACACCCGGTGCTGGGACACCCCCGCCGGACACCGGCACCCACCGAACGGCCCGGTACGTGGCGGGCGCCCGGCGCGCTGGAGTCAGCGTGCGTGCCCGCGCTCGGCGCTCAGCGTGCTCCCCGGCGTGTCTCCCGCAGCGCGTAGTGGACCGCCCAGGCGTCCGCCACCGGGCCCAGGTGGCCGAGCTTGTCGGGGTTGACCACGATGCGGATGGCCTGGATCCGCCCGTCGAGGACATCGAGCGCCACGGCGTTGAGGACCCTGCCCTCCGGGTCCCGGAAGACCGCGCCGGGCTGCCCGTTGACCTGGTGCGGCTCGCAGGTGACACCGAGCCCGGTGAGCTGGGGGAAGACGGTGGTGAGCAGCCGGGCCACGTTCTCGGCGCCCAGGACGCTCCGGGCCAGCTGGGGCGCCTTGCCGCCGCCGTCGCCGGCCAGCGACACATCGGCGGCGAGCAGGTCCCGCAACCCGATGACATCGCCTTCGCGCAGCGCGTCGAAGAAGCGGGAGGCCAGTTCCTCGCGTTCGGTGCGGTCCGCCTCGAAGCGGGGCCGTCCCTCGGTCATGTGGCGCCGGGCCCGCACCAGGAGCTGGCGGCAGGCCGCCTCCGAGCGGTCGACCGCCTGGGCGATCTCGGGGAAGCCGAAGTCGAACACCTCCCGGAGCACGAACACCGCGCGCTCCAGCGGGCTGAGCCGCTCCAGGAGCAGCAGGGCGGCCATCGACACCGAGTCGGCCAGCTCCGCCGACCGCTGCGGGTCCTGGTAGGGGTCGGCGAGCAGCGGCTCGGGGAACCAGGGGCCGACGTAGGCCTCCCGGCGGACCCGGGCCGAGCGCAGGACGTCGATGGAGAGCCGGGTCACCGTGGCCGACAGGAACGCCTTGGCCGACCGGGGCCGGACCGGGGAGGCGGTGAAGCGCAGCCAGGTCTCCTGGACGGCGTCCTCGGCCTCGCTGACGCTGCCCAGGATCCGGTAGGCGATGGAGAACAGCAGCGGCCGCAGCTCCTCGAACTCCTCGGTTCCGTTCACGTTCACGCTCATGCCGGACGCCCCCCGTCGTAGCCGATCACCGCACCACATCATCCACTCCTGGGCGCCGGAAAGCACCCGCCCCCACCCGTGGCCCTCAGAGCAGCGGGATCCGGCGGAACTCCAGGGCCTCGTACGGGCCGGTGATGCCGGTCTCGTAGAGGACGCCGATGTCGTGGCGGCCGAGCTGGACGAGGTCGGAGTACGCGGACGGGCGGTCGGTGAGGGTGAGCAGCGGGATGAAGACGCGGCCGGCGTCCGCACTGGCCCACAGGGCGAGGGCGCGGCGGGCGGTGGGCACGGAGGGCGCGGAGAACAGCAGGGGCGCGTCCGGGGTGTCGGGCTGCAGGACGCTGCCCTGGACCACGGGGACGGTGTTCAGGGTGGGCTGGGCGGCGTAGGGGCGGTCCAGGGACCGGCCGCCGTCGCTGGAGTGGGCGTCGAGCCGGTTGCCGGGGGCGGTGCCGTTCTGGTCGCGGGCGGAGAGGTAGACGCGGCCGTCGGGGAGCTGGGCGGCGCTGGTCTCGTTGACGTTGGTCACGCCGTCGTGGACCGCGTCCACGAAGCCCAGGTGCCAGGTGTGGCCGCCGTCGTCGCTGTAGAGGGCGTGGCCGCCGTAGTACTTGGCTTCCTGGCCGGTGTCGGGGGAGCCGGCGGGCGGGGCCGCGGAGTGGTTGGCGGGGATCAGCAGACGTCCGGTGTGGGGGCCGTGGGTGAGGGCGAGGGCATGGCCGGGGCCGGTGGCGTACCAGCGCCAGCCGGGCCGCTTCACCGTGCCGGTGATGTCCCGGGGGGCGGTGAAGTGCAGGCCGTCGTCCGCGCTGCGCTGGACGTAGACCCGGCGGCCCTGCTCGGGGGTGACCTCGCCGCGCATGATCCGCGCCTCGGTGGCGCTGCCGCTGTTGCCGCAGGTCACCAGGACGATGGCGCCGGTGCGCGGGTCGACGACGGGTGCCGGGTTGCCCCGGGTGTCCCCGTGGCCGGCGGCGACCACGGCCGGCGGGCCCCAGGTGCAGCCGTCGTCGGCGGAGCGGCGCAGCACGACGTCGATGTCCCCGCTGTCGCCGGCGCCGCCGCGGCGGCCCTCGGCGAAGGCGAGGAGGGTGCCGGACCGGGTCCTGACCACGGCGGGGATGCGGTAGACGGCGTAGCCGCCCTGTCCGGAGACGTACGGGAGGGAGGAGGCGCAGGCGCCGGGTGCGGCGTGCGCCGGCTGCCGGGCGGTGAGCGCGGAGAGGGTGCCGAGTGCGGTGAGGAGGGCGAGGACGGTCGCGAGGGTGCGGCGGCGCGGGGTCACGCCTTGATGCTGCCCGCGCCGGCGGCGCCGTCCTTACTCCGCCGGGGTGATCAGGAGGGGGTGCGGGCGGCGGCCAGCAGCCGGCCCACGTCGTCGGCGCGGAGGGTGAGGGCCGCGCCGACGGTGGCCAGGGCGTCGCGTTCGGCGGGGGTGTAGGGGCCGTCGGCGAGGGCGATGCGGGCGCCCTGGAGGAGCAGCGCCTCGCGGCCGGCCGGGGCGAGGTGCGGGGCGAGCGGGTCCAGGGCCTCGTGCAGCTCTATGGTCAGCCCAGCCCCGGACGGCTGTTCGAAGTACCGGCCGGTGTCGGCGGCGAGGGCGTCGACCAGGGCGGCGAGCTGCTCCTCGGTGCAATCGGCGAAGCCGGCCGCGCGGACGGTGGCGGCGGCCGTCTCCAGGGCCGTGCGGGAGGCGGTGCCGCCCGCGGCGAGGACCGCGAGGGCGACGGTGTGCACGGCGTCGCGGAGCATCGCGGAGAAGCGGCGGGTGGTCGGGTGGCCCAGGACGTCGGTGCCGAAGTGGTGCCGGCACGCGGCGCACTCCACCACCGGCCCGGTCTCGCCGCGCGGCAGCAGGGGCACGCCGAACAGGGTGAGCCTGCGGCGGCCGGTGAGCCGCTGGTAGTTGCGGTCGCCGCCGCAGCCGGGACAGAAGAACTCTCCGTCGCCGACGGGCGTCCACGCGGTGCGGGTGCCCAGGATGCGCAGGGCCCCGGTGGCACGGCCGTCTCGTCCCCGTACTGGCAGCACGTCGCACCTCCGTAACGGCGCGGCAACATCGCCGCGCTGGCGTGATGTTAGCCACATCCGGGAGGCGCAGTCAGTACCCCGGAGGAGACCTTTCCGTGACCTGGGGGGCGCGATGGCCGAAAACCGGGTCCCGCGCGCCGGTGCGCGGCGGGCGGGAACCCGGTGCGCGGGTCGTCAGCGGGTGGCGCGGTTGACCGCGGAGACGACGGCCTTCAGCGAGGCGCGGGTCGTGTTCGCGTCGATGCCGATCCCCCACAGGACCTTGCCGTCGATGGCGCATTCGATGTAGGAGGCGGCCTGCGCGGAGGCGCCCTCGCTCATCGTGTGCTCCTGGTAGTCCAGCAGGCGTACGTCGACGCCGAGGGCGTGCAGGGCGTCGAAGAAGGCCGAGATCGGACCGTTGCCGGAACCGGTCAGGACGGTGTCGCGGCCGTCGACGGTGGCCTCGACGGTGAGGGTGTCCACGCCGTCGGTGTCCGTGGTGGACTGGCCGGTCCTGACCTGGATGCGGCCCCAGGGGTTGTCCGGGTTGGGCAGGTACTCGTCCTGGAAGACGGCCCAGATGTCCTTCGGCGTGATCTCGCCGCCCTCGGCGTCGGTCTTCGCCTGGATGATCCTGGAGAACTCGATCTGCATCCGGCGCGGCAGGTCCAGCTTGTGGTCGTTCTTCAGGACGTAGGCGATGCCGCCCTTGCCGGACTGGGAGTTGACGCGGATAACGGCCTCGTAGGAGCGGCCGACGTCCTTGGGGTCGATGGGCAGGTACGGCACCGCCCACTCGATGTCGTCGACCGTGACGCCCTTGGCCCTCGCCTCGGCCTCCATGGCGTCGAAGCCCTTCTTGATGGCGTCCTGGTGGGAGCCGGAGAAGGACGTGTAGACCAGGTCGCCCACGTACGGGTGGCGCGGGTGGACCTCCATCTGGTTGCAGTACTCCCACGTACGGCGGATCTCGTCGATGTCGGAGAAGTCGATCTGCGGGTCGACGCCCTGGGAGAACAGGTTCATGCCCAGGGTGACCAGGTCGACGTTGCCGGTGCGCTCGCCCTGCCCGAACAGGCAGCCCTCGACGCGGTCGGCGCCGGCCATCAGGGCCAGCTCGGCGGCGGCCACGGCGGTGCCGCGGTCGTTGTGCGGGTGCACGGACAGGCAGACGTACTCGCGGCGGGTCAGGTTGCGGTGCATCCACTCGAAGCGGTCCGCGTGCGTGGAGGGGGTCGAACGCTCCACGGTGGCGGGCAGGTTGAGGATGATCTCGCGGTCCGGGCCGGGCTGCCAGACGTCCATGACCGCCTCGCAGACCTCCAGGGCGAAGTCCAGCTCAGTGTCGGTGAAGATCTCCGGCGAGTACTGGTAGCCGAACTCGGTCTCCGGGCCCAGCAGCTTCTCGGCGTACTCCATGACCAGGCGGGTGCCGTCGACGGCGATCTGCTTGATGTCGTCCTTGGAGCCGCGGAAGACGACCCGGCGGAAGACCGGCGCGGTGGCGTTGTACAGGTGGACGGTGGCGCGCCTGGCGCCCTTGAGGGACTCCACCGTGCGCTCGATCAGGTCCTCGCGGGCCTGGGTCAGCACCGAGATGGTGACGTCGTCCGGGATCGCGCCCTCTTCCTCGATGATCGAGCGCACGAAGTCGAAGTCGGTCTGGCCGGAGGCGGGGAAGCCGACCTCGATCTCCTTGTAGCCCATCTTCACCAGCTGGTCGAACATCCGGCGCTTGCGCTCGGGCGACATCGGGTCGATCAGGGACTGGTTGCCGTCGCGCAGGTCGGTGGAGAGCCAGCGGGGCGCGGCGGTGATCCGCCGGTCCGGCCAGGTGCGGTCCGGGATGTCGACCTGCTCGTAGCGGCCGTACTTGTGGATCGGCATGGGGCTGGGCTGCTGGCGGTTGGCCATGATGCGTGGGCTCCTCAGGGTGTCCCGGATATCCGAGTGGACGGCCGACGACGCAACGCCAGAGCTCCGCGGGGAGGGAGTCGGCCTCGGCTACAGACCCTCGCCGCGGCAGCTAAGAAGAAGCAGCCAGGAACGCATGATGCTCCGCAGCCTAGCCGAGCCGTCCCGGGCGCGCGGGCCTGTCCCAGTATGCGGGACCCCACGGCAAAGTCGGACAAAAAGTGCGCGGCACCACATCGCCCTACCACAACGTCACGCAGCGTGGCCACAGTTGTCCGAGTATTTCACCAATCATGGTGGCAGGTAGTGACAGTGGAGTCACACAATGCGATGGTTCCCATATGACCTGCAACGGGGGCTTCGAGCCCGTCTTCTGCACGATCGTGCCGCCGCACGTCCTCGACAAGCTCGCCCGGAACGACGACCCCGCCCTGTCCGGCCCGGCCCGCCGCTCCCTGGAGCACGACGCCTACCAGCGCACCAAGCGCCGCCTGACCACGGTCATCGGCGCGAGCGCCGTCGCCGCGCCCGAGGGCGCCGCCGCCGACCAGCCGCACCGCACGATCTACGACGCCGAGCACACCCAGGACCTGCCCGGCACCAAGGTCCGCGAGGAGGGCTCCGAGCCGGGCTCCGACGCCTCCGTCAACCGGGCCTACGCGGGCCTGGGCGCCACCTTCGACCTGTATCTGAAGGTGTACGGCCGGCACTCCATCGACGGCAACGGCATGCCGTTGGACGCCACCGTGCACTTCGGCGAGGGCTACGACAACGCCTTCTGGAACGGCGAGCAGATGGTCTTCGGCGACGGGGACAACGAGGTCTTCCTCGACTTCACCATCCCGGTCGACGTCATCGGCCACGAGCTGACCCACGGCGTCACCCAGCACACCGCCAACCTGGACTACCACGGCCAGTCCGGCGCGCTGAACGAATCGCTCTCCGACGTCTTCGGCTCGCTGATCAAGCAGCGCACCCTCGGCCAGACCGCCGCCGAGGCCGACTGGCTGATCGGCGCCGGGCTGCTCGCCCCGCGCGTCACCGGGGTGGCCCTGCGCTCGATGAAGGCCCCGGGCACGGCGTACGACGACGACGTCCTCGGCAAGGACCCGCAGCCGGCGCGGATGGAGGACTACGTCCGCACCGGCCGCGACAACGGCGGCGTGCACATCAACTCCGGCATCCCCAACCACGCCTTCTACCTGGCCGCCACCGCCCTCGGCGGCTACGCCTGGGAGAAGGCCGGGCAGATCTGGTACGACGTGCTGACCGGCGGGGACCTCAAGGAGAACGCCCAGTTCACCGACTTCGCCACGCTGACGGTGAAGGCGACCCGCGAGCGGTACGGCGCCGGGGACGAGCTGCGGGCCGTGCAGAAGGCATGGGAACAGGTGGGGGTGCGCACGCTCTGATTCCGTACTAGACACGGACCCATGCGAATTCGAGTACTGCGTACGGGCGGTTTCGCGGGCATCGAGCGCCGGGCCGAGGTGGACACCTCCGACCGGCCCGACGCCGAGGAGTGGCAGGCCCTGGCCGGGCGGGTCCTCGCATCCGGCCAGGCCGCCCCCCCGGCGGGCGTCCCGGACGGCTTCAGCTACGAGATCACGGTCGACGGCCGCACGGTGTGCACGGCCGATCCCCGGCTCACGGACGACGAGAGGGAGTTGGTGACACGGGTACTGAAGGAAGGCGCGTGACGGGGCGTTGACTTCCGTCGCCGGGGCTGCGGATGATCCCGCCCATGGCGACTGACGCAGGCACCGAGATCCCCCGGTTCCCGGCCGGCTTCCTGTGGGGCGTGTCGACCTCGGCCCACCAGATCGAGGGCGCGGCCGCGCTGCGGGAGCCGTCCGTGTGGGACGTGTTCACGGCCGGACCCGGGCGGGTGCGGGACGGCTCCACGGCGGCGGTGGCCTGCGACCACTACCACCGCTACCCCGAGGACGTGTCCCTGCTCGCCGGCCTCGGCGTGGACGCGTACCGCTTCTCCGTGTCCTGGCCCCGGGTGAACTCCCCCGGCGGCCCGGACTTCTACGACCGCCTGGTGGACGAGCTGTGCGCGGCGGGCGTACGGCCCGTGCCCACCCTCTTCCACTGGGACCTGCCCGCCTCCCTGGACTGGCTGGACCGGGACACGGCGTACCGGTTCGCCGACTACGTCTCGGTGGTCGCGGACCGGCTCGGCGACCGGGTGGACACCTGGATCACCCTCAACGAACCGGCGGAACACACCCTGCTGGGCCATGCCATCGGTGCCCACGCACCCGGCCGGCGGCTCCTCTTCGACGCCCTGCCGGCCGCCCACCACCAGCTCCTCGCCCACGGCCTCGCGGTAGCGGCACTGCGCGCGGCCGGCGCCACGGACATCGGCATCGCCAACTCCCACGGCCCGGTCTGGCCCGCGTCCGGGGACCCGGCGGACAGGGCGGCGGCGGACCTCTACGACACCCTGCTGAACCGGCTGTTCGCCGAGCCGCTGATCCTCGGCGCGTACCCCGAGGGCTGGGCCGAGCTGATGCCCGGGGACGTCGCGGCGGACCTGGAGATCATCGCCCGGCCCGTCGACTGGTACGGGATCAACTACTACGCGCCCTCCCGGGTCGGGGCGCCCGGGGACGGGAACGGCACGTACGGAGGCCTGGACCTCCCCGCCGAACTGCCCTTCTCGGTACGGGAGATCGAGGGCCGCCCGGTGACCGACTTCGGCTGGCCGGTGGTCCCCGAGGGGCTGACCGAACTCCTCACCGGCTTCCGCGACCGCTACGGCGACCGGCTCCCGCCCGTCGTCATCACGGAGAACGGCTGCTCCTACGAGGGCGTCGACGACCAGGACCGCATCGCCTACCTGGACGCCCACATCCGCGCCGTGCACACCGCCCTCACGGCCGGCGTGGACGTCCGCGGCTACTTCGTCTGGTCCCTGCTGGACAACTTCGAGTGGGCCGAGGGCTACACCCGCCGCTTCGGCCTGGTCCACGTGGACCACCCGACGCTCACCCGCACCCCGAAGGCGTCGTACCACTGGTACCGGGAGGTGCTGCGGGCCCAGCGGGGATGAGGCTCAGAAGCCCAGCTTGCGCAGCTGCCTGGGGTCGCGCTGCCAGTCCTTGGCCACCTTGACGTGCAGGTCCAGGAAGACCGGCGTGCCCAGCAGCGCCTCGATGTGCTTGCGGGACTTGATGCCGACCTCCTTCAGGCGCTTGCCCTTGGGGCCGATGATGATGCCCTTCTGGCTGGGGCGCTCGATGTAGACGTTCGCGTGGATGTCGAGGAGCGGCCGGTCGGCGGGGCGGTCCTCGCGCGGGAGCATCTCCTCCACGACCACCGCGATGGAGTGCGGCAGCTCGTCCCGCACCCCCTCCAGCGCGGCCTCGCGGATCAGCTCGGCCACCATCACCTGCTCGGGCTCGTCCGTCAGGTCGCCCTCGGGGTAGAGCGCCGGGCCCTCGGGAAGCAGCGGGATCAGCAGATCGGCCAGCAGATCGACCTGCTTGGCGCCGACCGCCGACACCGGCACGATCTCCGCCCACTCGATGCCCAGTTCCCTGCCCAGCTGGTCGACGGCGATCAGCTGCTCGGCGAGGGCCTTGGGGTCGACCAGGTCGGTCTTGGTGACGATCGCGACCTTCGGGGTCTTCTTGATCCCGGCCAGTTCCTTCGCGATGAACCGGTCGCCGGGGCCGAGCTTCTGGTCCGCCGGCAGACAGAAGCCGATCACGTCGACCTCGGCCCAGGTCGTGCGGACCACGTCGTTCAGCCGCTCGCCGAGCAGCGTGCGCGGCTTGTGCAGCCCGGGGGTGTCGACCAGGATCAGCTGCGCGTCCGGCCGGTGCACGATGCCCCGCACCGTGTGACGGGTGGTCTGGGGGCGGTTGGAGGTGATCGCCACCTTCTGCCCGACCAGAGCGTTCGTCAGGGTGGACTTGCCCGCGTTGGGGCGGCCCACGAAGCAGGCGAAGCCGGCGCGGTGGACGGACTCGGCCGGCTGCTCGGAAGTCTGGGTACGAACGCTCATGCCGCCCATTCTCCCTGATCCACGGAGCCGCGCCGTACCACCGTCGGCAACCGCCCCCGCCGGTGAGCTCCCGGAAACCCACCGGCAACGAAACGTCACGGAAACACACCCGTACACGACCGGAAACGCGCACCGGTGACCCTCTGACGCAGCCCCCACCCGTTGGAGACGCCCGTGACCCTCGCCGCACCCCACGTCGACACCGGCGACACCGCCTGGCTGCTCGCCGCCACCGCCCTCGTCCTGCTGATGACCCCGGGCCTGGCCCTGTTCTACGGCGGCATGGTCCGCACGAAGAGCGTCCTCAACATGCTGATGATGAGCTTCGTGTCGATCGCCCTGGTCACGGTGGTCTGGCTGGCGGCCGGCTACTCCCTCGCCTTCGGCGACGACCTCGGCGGCGGGCTGCTCGGCGGCCTGGAACACGCGGGGATGCGCGGCCTCGGCCCGGACAGCGTCCACGGCACGGTCCCCACCGTGCTGTTCGCCACCTTCCAGCTGACCTTCGCGGTCATCACGGCCGCGCTGATCAGCGGCGCGGTGGCGGACCGCACGAAGTTCTCGGCGTGGCTGGTCTTCGTACCGGTGTGGACCCTGCTGGTATACGTTCCGGTCACCCACTGGGTGTGGGGCCCCGGCGGCTGGATCACCGACCGGCTCGGCGCCCTCGACTTCGCCGGGGGGCTGCCCGTCGAGATCACCTCCGGCGCCTCCGGTCTCGCCCTGTGCCTGGTCCTCGGACCCCGGCTGGGCTTCAAGAAGGACGCCATGCGCCCGCACAACCTGCCCATGGTGATCCTGGGCGCCGGTCTGCTGTGGTTCGGCTGGTTCGGCTTCAACGCCGGTTCCGCGCTCGGCGCGAACGGCCTCGCCGCCGCCGCGTTCCTCAACACCCTCGCCGCCGGCTGCACCGGGCTGCTCGGCTGGCTCTTCGTCGAGCAGCGGCGCGACGGCCACCCGACCACCCTGGGCGCCGCCTCCGGCGCGGTGGCCGGCCTGGTCGCGATCACCCCGTCCTGCGGCACGGTCTCCCTGCCCGGCGCGCTGGTCGTGGGCCTGGCCGCCGGTGTCGTCTGCTCGTACGCGGTGAGCTGGAAGTTCAAGCTGGGCTACGACGACTCCCTGGACGTCGTCGGCGTCCACCTGGTCGGCGGAATCATCGGCACCCTGCTGATCGGCCTGTTCGCCCAGAAGGCGATGACCGGCGGCGCGGAGGGCCTGTTCCACGGCGGCGGACTCGCCCCGCTGGGCCGGCAGTCGCTGGCGGTGGCGGCCGTCGGGGCGTACGCGTTCTCGGTGACGTACGGGCTGGGCAGACTGCTCGACAGGGTGCTGGGCTTCCGGGCGAGCGAGGAGCAGGAGTACACCGGGCTGGACCTTACGGTGCACGCCGAGACCGCATACGATCACGGCGTCCTGGGCCACGGCGCCCCGGTCTCCCACTCCGCTCCGCTCACCGCCCAGAAGGTCAAGACCCAGGCATGAAGCTCATCACCGCGATCGTCAAGCCGTACCGTCTGGACGAGGTCAAGAACGCCCTGCGGGAGCTGGGCGTGCACGGGCTGACCGTGACCGAGGCCAGCGGCTACGGCCGGCAGCGCGGGCACACCGAGGTGTACCGGGGGGCCGAGTACCGGGTCGACCTGGTGCCGAAGGCGCGGATCGAGGTGGTCGTGGAGGACGCGGTCGCCGAGGACGTGATCGACGCGGTGGTCCGGGCGGCCCGGACCGGGAAGATCGGCGACGGAAAGGTCTGGGCCGTACCCGTCGAGACGGTCGTGCGGGTACGCACCGGCGAGCGCGGCCCCGACGCACTCTGACACGCCGCCACAGCCACCCCGCGTCAGGCCCGGGAGCCCCACCCGGCGCACCGGCCCCCTGGGGGACGGAGCCCGGAGGGCGGCCGGCGTGCGTCAGGTGGCCGGGACGGTGCTGCGGACCGTACCGCGGGGCGGCGACTCTGACGCGCCGCCACAGCCACCCCACCACAGGTCCCGGAAACCGCGCCCGGCAAACCGTGCGTCAGGTGGCCGGGACGGTGGTGCGGACCGTGCCGTCGGGGGCGGCGAGGAGGACCGGGGTCCCGGTGCCGCCGAGGTCGGCGACGGCGGACAGGTCCTCGGCCGGCACCGTGTCCGCGTCGCTCACCACGGCCGCCGCCTCCAGGGACCGCGCGCCCGAGGCCGCGGCCATCGCGACGGCGGTCCGCAGCGCGCTCAGCCTCAGCGAGGGCAGCTCCACCGTCCCGGCGACATAGGTGCGCCCGGTCTCGTCCCGTACGGCCGCGCCCTCGGGCACGACGTTGCGGGCCCGCGCGGAACGGGCCAGGGTCACGATCTTGCGGTCCTCGGGGTCAAGCCCGGTGCTCTCGGTCATGTCCCGAGCATACGAAGCCGCGCCGCGCCCGCCCCGCGACGGGTGCGTCACGGCCGGTCGAGCCGCAGCCGCTCCGCCCTCGGCAGTCCCGCCACCACCAGGTCGTAGGAGTCCTCGATCAGCTCCCTGACCAACCGGTCCGGCAGTCCCCCGTCGACGGTCACCGTGTTCCAGTGCCGCTTGTTCATGTGCCAGCCGGGGACGATCAGCCCCTCGTGCTCGCCGCGCAGCCGGACCGCGTCCTCCGGGTCGCACTTGAGGTTGACCGTCAGGGGCCGCGCGTCCAGGTTCGTCAGGGCGAACATCTTGCCCAGCACCTTGAAGACCGAGAACTCCGGGCCGAACGGGAAGTCCTCCACCGCCGCGTTGCAGGAGAGGCAGAAGGCGCGCAGCTCCTGGGGCGTCACTCGGCCTTCTCCTCCTCGGCGGCCGGCACCGGGACCGGCTCCACCAGCACCGTGACGATCTTGTTCCGGCGGCCCGCGGCGGCCTCCGCGGTCAGCCGCAGCACCCGTCCGTCCGGCAGCGCGACCTCCGCGGACGCACCGGCGATGGGCACCCGGCCGAGCGCCTTGGCGAGCAGCCCGC
Source organism: Streptomyces sp. NPDC038707 (assembly GCF_040636485.1). Taxonomy (NCBI): domain Bacteria; kingdom Bacillati; phylum Actinomycetota; class Actinomycetes; order Kitasatosporales; family Streptomycetaceae; genus Streptomyces; species Streptomyces sp. NPDC038707. The sequence continues at coordinate 206,879 of NZ_JBEZUP010000009.1, forward strand.
CGACGGTCTCCACGTCCTCGTCGTCGTACTCCTCCAGGCCGTACAGCTCGCCGAGGTCGGTGATGTCCAGGCGGGCGGTGACCCGGAACCGGTCGTCGCCGAGGTCCTCCACGGGCGGCAGTTCCCGGTCGTACTCGTCGGTGATCTCGCCGACGATCTCCTCCAGGATGTCCTCGATGGTGACGATGCCGGCGGTGCCGCCGTACTCATCGATGACGACGGCGACGTGGTTGCGTTCCTTCTGCATCTCGCGCAGCAGGTCGCCGGCGTTCTTGGTGTCGGGCACGAACACGGCCGGGCGCATCGCCGTGGACACCAGGTCGCCCTCCGCCTCCCGGCTGATGTGCGTCTTGCGGACCAGGTCCTTCAGGTACACGATCCCGATGATGTCGTCCTCGCTCTCACCGGTGACCGGTATCCGCGAGAAGCCCGACCTCAGGGCCAGGGTGAGGGCCTGACGGATGGTCTTGAAGCGCTCGATGGTGACCAGGTCGGTGCGCGGGACCATGACCTCGCGCACCAGGGTGTCGCCCAGTTCGAACACCGAGTGCACCATCCGGCGCTCCTCGTCCTCGATCAGCGACTCCTTCTCGGCGAGGTCGACCAGCGCGCGCAGCTCCGCCTCGGAGGCGAAGGGACCGTGCCGGAAGCCCTTGCCGGGTGTGAGGGCGTTGCCGATGAGGATCAGCAGGGAGGGCACCGGGCCCATGATCCGGGCCAGCGGCAGCAGCACATAGGCCGCCGCGGTCGCGGTGTGGATCGGGTGCTGGCGGCCGATGGTGCGCGGCGAGACGCCGACGGCGACGTAGGACACCAGGACCATCACGCCGAGCGCGACCAGCAGGGCCTGCCAGGTGGCCGGGAACTCCTGGAGGCAGGCGTAGGTGACCAGGGACGCGGCGGCCATCTCGCAGGCCACGCGGACCAGCAGGGCCACGTTCAGATAGCGGGTGGGGTCGGCGGCGACCTGGGCGAGCCGGGCGCTGCCCCGCCGGCCGGACTTCACGGCCTCCTCGGCGCGGAAGCTGGAGACGCGGGCGAGGCCCGCCTCCGCGCAGGCGGCGAGCCAGGCCACGACGACGAGCGCGATCGCGCCGAGCACGAGCTGAGCGGACATGCGGCCCGCTTACGAGACGGTCGGCGCCGGGGACGGGCCGGTCAGGCCGCGCTCGGCCCGCCAGCCGTCCACGATGGCCGCCTGGAGGCCGAACATCTCGGCCTTCTCGTCGGGTTCCTCGTGGTCGTACCCGAGCAGGTGCAGCACGCCGTGGACGGTGAGCAGCTGGAGCTCCTCGTCCATGGAGTGCCGGGTGGGCGCCTCGGCGCCCTGCCGGGCGGCGACCTCCGGGCACAGCACGATGTCCCCGAGCAGCCCCTGCGGCGGCTCGTCGTCGTCCTTGGACGGCGGCCGGAGCTCGTCCATCGGGAACGACATGACATCGGTGGGGCCCGGCAGGTCCATCCACTGGATGTGCAGTTGCTCCATGGCGTCGGCGTCCACGACGATCACCGAGAGCTCGGAGAGCGGGTGGATGCGCATCCGCGCGAGCGCGTAGCGGGCGATGTCCAGGATCGCCTGCTCGTCTACCTCGGTGCCGGACTCGTTGTTGACGTCGATCGACATGGTCGTGCTGGTCTACTTCCCCTTGGAGCCCTTGGCGCCGGTCGTGCCGCGGCCGCCCTTGGACGAGCCGCCGTTCTCGGTGCCGTGCTTGCTGTCGTACTGCTCGTACGCGTCGACGATACGGCCCACCAGCTTGTGCCGTACGACATCGTGGGACGACAGCCGGGAGAAGTGGACATCCTCGACGCCTTCGAGGATCTCCTGCACCTGCCGCAGGCCGGACTTCTGCCCGCCGGGCAGGTCGACCTGGGTCACGTCACCCGTGATCACGATCTTCGAGTCGAAGCCGAGGCGGGTGAGGAACATCTTCATCTGCTCGGGGCTCGTGTTCTGGGCCTCGTCCAGGATGATGAAGGCGTCGTTGAGGGTGCGGCCGCGCATGTAGGCGAGCGGCGCGACCTCGATCGTCCCGGCGGCCATCAGCCGGGGGATGGAGTCCGGGTCGATCATGTCGTGCAGCGCGTCGTACAGCGGGCGCAGATACGGGTCGATCTTCTCGTACAGCGTGCCGGGCAGGAAGCCGAGGCGTTCGCCCGCCTCCACCGCCGGGCGGGTCAGGATGATCCGGTTGACCTGCTTGGACTGGAGGGCCTGCACGGCCTTGGCCATGGCCAGGTAGGTCTTGCCGGTGCCGGCGGGGCCGATGCCGAAGACGATCGTGTGCTTGTCGATCGCGTCGACGTACCGCTTCTGGTTGAGGGTCTTGGGGCGGATGGTGCGGCCACGCGAGGACAGGATGTTCTGCGTGAGCACCTGCGCCGGGGTCTCGGGCCCGTCGCTCGTGCCGTTGTCGCTCGCCTTGAGCATGGCGATCGAGCGTTCCACTGCGTCCTCCGTCATCGGCTGCCCGGTGCGGAGCACCAGCATCATCTCGTCGAACACGCGCGAGATCAGGGCGACGTCGACCGGGTCACCGACCGCGCTGATCTCATTGCCCCGGACGTGGATGTCGGCCGCCGGGAAGGCCCTCTCGATCACGCGCAGGAGGGAGTCGCCGGAACCCAGTACGGTCACCATGGGGTGCTGGGCGGGGACGGTGAGCTGTGCTCTCGCCTGCTCCTGCGCGGGGGTGTGAGCTGTGGGTGTCTCTGTCATGGGCCGGCGCTGAAGGCCTGCGCTTCCTCCTCGTCACGGCCGCACGGCTGACGGCGGCCTCGCACTGTCCAGGGTACGACGGGGGGCTGACAACGCCGTAGGGCTTTTCCTACGACCGTTTTTCCGGCCTGCCGTGCCGCCGCCGTACCCGTGGCTCAGGCCGAGCGGCCGAACCCGATGGTGGGCACGGCCCGGCGCAGCGGCCAGGGCCGGTCCAGCCGCCGGGGGACGAGGTCCTCCAGGAAGGCGTACCGGGCGAGGGCCATCGGGTCCTGTCCGGGCAGGGACTGCACTTTGCGCCACCAGGCCCCGATCTCCGACCAGCCGGGCGCGGACAGCGAGCCGCCGAACTCCTGCACCGACAGCGCGGCCGTGAGCCCGGCGAAGGCCAGCCGGTCGGCCAGCGGCCAGCCGGCCAGGGAGCCGGTCACGAACCCGGCGACGAACACGTCCCCGGCCCCGGTCGGGTCCAGCGCCTCCACGGCGATCGCGGGGACCTCGGCGGCCTCCCCGGTGCGCCGGTCCACCGCGTAGGCGCCCTCCTCGCCGAGGGTCACCACGGCCACCGGCACGCACTCGGTGAGCGCGTGCGCGGCGGCCCGGGGACAGTCGGCGCCGGTGTAGCGCCGGGCCTCCTCCGCGTTGGGCAGGAACGCCTCGCAGTGCTCCAGGTCGGGCAGGCCGGACAGGTCCCACGCGCCCGTGTCGTCCCAGCCGACGTCGGCGAAGATGCGAGTGCCCGCGCGGGCGGCCTCGGCGATCCACGGGGCGCTGCGGCCGGGGGTGAGGGAGGCCACGGCGGCCCGCGCGCGGGGCGGCCGGGCGGGGGCCCCGTCCTGGCCGAAAACGGCCTCGGGCGGCGGCTCGTGCCCGTGCGAGACCATGGTCCGCTCGCCCTCGTAGGCCATGGAGACGGTCACCGGGGAGTGCCAGCCGGGGACGGTCCGGGAGGCCGAGAGGTCGATGCCCTCACCCCGTTCCAGGGCGTCCCAGCAGTACTCGCCGTAGTGGTCGTCGCCGAACGCGGCGGCCAGCGCGGTGCGCAGGCCGAGCCGGGCCAGGGCGGCGGCCATGTTGGCGACCCCGCCGGGGCTGGAGCCCATGCCCCGGGCCCAGGACTCGGTGCCGCGTACCGGCGCGGAGTCCAGTCCGGTGAAGATGATGTCGAGGAAGACCGTGCCGGTGAGGTAGACGTCCCAGGGCGGATCGCCGGGGGCGCGCAGCGCGGCCAGCGGGTCGACCTGGACCTGGCGGCGCGCTGCCTGGGTGAGGTGTTCCGGTTCCTCTCCGGTGAGGGTCTGCGACGGCGTCACGGTGCGCTCCCTGGCGTGGTGCGGTTCTGGCCAGTGTGCACCAGGTCACGCACCGGAACGCCAGGCGCCGGTCCCCGGTGGGCCGGCGCCGGTCACCAGCGGGGCAGCGCCGGGGTGTGCCAGGCGGGGTCGGCGACGCGCATCGCCGCCGCGTCGTCGCGGTCGCGGAGCGTGCCGTCGTCCTCGGCCCAGCGCCGGTGCAGCCGGGCCAGTTCGTCCCGGTCCAGTTCGACGCCGAGGCCGGGCGCGTCGGACACCGCGACCCGGCCGCCCTCGAAGGCGAGCCGCTCGGTGAGGACGTCCTCGGACTGCCAGGGGTAGTGGGAGTCGCAGGCGTGGTGGAGGTCCGGGACGGTGGCCGCCACCTGGGTCATCGCGGCGAGGCTGATGCCGAGGTGGGTGTTGGAGTGCATGGAGATCCCGACCCCGAAGGCGGCGCAGACCGCGGCGAGCCGCTGGGTGTTGCGCAGCCCGCCCCAGTAGTGGTGGTCGGACAGCACGACCTGGACGGCGTTCTTGGTGAACGCCTCCTTGATCTCGCCGAAGCCGGTCACGCACATGTTGGTGGCCAGCGGCACGTCGGTGCCGGCGGCCACCTCGGCCATGGCGGGGGTGCCCAGGGCCGGGTCCTCCAGGTACTCCAGGACGTCCCCCAGCTCTCTCGCGACCTTCAGGGAGGTGGCGACCGACCAGGCGCCGTTGGGGTCGAGCCGCAGCGGGTGGCCGGGGAAGGCCTCGGCGAGGGCGCGGACGGCGGCGATCTCCTGCTCGGGCGGGAACACCCCGCCCTTGAGCTTGAACGAGCCGAAGCCGTGCAGCTCCTGGAAGCGCCGGGCCTGTCCGACCACGCCGGCCGGGTCGAGCGCCGGGCCCCACTCGTCGGGTTCGGCGGGGACGCCCGCCGGGTGCCCGTCCCACTTGTAGAAGAGGTAGGCGCTGTACTCGACGGCGTCGCGGACCTTCCCGCCGAGCAGCGCGTGCACGGGCAGGCCGAGCGCCCTGCCCTGGGCGTCGAGGCAGGCGACCTCGAAGGCGGACAGCACCGACAGCCGCAGTTTGCCGGCGGTCTGCGCCCCGCGCAGCCCGCCCGCGTCGGTCCCGGCCTCGACCCGCGAGGCGTCCACGGCGAGGTCGATCCCGAACAGTCCGTTCACGTCCGTGACCGACCGGCCGACGATCCGTTCGGCGAGCTCCCGGGCCGGCTCCAGGTACTTCGTGTCGCCGTAGGTCTCGCCGAGCCCGGTGACCCCGTCCGCGGTGACGACCTCCACGATCAGCCGGGGGGTGTACGGCTGGTGGACACCCTGGGTGTTGAGCAGCGGCGGGTCGGCGACCAGGATCGGCGTCAGGCGCACCTCGGCGATGGTCAGGTCACGGGTCACAGGGAGCCTCCCACCATCTCACCTCATGAATAACGTCCACGTATGAGAACGCAGGCTAGACGGTTCCATCCCCGGCCACCACCCCCGGACGACACCGTGGCCGGGATCACACCCCGGCCACGGCAGCGCGGCACCGCGCTCCTACGCCACGTCGTCCCCGAACTCGTAGGCCTCCACCTCGGCGAGGTAGCGGGCCCGGCGCTCCTCGTCGTCCTCCAGGAAGGAGGCGAGGAAGGAGTTGCGGGCCAGCTCGCGCAGCCGGTCCCGGGACAGGCCCAGGCTCTCGTGCACGGCCGCGAAGTTGTCGCCCGCGTACCCGCCGAAGTACGCCGGATCGTCGGAGTTGACCGTGCACAGCAGCCCGGCGTCGAGCATGGCGGGCAGCGGATGGGCGGCGAGGGTGTCGACGGCCCGCAGGCGCACGTTGGACAGCGGACACAGGGTGAGCGGAATCCGCTCCCGGACCAGCCGCTCCACCAGCGCCGGGTCCTCCACGCAGCGCAGACCGTGGTCGACGCGCTCCACGCCCAGCACGTCCAGCGCCTCGGTGATGTACTCCGGCGGCCCCTCCTCACCGGCGTGCGCGACCCGGCGCAGCCCGAGGGCGGCGGCGGCCTCGTACACCTCGCGGAACTTCGCCGGCGGGTGCCCGACCTCGGCGGAGTCCAGGCCGATGCCGGTGATCCGGTCCAGGTACGGCCGCGCGGCCTCCAGCGTGATCAGGGCCGACTCGGCGGACTCGTCCCGCAGGAAGCACATGATCAGCCTGGTGGAGACGCCGTGGTTCGCCTCGCTCTCCCCCAGCGCCCGCCACAGCCCCTCCACCACCGTGCCCATCGGCACGCCCCGCGCCACATGGGCCTGCGGGTCGAAGAAGATCTCCGCGTGCCGCACGCCCTGCGCGGCGGCCCGGGCGAGGTAGGCGTTCGCCAGGTCCGCGAAGTCGTCCTCGGTGCGCAGGACGGCCATCAGCTCGTAGTACAGGTTGAGGAACGACTGGAGGTCCTGGAAGCGGTAGGCCTCGCGGAGGGCGTCGGTGTCCGCGTACGGCAGGTTCACGCCGTTGCGGGCGGCCAGCTCGAACGCCAGCTCCGGCTCCAGGGTGCCTTCGATGTGGAGGTGCAGTTCAGCTTTCGGGAGGGGCATCAAAGCATCGTACGGGTGTTTTACCGCCGTTTCGGAACCGGTACCCGCAGCAGATCGTGGGCCACGGTCAGCTCCCCGGTGAACCCGGCCGCCCGCGCCTGCCGCTCGAACTCCTCCGGCTCGGTGTAGCGCTGGCTGAAGTGGGTGAGCACGAGGTGCCGCACCCCGGCGTCCCGGGCCACGGCGGCGGCCTGCCCGGCCGTCAGATGGCCGTGCTCGACGGCGAGGTCCGTGTCCTCGTCCAGGAACGTGGACTCGATGACGAGCAGGTCGCAGCCCTCGGCGAGCGCGTGCACGCCGTCGCAGAGCCGGGTGTCCATGACGAACGCGAACCGCTGTCCGCGCCGCACCTCGCTGACGTCCTCCAGGGCCACGTCCCCGAGCCGTCCCTCCCGCTGGAGGCGGCCCACGTCCGGGCCCCGGATGCCGAGCGCGGCGAGCCGGCCGGGCAGCATGCGGCGGCCGTCGGGTTCCACGAGACGGTAGCCGTAGGACTCCACCGGGTGCGAGAGCCGGCGGGCCTCCAGGGTGTAGGAGCGGGTGACCGCGAGCAGGCCGTCGGCGTCGACCGGGGCCTCGGTGAGGGCGACGGTCTCGCGGTAGGCGGTGGCGTGGCGCAGCCGGTCGAAGAAGCGCCGGCCCGAACGCGGATAGTGCGCGGTGATCTCGTGCGGCACCTGGTCCAGGTTGATCCGCTGGATGACCCCGGCCAGGCCCAGGGAGTGGTCGCCGTGGAAATGCGTGACGCAGATCCGGTTCAGGTCGTGGGCGGCGACCCCGGCGCGCAGCATCTGCCGCTGCGTGCCCTCGCCGGGGTCGAAGAGGATGCCCTCGCCGTCCCACCTCAGCAGATAGCCGTTGTGGTTGCGGTGCCGGGTCGGGACCTGGCTGGCGGTGCCGAGGACCACCAGTTCACGTACGGACACGGGCGCTCATCCGGGGGGCCACTGGAGGCCGCGGCCGCCGAGGACGTGCGCGTGGGCGTGCCAGACGGTCTGGCCGGCGCCGCTGCCCGTGTTGAAGACGAGGCGGTAGCTGTCGAGCCCCTCCGCGTCGGCCACGGCCTTGGTCTCGGCGAGGACGTCGGCCGCGATCTGCGGGGCGCCCGCGGCCAGCTCGGCGGCGTTCTCGTAGTGGGCCTTGGGGATGACCAGGACGTGGGTGGGGGCCTGGGGGTTTATGTCCCGGAAGGCCACGGTCGTTTCTGTCTCTCGGACGATCGTCGCCGGGATCTCGCCCGCGACGATTCGGCAGAACAGGCAGTCGTTCTGCGGTTCGCCGGCCATGCGCTGCGCTCGCTTTCAGGGGTGATCAACAGGGTTGGCATGGTAGCCCGTCGGGGGCGGGTCGGCACCGCTCAGGCCGGAAGCCCCGGAGGCGTCTTCGCGGGGTTCGTCTCCAGCGCCTCCAGCGCGAGCGCGATCGCCGCGTCCAGCTGTGCGTCCGTGCCGGACGCCCAGTCCTGGGGCCGCTGGACGACCTCCACGTCCGGGTCCACCCCGTGGTTCTCCACGTCCCAGCCCACGCCCTCCAGCCAGATCGCGTACTTCGGCTGGGTGACCAGGGTGCCGTCGACCAGGCGGTAGCGGCTGTCGATGCCGATGACCCCGCCCCAGGTGCGGGTGCCGACGACCGGGCCGATGCCCAGGGCCTTGATCGCCGCGTTGACGATGTCGCCGTCCGAGCCGGAGAACTCGTTGGCGACGGCGACGACCGGGCCGCGCGGCGCGTCGAGCGGGTAGCTGGCGGGGCGCATGCCGCGCGCCAGGTCCCAGCCGATGATCCGGCGGGCCAGCTTCTCGACCACCAGCTGGGAGGTGTGGCCGCCGCGGTTCTCCCGCACGTCGACCACGAGTCCCTCACGGGCCACCTCCACCCGCAGGTCGCGGTGGATCTGGGCCCAGCCGGGGGCCTGCATGTCGGGGACGTGGAGGTAGCCGAGGCGGCCGGCGGACGCCGCGTGGACGTGGGCGCGGCGGTCGGCGACCCAGGCGTGGTAGCGCAGGGGCTCCTCGTCGGCGAGGGGGACGACGACCGTGTGCCGGGGTTCGCCGCCGCCGGCCGGGGAGACGGTCAGCTCCACCGGGTGACCCGCCGTGCCGGCCAGCAGCGGACCCGGGCCGGTCACCGGGTCGACCGGGTGCCCGGCCACCGCGATGATCGCGTCCCCGGGGCGGACCGCGACACCGGGCGCGGCGAGCGGGGAGCGGGCGTCCGGGTCCGAGGTCTCCGCCGGCAGGATCCGGTCGATGCGCCAGCTGCCGTCCTCGTGCCGGGAGAGGTCGGCGCCGAGCAGACCGAGCCGGGCGCGTCCCGGGCCGCCGCGCGGGGTGACGTAGGCGTGCGAGGTGCCGAGTTCGCCCTGCACCTCCCACAGCAGGTCGACCAGGTCGCTGTGGGTGGCGAGCCGGGCCAGCAGCGGGCGGTAGCGGTCGAGGATCCCGGGCCAGTCGGCGCCGCCGAGGTCGGGGCGCCAGAAGTGGTCGCGCATCAGGCGGCCGGTCTCGTCGTACATCTGCCGCCACTCGGCGGCCGGGTCGACGGTCCCCCGGACCCGGCCGAGGTCGACGGTGACGCTGGTGTCGCCGTCGTCGTCGCCGCCGGTACGGCGGTCGCTGGGCACGACCCGCAGCCGGCCGTCGCTCCACAGCAGCAGGCGTTTGCCGTCGCCGCTGACCTCGAAGTGGTCGGCGTCGGCGGCCAGATGCTCCAGGCGGCGCTGGGCGAGGTCGTAGCGCTCCAGCTCGGTGTGCGGGTCGGGGTCCTCGGGGTGGGCGCGGGAGGAACCGAGGACGCCCCGCACCGGGTGGCGCAGCCACAGGACGCCGTCCTTGGCGGCGCGCAGCGTGGAGTAGCGGCCGGCCTCCACCGGGAAGGGCACTATGCGGTCGGCGAGTCCCTCGAGGTCGATGCGGGTGGCGGGGGCGCCCTCGCCGTCGGGGGTCTCGTCCTTGTCGGGCGTCTCGAAGGGGCGGCCGTGGCGCTGCGGGCCGAACGGCGAGGGGGTGGTGGCGGCCAGCGTGATCAGGTACGGCCGGGCGCCGACCACGAAGGCGAGGTCGAAGACGTGTTCGTCGTAGACCGGGTCGAAGGCGCGGTTGGAGAGGAACGCGAGGTGTTTGCCGTCGAGGGTGAAGGCGGGCGCGTAGTCCTGGAAGCGCAGCGGGGTCGCCTCGGTGACCGACAGGTCGGTGGTGTGGGCGACGCGCAGCTGGGACAGCGGGCGCGGGCCGGGGTGGGACCAGGCCAGCCAGGCGGAGTCCGGGGAGAAGGCGAGCCCGGAGACCTCGCCGTCGTCGCTGCGGTCGACCTCGCGGACCTCGCCGGTCTCCCGTTCGACCAGCAGCAGCCGGCCGTCGTGCGCGGCGACGGCGGCGCGGCCGCCGTCGGGCGCCATGGCCAGTTCCAGGACCCGGCCGAGCTGTCCGGCGGCGAGCCGGCGCGGCGGGGCACCGGGCACGGTGCCGGTCGCCGGGGCGAACTCCAGGGCGTCCTCGCCCTCGGCGTCCGTCACCCACACCACCCACTCCTCGCCCTCGGCGCGGAAGGCGCGCGGCAGCCGGGCGCGCACCCCGGGGGTGGCGGCCAGGGCGCGGGCGGGGCCGGAGCGGTGGGTGACCCAGTGGACGCCGCCGCGCACGCAGACGGCGCTGCCGCGCGCGGTGTGGTCGGGGGACGCCTCGCCGAACGCGCGCGAGGCGTTGACCTGGTACGGCCGCAGGTCCACGCGGGGCCCGCCGAGCCGTACCTCCAGCCGGCGCGGCTCGGCGCCCTCCAGGTCGTCCAGCAGCCACAGTTCACCGGCCGAGCTGTAGACGATCCGGGTGCCGTCACCGGCCGCGTGCCGGGCGTAGAAACCTCCCCCGTGCTCGGCTTCGCTCGCGCGGGAGGTGCCCCCAAGAGGGGTGTGCCGGCGCAGGTCGGAGCCGTCGGCGAGGGAGGAGTAGAGCGCGCCGGTGCCCTCGTGGTCGGAAAGGAACGCGATGCGGTCCCCCGCCCACACCGGGCACTCGATGTTCCCGTCGAGATCCTCGTGCAGCCGGACGAACTCCCCGGCGCCTTCCCCGCCTTCGGCGGCCCGGTCGATCCACAGCTTGCCCGCCGTGCCGCCCCGGTAGCGCTTCCAGTAGGCGGCCTCGCGGCCCATCGGCGCGGACAGCAGCACGGTGGCCGGGCCGAGGGCGACGGCGCCGACCGGGCCGTACGGCAGGGTCTCGGCCGGTCCGCCGTCCAGCGGGACGGCGTGCGCCCAGGTGTGCCGGAAACTGTGCCGGCCGTGCGCGCCGAGCGCGAGGACCCGTCCGTCCGGGGTCCAGCCGCGCACCTCCGTACGGTGGTTGCCCCAGTACGTCAGCCGTTTCGCGGGCCCGCCGTCGACCGGGGCGACATGCACCTCGGGGGCGCCGTCCCGGGTGGAGGTCCAGGCGAGGTGCCGTCCGTCGGGTGACAGCCGGGGCTGGGTCACCGGCATGTTGTCGGCACTGACCCGCCAGGCCCGGCCGCCGTCCAGCGGGGCGAGCCATACGTCGTCCTCGGCGACGAACGTCACCAAGTCGCCGTGCAGGTGGGGGAATCGGAGGTATCCGGAGCTGTGCGTGCTGCCCGTCGAAGCGCCCTGAGTCACCCCGTCACTCTACGCAGCTACCGCCGCGCCCCGCCTCCGCTTTCCGGTCACTCCCGGTCAGCCGCGCAGCAGCAGCCACTCCTGGAGTTCCACCAAGTTGCCCTCGGGGTCCTTCAGATGGGCCACCCGCATACGGTCGGTCATGGGCGCCGGGCCGTGCAGCAAGGTCGCTCCCCGGGCGGTGATCCCGGCGCAGTAGGCGTCGAGGTCGTCGACGCGCAGCACGACCAGGGAGCGGTGCCCGGTGGCGGTGCCGCCCAGCTCGGCCAGGACCTCGGCCATCATCGACCGGTCCTGGAGCGCGATCCCGGCGGAGCCGGTGTGCGGGCTGAACTTCTCGTACGGTCCGCCGGTCGCGCCCGACTGCGGCTTGAGGCCGAGGACGTCGGCGTAGAAGTGGTAGCAGGCGGCGAAGTCGCTGACCAGGAGCCGGACTTGGGCGAGTTCCACGGTGTCTCCGAGCGGGTGTTCAGGACCGGGCGGGTGTTCGCGACCGGGCGGGTGTTCAGGACCAGCGGCCGGTGCGACCCAGCAGCAGGGCCGCGGCGGCGGTGCCGGCGGTGGAGGTGCGCAGGACGGTCGGCCCGAGGACGTACGGCGCGGCGCCGGCCTCGGCGAAGAGTGCCAGCTCCTCCGGGGAGACACCGCCCTCGGGGCCGACGACCAGCACGATCTCGCCCTCGGCGGGCAGGGGGGCCGTGGCCAGACGGTCCGTGCCGCTCTCGTGGAGCACGGCGGCGAAGTCGGCGCGGGCGAGCAGCGCGGCGACCTGCTTGGTCGTCGCCGCGTCCGCGACCTCGGGGAAGCGGACCCGGCGGGACTGCTTGCCGGCCTCGCGGGCGGTGGCCCGCCACTTGCCGAGGGCCTTCAGGCCCCGGTCGCCCTTCCACTGGGTGATGCAGCGGGACGCCTGCCAGGGCACGATCGCGTCGACGCCCACCTCGGTCATGGTCTCGACGGCGACCTCGCCGCGGTCGCCCTTGGGCAGGGCCTGGACGACGGTGATCCGCGGGCTGGGCTCCGGCTCCCCGGCCACCGGGGTCATGCGGACGATCAGCCGGTCCTTGCCCTCGGTGCCGGTGACCTCGCAGACCGCGTAGCGCCCGGCGCCGTCGGTGAGGACGACCTCCTCACCGGGCCGCAGCCGCTTGACGGAGACCGCGTGGCGGCCCTCGGCGCCCTCCAGGACGTACCGGTCGCCGTCCGCCTCGAAGTGCTCCACGACGAAGACAGGGGCGGTCACGCGCCCTCACCCCCCTGACGGGACTCGTTCCCGCGGGACTCGCCCCCGGTGGACGCGTCCGACAACACGGACCGGGCCTCGGCGAGTTCGGCCGCCAGCAGCTCCACCAGCCGGCCGGCCGGCAGCTCCCGGGCCATCCGGTGGCCCTGGCCCGCCCACAGCGCCATGCCCTGCGCGTCACCGGCCCTGGCGGCGGCCTTGCGCAGCGGCGAGGTGAGGTGGTGCACCTCCGGGTAGGCGGCGGGGGCGTACGGCCCGTGCTCGCGCAGGAAGCGGTTGACCAGGGAGCGGGCCGGGCGGCCGGTGAAGGCACGGGTCAGCTGGGTGCGCGTGAAGAGGGGGTCGGTCAGCGCCCGTTTGTGCGGGTCGGGCGCGCCGGACTCGTCGGTGGCGAGGAAGGCGGTGCCGAGCTGGGCCGCGTCGGCGCCGGCCGCGAGGACGGCGGCGATCTGGCCGCCGCGCATGACGCCGCCGGCGGCGACGACCGGGATGCCCACGGCCTCGCGGATCTGCGCGACCAGTGACAGCAGCCCGATCCCGGCGCCGTCCTGCTCGGGCGAGTCGCGGTGCGTGCCCTGGTGACCGCCGGCCTCCACGCCCTGCGCGATCACCGCGTCCGCGCCGGCCGCCTCGACCGCGCGGGCCTCCTCCGCGGTGGTGGCGGTGACCAGGGTGAGGGTGCCGGCCCGGCGCAGCCGCGCGAGGACCTCGCGGTCCGGCACGCCGAAGTGGAAGGAGACCACCGGGACCGGGTCGTCGAGCAGGACGGCGAGCTTGGCGTCGTAGCCGTCGTCCCGGCCGCAGTCCGTGGCGCCCAGCTCGGTCTCGTACCAGGCGGCCTCGCCGGCCAGCTGGTGGGCGTAGACCTCGACCACGCCGGACTCCGCGTGCTCGGGCTGCGGCACGAACACGTTGACGCCGAAGGGGCGGTTCGTGAGCCCGCGCAGCTGCTTGATCTCCTGGTACATCCCGTCGGCGGTCTTGTAACCGGCGGCGAGGAACCCGAGACCGCCGGCCTCGGAGACGGCGGCGGCGAGCTGCGGGACGGAGACTCCGCCCGCCATGGGGGCCTGCACGATCGGGAGGGGGAAGAGATCGGTCAGCGCGGAGGACATGACCGCATGGTGTCACGTCCTCCGGACCGGTCCGAATCGGGGCATCCCCTGGGATATCCCTGAGGCGCCCCCGACTCACCTCGGGGGCGCCTATGGGGTTCAGCGGCCGTTGAACGCGTCCTTCAGCCGGGAGAACAGGCCCTGCTGACCTGGCTGGAACTGGCCCTGGGGGCGTTCCTCGCCGCGGAGTTTGGCCAGTTCGCGCAGCAGGCGTTCCTGCTCGGGGTCCAGCTTGGTCGGGGTCTGCACCTCGACGTGCACGATCAGGTCGCCCCGGCCGCCGCCGCGCAGATGCGTGACGCCGCGGTCGTGCAGCGGGATCGACTGGCCGGACTGGGTGCCCGGCCGGATGTCGACCTCCTCCATGCCGTCCAAAGTCTCCAGCGGGACCTTGGTGCCGAGCGCCGCCGCCGTCATCGGGATGGTGACCGTGCAGTGCAGGTCGTCGCCGCGCCGCTGGAAGGTCGGGTGCGGCAGCTCGTGGATCTCGACGTACAGGTCGCCGGCCGGGCCGCCGCCGGGGCCGACCTCGCCCTCGCCCGCGAGCTGGATCCGGGTGCCGTTGTCGACACCGGCCGGGATCTTCACCGTGAGCGTGCGACGGGAGCGCACACGGCCGTCGCCGGCGCACTCCGGGCACGGGGTCGGTACGACCGTGCCGAAGCCCTGGCACTGCGGGCACGGCCGCGAGGTCATGACCTGGCCCAGGAAGGACCGGGTGACCTGCGAGACCTCGCCCCGGCCGCGGCACATGTCACACGTCTGGGCGGACGTGCCCGGAGCCGCGCCCTCGCCGTTGCAGGTGTTGCAAACGATGGCGGTGTCGACCTGGATGTCCTTGGTCGTCCCGAAGGCCGCCTCGTCCAGCTCCACCTCGATCCGGATCATCGCGTCCTGGCCGCGCCGGGTGCGCGAGCGCGGCCCGCGCTGCGACGCCGTACCGAAAAACGCGTCCATGATGTCGGAGAAGTTGCCGAAGCCGCCGGCCCCAAAGCCGCCCGCGCCGGCACCGCCGGACTGCGAGAGCGGGTCGCCGCCGAGGTCGTAGACCTGCTTCTTCTGCGGGTCCGACAGCACCTCGTAAGCGGCGTTGATCTCCTTGAACCGCTCCTGGGTCTTCGGATCCGGGTTGACGTCCGGGTGCAGCTCGCGCGCGAGCCGGCGGAACGCCTTCTTGATCTCATCCTGCGACGCGTCGCGGCGCACGCCGAGAACGGCGTAATAGTCCGTGGCCACTTACGACTCCGCCAGGATCTGTCCGACGTACCGTGCCACTGCGCGTACCGCTCCCATCGTTCCCGGGTAGTCCATGCGGGTCGGTCCGACCACGCCGAGCTTGGCAACCGCCTCGCCGCCCGAACCGTAACCGACCGACACGACGGAGGTGGAGTTGAGTCCTTCGTGGGCGTTCTCGTGGCCGATGCGCACGGTCACGCCCGGGTCCTTGGCCTCGCCGAGGAGCTTGAGGAGCACGACCTGCTCCTCCAGCGCCTCCAGGACGGGCCGGATCGTGAGGGGGAAGTCGTGTCCGAAGCGGGTGAGATTGGCGGTACCGCCGATCATCAGCCGCTCCTCGTTCTCCTCCACGAGCGTCTCCAGCAGGGTGGAGAGCACCGTGGAGACCGTACCGCGGTCCTCCGGCTCGAAGGCATCCGGGAGGTCCTCGACCAGCATCGGCACATCGGTGAACCGGCGGCCCGCGACCCTGCTGTTCAGCCGGGCCCGCAGATCCGCCAGCGAGGCCTCGCCGAACGGCGCCGGACAGTCGACCATACGCTGCTCGACCCGGCCGGTGTCGGTGATCAGCACGAGCATCACGCGCGCCGGGGCGAGCGAGAGCAGCTCCACGTGCCGGACCGTGGACCGGGTCAGCGACGGGTACTGGACGACGGCGACCTGCCGGGTCAGCTGCGCAAGCAGCCGCACCGTGCGGGCCACGACGTCGTCCAGGTCGACGGCGCCCTCCAGGAAGTTCTGGATGGCCCGCCGCTCGGGCGCGGTCATCGGCTTCACGCCCGCGAGCTTGTCCACGAACAGGCGGTACCCCTTGTCGGTGGGGATGCGCCCCGCGCTGGTGTGCGGCTGCGCGATGTACCCCTCCTCCTCCAGGGCCGCCATGTCGTTGCGGACGGTGGCCGGGGAGACGCCCAGGTTGTGCCGTTCGGTGAGCGCCTTGGAACCGACCGGCTCCTCGGTGCCCACATAGTCCTGGACGATGGCGCGCAGTACCTGAAGCCTGCGTTCACTCAGCATCCGCGCGCACCTCCAGCACGTCGTCCCTCGTCCCATCGGGTCGTCCCCCTGGCACTCCTCCCGCGCGAGTGCCAGCATTCCCCGGCCCAGTGTACGGCCGTCGGGCGCACACCGGGCAAGGTCGGGCCGCCGTACCGGGTCGTACCGCTAGCGTCGCGGGTATGACCGTGACTTGGGAAGAGCTGGGCTGGGAACGGCTGGCGGCCGGGGTGGGGCGGTGCCGGCTGCCCGGCTGGGACTGCACGGCGGGGCTGGTCATGGGCGCGGGGACGGCACTGCTCGTGGACGCCGGGTCGAGCCTGGCGGAGGGGGCCCGGCTGCGCGCGGAAGCCGGGGAACTGGCGGGCGGCCGTGTGACCCATCTCGCGCTCACCCACCCCCACTTCGACCATGTGTTCGGCGCGGCCGTGTTCGCCGGGGCGGAGGTGTACGGGGCGGTCGGCCTGGACGCGGTGTTCGCCTCCGAACGGGCGGAGCTGCGGCTGGACGCGGTGCGCAACGGGCTGCCGGTCGCCGACGCCGACGAGGCGGTGGACACGCTGGTCCCGCCCCGGCACCTGGTGTCCGGGGAGTGGACGCTGGACCTCGGCGACGGCCGCCAGGCGCTGCTGGCCAACGTGGGCCCGGGCCACACGGCCCACGACCTCGCGGTGCTGGTCCCGGGCTCCCCGGAGGTCGTCTTCTGCGGCGACCTGGTCGAGGAGTCCGGCGAGCCCCAGGCCGGCCCCGACGCGGTCCCCGCCCGCTGGCCCGACGCCCTGGACCGGCTGCTGGCGCTGGGCGGCGAGGACGCGGTGTACGTGCCGGGTCACGGGGCGGTGGTGGACGCGGCGTTCGTACGACGTCAACGGGACGAACTGGCGGCCCGGTTCGGCGTGATCTGAACGGCGTTCCGGGTCCGAGCCCGGCGTGTCGCGCTTGTCACGGCACGGCTTCTCCTATCGTCATCCGAATGCGCCAGTACTCCGCCGATCTCACCCCACCGTGGAAGAAGAAGCCGCGGCCGGCGCCGGAGGTGCCCGCCGAGCCGGGCCTGGTGGTGGAGGAGGCCGGTACCGGGTTCTGCGGGGC
Source organism: Streptomyces sp. NPDC038707 (assembly GCF_040636485.1). Classification (NCBI taxonomy): domain Bacteria; kingdom Bacillati; phylum Actinomycetota; class Actinomycetes; order Kitasatosporales; family Streptomycetaceae; genus Streptomyces; species Streptomyces sp. NPDC038707. The sequence continues at coordinate 223,745 of NZ_JBEZUP010000009.1, forward strand.
GGTGATCCGCTGCGAGGCGGGCACGGTCACCCTGGAGGACCGCTTCGGCAAGCACCGCGTCTTCCCCCTGGAACCCCGCGGCTTCCTGCTGGAGGGCAGGGTGGTGACGCTGGTCCGGCCGTCCTCGGCGCCGGCCCGCCCCACCCGTACGGCGTCCGGCTCGATCGCCGTCCCCCAGGCCCGCGCGCGGGTGGCCCGCGCCGGCCGCATCTACGTGGAGGGCCGGCACGACGCCGAGCTGGTCGAGAAGGTCTGGGGCGACGACCTGCGCGTCGAGGGCGTGGTCGTGGAGTACCTGGAGGGCGTGGACGACCTCCCGGCCCTCGTGGACTCCTTCGCCCCGGGCCCCGACGCCCGCCTGGGCGTCCTGGTGGACCACCTGCTGCCGGGCACCAAGGAGTGGCGGATCGCCCAGTCGGTCACCAGCGAGCACGCCCTGGTCGTCGGCCACCCGTTCATCGACATCTGGCAGGCCGTGAAGCCGTCCTCGCTGGGCATCGAGGCGTGGCCGGCGGTCCCGAAGGGCCAGGACTGGAAGACGGGCGTGTGCCGGGTGCTGGGCTGGCCGGCGGAGAACACCGGCGCGGTGTGGCAGGCCGTCCTGAAGCGGGTGGGCTCCTACAAGGACCTGGAGCCGGAGCTGCTGGGCAGAGTGGAGGAACTGATCGACTTCGTCACGGGTAGCGGTGGGGCCTGACGTCGGGGAGGGTTCCGAACTCGCTGGTGTCGAGTTCAAGCCCGAGATCCTCCAACGGAACCGGGGCGCCGAACTTGATGATCCGCTGACTGAAGTAATCAGCGTCTTCCCCTTGACCCGCGGGCTTCGTCAGCAGGACGCACTGCCCCATGATCGGGTCGAGGATGAGGTAGACGGGGATCCCGCCTGCCGCGTAGATCGAGCGCTTGACCACATAGTCCTGGTAGACGCTGGTTTCCGAGACAACCTCCGTCACGGCCGTGACCAGCCGTGACGGCAGCAGACGGCCTGCGGCAGGCAGCACGTCCGGCGCCGCGACCACCAGATCCGGGACAGGCACGCTCTCCTCGCCGACGATGCCCACGTCCTGGGTCTGAAGGGGATACGCTCCGGGGGGATCCACTCACCCGAGTGATCAGTCCACCAGGTCCCGTACCACCGCGTCCGCCAGGAGGCGTCCGCGCAGGGTGAGGACCGCGTGGCCCTGTCCGTACGGCTCCTCCTGGAGCAGCCCGTCCGCCAGCGCGCGCCGGGACGCCGCGAGTCCCTCCTCCTTGAGCAGCGACAGGGGGACCCCCTCGCGCAGGCGGAGTTCCAGCAGGATCCGCTCCACGCGGCGGTCCTCCGCCGTCAGGACCTCGCGCCCGGCGCCCGGGGAGCGGCCGTCCGCGAGCGCCGCCGCGTACGCGCCGGGGTGCTTCACGTTCCACCAGCGCACGCCGCCCACGTGCGAGTGCGCCCCCGGTCCGGCCCCCCACCAGTCGGCGCCGCGCCAGTACAGCTCGTTGTGCAGGCAGCGGCCCGCCTCGGAGGTGGCCCAGTTCGAGACCTCGTACCACTCGAAGCCCGCCCGCCCCAGTGTCTCCTCGGCGATCAGATAGCGGTCGGCGTGCACGTCGTCGTCGGTCATCGGGACCTCGCCCCGGCGGATCCGGCGGGCCAGCTGGGTGCCCTCCTCCACGATGAGCGCGTAGGCGCTGACGTGGTCGGGGCCGGCGCCCAGGGCGGCCTCCAGGGAGGCACGCCAGTCGTCGTCGCTCTCCCCCGGCGTGCCGTAGATCAGGTCCAGGTTCACGTGCTCGAAGCCCGCCGCCCTGGCCTCCGCCACACACGCCTCGGGACGGCCGGGGGTGTGCGTGCGGTCCAGGATCCGCAGCACGTGCTGCCGGGCGCTCTGCATGCCGAAGGAGATCCGGTTGAAGCCGCCCTCGCGGAGGGTGGCCAGGTAGGCGGGGTCGACGGACTCCGGGTTCGCCTCCGTGGTGATCTCCGCGTCCGGCGCGAGACCGAACTCCTCGCGGATCGCCCCCAGCATCCGTACGAGGTCCCCGGCGGCCAGCAGGGTCGGCGTACCGCCGCCGACGAAGACCGTACGGACCTGGCGGGGGTCGTCGCCCAGCACCTTGCGCGCCAGCCGGACCTCCTCGGTGAGGGTGTCCGCGTAGTTGTCCCGGGAGGCGAGCACTCCGCCGGTGCCGCGCAGCTCGGTCGCGGTGTAGGTGTTGAAGTCGCAGTAGCCGCAGCGGGTCGCGCAGTACGGGACGTGCAGGTAGAAGCCGAGCGGGCGGGCGGCGGCCCCGGCGAGCGCGGACGCGGGCAGCGCGCCGTCGGCGGGGACGGGCTCACCGTCGGGGAGTGCGGAAGGCATGCCTTCCATTGTCCAGCACCGCGGGCGTTGCCCGGCTGCCCGGACACCGGGGACGTCACTCGGCCTGGAGCACCAGCAGGGCCAGGTCGTCCGTGGGCAGGTCGGCGCCGAAGTCGTGGACCAGCCGGCGGATGCGCTCCGCGATCAGCTCGGCACCGAGCCCGGCGCAGCCGGACAGGGCGTGGGCCAGACCGTCGCCGTCGTCGAACTGGCGGGTGCCGGAGCGCCGCTCGGTCACCCCGTCGGTGACGCACAGCAGGCTGTCGCCGGACCGCAGCTCGACGGTCTCGCTGGTGTACGTCTCGTCCTCCACCACACCGAGCAGCGTCTGCGGGCCGGCGACGGTGCGCACGGTGCCGTCCGGGGCGAGGACCAGCGGCAGCGGGTGGCCGGCCGAGGCGAGGGTGCAGCGGACCCCGTCGGCGTGCGGGGTCAGCTCGCCGTAGAGGAGGGAGAGGAAGCGCGTCTGCGGGCCGTCCCCGAGGGCGGGCGGCCCGCCCCCGGCGGCGACCAGGGCGCGGGCCGCGGCGTCGGCGGCCTCCGTGGCGTCGTCCAGCAGCAGTTGGTTGAGGCGGTCCAGGACGTCGGCGACGCCGTACCCCTCGCGGGCGAGCAGGCGCAGCCAGGGACGGGCGAGGCCGATCACCACGGCCGCCTCGGGGCCCTTGCCCTGAACGTCGCCGACGGCGAAGCACCAGCGTCCGTCGCCCGCCGGGAACAGGTCGTAGAAGTCGCCGCTGGGGCCGCCCTGGTCGCAGGGTTCGTAGACGAGCGCGCTGCGCACGCCGGGGATCTCGGCGACCGCGCCGGGCAGCAGACCGCGCTGGAGGACGGCGCTGATGGTGGCCTGGCGGGCGTACTGGCGGGCCGCGCCGATGGCCAGGGCGACCCGCCGGCTCAGGTCCTCCACCAGGCCGGTGATCTCGTCGGGGAAGCCGGCCGGCCCGCACCGGCCGAGGACCAGCGTGCCGAGCGGCCGGCCGCCCGCGATCAGCCGGTAGGCCAGCGCGGTGCCGTCGGTGCCGTGGGGGCCGAGGGCGTGGCCGGGCCAGGGGTAGGGCTCGGGGCCGCAGCGCACCCCGTCGGGCGGGCGCGGCGGCTCCTTCTCCAGCGCGGCGCGCAGTTCCTCGATGCGCGCCTCGCTGGCGTGCCAGACCCGGGCGGGGCCGTCGCAGACGCCGCCGCGGACCGTCGCCTCGTCCGCCAGCCAGACCGCGCACCAGTCGGCGAGCCGGGGCACGATCAGCTGGCCGGTGAGCGCGGCGACCAGGCTCTCGTCGAGCTGCCCGGCGAGCAGGTCGGACGCCTCGGCGAGGAAGGACAGGGCGCCCCGGCCGAGCCAGTCCCGGTCGCCGTCGGCGCGGTGCGGCTGCGGGGCGAGGTCCTCGGCGACCTCCAGGGCGGGGCCGGGCACGGGTCCGTCCAGGGCGTCGCTGCCGCCCGGGGGCAGCCGGGCCCAGACGGTCTTGGCGCCGGTGCGGTAGGTGACGCCCCAGGACTCGGCGAGTGTGGCGACCAGGCGCAGCCCGCGGCCGTACTCGGGTGTGTCGTACGGCGCCTCGCCGCTCGCGGCGTCCCGGGGGGCGCGGGAGGGGTGCAGGTCGCGCACCTCGATCACGAACGCGCCGGTCTCCTCCAGCCGCCACTCCACGTGCACCTCGGTGCCGGCGTGCACGACGGCGTTGGTGACCAGTTCGCTGACGACCGCCATGGCGTCGTCGGCGAGCCGCGCCGGGATCCCGGGCACCCCGGCCAGCGCGGCCCGTACCAGCGCGCGGGCCGACCCCGGGGCGAGGGGGCTCCCGGGCAGCGTGGCCCGCCCGCGCGCCGCGTCTGGCTGAGACTCGCTGTCCCGCTGTGCGGGTATGGCCGCCATGTCCATGCGGCCAGGGTGACAGACCGGACCCGCCTATAAGCGCCGAGTCACGGAACTGACCGGAAGACGGAACCTTTCGAGCGCCGCTGAGCGTTAAAGCGGGCGAGGCCGTGCCGATACGCGGTCCCGGCACCGGATGTGGCGTGAAACCGCGGCCGGCCCGGTCGCCGCCGGGGCCTACGCCTCCCTGGTACCGGCGTACATCTCGTCGATCAGGTCCTTGTACGTCCGCTCCACCACCGGCCGCTTCAGCTTCAGGCTCGGCGTGATCTCGCCGTGCTCCACGTCGAGGTCGCGCGGCAGCAGCCGGAACTTCTTGATGGTCTGCCAGCGCTGGAGCCCGGCGTTGAGCTGCCGTACGTACCCGTCGACCATCTCCACCGTCTGCGGCGCGGCCACGACCTCGGCGTACGGCCTGCCCTCCAGGCCGTTCTCCGCGGCCCACTGGAGGATCGCGGGCTCGTCCAGGGCGATCAGGGCGGTGCAGTAGTTCCGGTCGGCGCCATGCACGAGGATGTTGGACACGTACGGGCACACCGCCTTGAACTGGCCCTCGATCTCGGCCGGGGCGACGTACTTGCCGCCGGAGGTCTTGATCAGGTCCTTCTTGCGGTCGGTGATGCGCAGATAGCCGTCGGGCGACAGCTCGCCGATGTCGCCGGTGTGGAACCAGCCGTCGGACTCCAGCACCTCGGCGGTCTTCTCGGGCTGCTGGTGGTAGCCCTGCATGATGCCGGGGCCGCGCAGCAGGATCTCGCCGTCGTCGGCGATGCGGACCTCGGTGCCGGGCAGCGGCTTGCCGACCGTGCCGGTGCGGTAGGCCTCGCCGGGGTTGACGAAGGAGGCGGCGGAGGTCTCGGTGAGGCCGTAGCCCTCCAGGATGTGGATGCCGGCGCCGGCGAAGAAGTAGCCGATCTCGGGCGCGAGCGCGGAGGCGCCGGAGACACAGGCGCGCAGCCGGCCGCCGAAGGCCTCGCGGAGCTTGGCGAAGACGAGGGTGTCGGCCACCTTGTGCCGGGCGGCGAGCCCGAAGGGCGCCGAGGCGACGCCGGTGCGGCGGAAGTTGTCCTGCGTGACCTTGGCGTACTCGCGGGCGACCTCGGCGGCCCACTGGAAGATCTTGTACTTGGCCGCGCCGCCCTCGCGGGCCTTGGCCGCCACGCCGTTGTAGACCTTCTCGAAGATGCGCGGCACAGCCGCCATGTAGGTCGGCCGCACCACCGGAAGGTTCTCGATGATCTTGTCGACGCGGCCGTCCACGGCGGTGACGTGCCCGACCTCGATCTGGCCCGAGGTGAGCACCTTGCCGAAGACGTGCGCGAGCGGCAGCCACAGGTACTGCACGTCGTCGATGGTCACCAGGCCGGTCGCGGCGATCGCCTTGGCCATGTACGCCCAGTTGTCGTGCGGCAGGCGCACGCCCTTGGGGCGGCCGGTGGTACCGGAGGTGTAGATGAGGGTGGCGAGCTGGTCCTTGGTGATCGCGCCGACCCGCTCCTTGATCAGCTGCGGGTGCCGCTCCAGGTAGTCGGCGCCGCGCTCCTCCAGCTCGGCGAGGGTGATCACCCAGTCGCCGGGCTCCACACCGGCCGGGTCGATCACCACGACCTTGGTGAGGGCGGGCAGCTCGGGGCGCTTCGCGACGGCCTTGGCGAGCTGCGCCGCGTCCTCGGCGACCAGCACCCGGCTCTCGGAGTCGGAGAGGATGAACGCGGACTCGTCGGCGTTGGTCTGCGGGTAGACGGTGGTGGTCGCGCCGCCGGCGCACATGATGCCGAGGTCGGCGAGGATCCACTCGACGCGGGTGGAGGAGGCGAGGGCCACTCTCTGCTCGGGCTCGATGCCCAGCTCGATGAGCCCGGCCGCGATCGCGTAGACCCGGTCCGCCGCCTCCGCCCAGCTGAGCGACTTCCAGTCGTCGGGGCCCTCACCCGCGGCCGGCGGAACGGGGTAGCGGTAGGCCTCGGCGTCCGGTGTGGCCGCCACGCGCTCCAGGAAGAGGGCCGCCACGGACGGCGGACGGTTCTCGATCAGGGTCTGTGTGTCGCTCACGACATCCTCCGGGGCCCGCGACGGTGCGGCTGACTCGATACGGCTGGGTTGACTCACGGTGGGGTGGCGGACTGTTGTTTAACTCGCGAGTAACTAACGAGCAGGGATCAGGGTAAGGCGCGACCGCCCGGCGCGTAAGGGGCATCGGCCCGACACTTTCCGACACGGAGCCGCGCTCCCTACGCACGGGGGCCCGCCGCGCTTTCGCACGACGAGCCCCCACATGCCCGCTTTGCGGCCGTGACCGGCCGTGACCAGCGGTTACTTCTTGCCCTTGGCCGACCCCGCGCTGTCATCGCTGGACAGGACCGCGATGAAGGCCTCCTGCGGAACCTCCACGGAACCCACCATCTTCATCCGCTTCTTGCCTTCCTTCTGCTTCTCCAGCAGCTTCCGCTTACGGGAGATGTCACCGCCGTAACACTTGGCGAGGACGTCCTTGCGGATGGCGCGGATGGTCTCGCGGGCGATGACCCGGGAGCCGATGGCGGCCTGCACCGGCACCTCGAAGTTCTGCCGCGGGATCAGCTCCTTGAGCTTGGCGACGAGCCGCACGCCGTACGCGTACGCCTGGTCCTTGTGGGTGATCGCCGAGAAGGCGTCCACCTTGTCGCCGTGCAGCAGGATGTCGACCTTGACCAGGGAGCTGCTCTGCTCGCCCGTGGGCTCGTAGTCCAGCGAGGCGTAGCCGCGCGTCTTGGACTTCAGCTGGTCGAAGAAGTCGAAGACGATCTCCGCGAGCGGCAGGGTGTAGCGGATCTCGACCCGGTCCTCGGAGAGGTAGTCCATGCCCAGCAACGTGCCCCGCCGGGTCTGGCACAGCTCCATGATGGCGCCGATGAACTCGGTGGGCGCGAGGATCGTCGCCCGCACGACCGGCTCGTACACCTCGGCGATCTTGCCCTCGGGGAACTCGCTCGGGTTGGTGACGGTGACCTCGCTGCCGTCCTCCAGGATCACGCGGTAGACCACGTTGGGGGCGGTGGCGATCAGGTCGAGACCGAACTCGCGCTCCAGCCGCTCCCGGATCACGTCCAGGTGCAGCAGGCCGAGGAAGCCGACGCGGAAGCCGAAACCGAGCGCGGCGGAGGTCTCCGGCTCGTAGACCAGCGCGGCGTCGTTGAGCTGGAGCTTGTCCAGGGCCTCGCGCAGCTCCGGGTAGTCGGAGCCGTCCAGCGGATACAGACCGGAGAAGACCATCGGCTTCGGGTCCTTGTAACCGCCGAGCGCCTCGGTGGCGCCCTTGTGCTGGCTGGTGACCGTGTCACCGACCTTTGACTGCCGGACGTCCTTGACGCCGGTGATGAGGTACCCCACCTCACCGACGCCGAGGCCGTCGGCCGGCAGCATCTCCGGCGAGCTGACCCCGATCTCCAGCAGCTCGTGCGTGGCGCCGGTCGACATCATCTTGATGCGCTCGCGCTTGTTGAGCTGGCCGTCGATGACACGGACGTACGTCACGACACCGCGGTACGAGTCGTACACCGAGTCGAAGATCATCGCGCGGGCGGGGGCGTCGGCGACACCGACCGGCGCGGGGATCTCCTTGACGACCTTGTTCAGCAGCGCGTCCACGCCGAGACCGGTCTTCGCCGAGACCTTGAGCACGTCGTCCGGTTCGCAGCCGACCAGGTTCGCCAGCTCCTCGGCGAACTTCTCAGGCTGCGCCGCCGGCAGGTCGATCTTGTTCAGCACCGGGATGATCGTGAGGTCGTTCTCCATCGCCAGGTAGAGGTTGGCGAGGGTCTGCGCCTCGATGCCCTGGGCGGCGTCGACCAGGAGGATGGTCCCCTCGCAGGCGGCCAGCGACCGCGAGACCTCGTAGGTGAAGTCGACGTGCCCGGGGGTGTCGATCATGTTGAGGATGTGGGTCGTGCCCTGGTCGGGGCCCTCGGTGGGGGCCCAGGGCAGACGCACCGCCTGGGACTTGATCGTGATGCCGCGCTCGCGCTCGATGTCCATCCGGTCGAGGTACTGAGCACGCATCTGCCGCTGCTCGACCACACCGGTGAGCTGGAGCATCCGGTCGGCGAGCGTGGACTTGCCGTGGTCGATGTGCGCGATGATGCAGAAGTTGCGGATCAGAGCCGGGTCGGTACGGCTCGGCTCGGGCACATGGTTAGGGGTCGCGGGCACGCAGGGTCCTGTCTCTTGAGGCGCCTTATGCCTCGGGTCGGATCGTTACGTAGTCTCCATGGTCCCACGGGGAGGAACCTGGAGCCGTTTTGGGCTGCCCGGAGGGCCACTGGTACTGTAGATGGCTGTGCCTCATGCCCTCTCAGCGCGAGGCACGACCGAATAGTTTGGATCACTGGCACGGGACCCTCGCGGCCCCGCGCCTGAACCTGAAAAGGCTCCTTCGTGGCGAACATCAAGTCTCAGATCAAGCGGAACAAGACCAACGAGAAGGCCCGGCTGCGCAACAAGGCCGTCAAGTCCTCTCTGAAGACCGCGATCCGCAAGGCCCGCGAGGCCGCTGCCGCGGGTGACACCGAGAAGGCCACCGAGCTGCAGCGCGCTGCCGCGCGTGCGCTCGACAAGGCCGTCTCCAAGGGCGTCATCCACAAGAACCAGGCCGCCAACAAGAAGTCGGCGCTTGCTTCCAAGGTCGCTTCGCTCAAGGGCTGAACCTCCTTTCTGATCTGATCGCCGGAAGGACCCAGAGCGGGCCCTCTCTCATCCGCTCCCGACCGGCACCCCCGGAGCCACGCGCGGCCTGCGTTCGCCACGCGGGCGTGGATCCACAAGCTTGATCCAACGGCCCCGGCGCCTTCGCCTTTCCCCAAGGCGGGTGCCGGGGTCTTTGGCATGCGCGGGGAGGGGGCGTCGTTCAGGGGAGCGCGTCATGGACCGGGCGCGAGTCACCGGTGGGGCGGGTCACTGCTGGGGGCGGGGCGGTCGGGTCACAGGGGCGCTGGGGTGGCATTCACGGCTGGGGGCGGGGGTGGGGCGTCCGTTCCGCAGGCGGGACCGGGCACCCCGTGGTGGCTCATCGGTGAGCGGAGCCGGGCCGTCCCTGGCCGTGTCCCGGTGGTGGGGTTCCGGTGACCGTGTTCCCGTGGCTTGTGTCCCGGTGGGTGCGGCGAGCCACCCCGGCCGGTGCCTCGGGGCCGGCCGGGCGGGCCGACCCGCCGGCCTTCTTTGTGCCGGCTCGTCGCCGGGCGGCAAACCGGGCGGTCAGGCCCGGCCTCTGGAGCGGGCGGCCCGGGCGATCACCACGACCGCCTTCTCCAGGGCGTACTCGGGGTCGTCGCCGCCGCCCTTCACGCCCGCGTCCGCCTCCGCGACCGCTCTGAGCGCCACCGCGACCCCGTCCGGCGTCCAGCCCCGCATCTGCTGGCGCACCCGGTCGATCTTCCACGGCGGCATGCCCAGCTCACGCGCCAGATCGGCCGGCCGGCCGCCCCGGGCCGAGGACAGCTTGCCGATCGCCCGCACACCCTGCGCCAGCGCGCTGGTGATCATCACCGGCGCGACGCCCGTCGCCAGGGACCATCTGAGGGCCTCCAGCGCCTCCGCCGTCCGCCCCTCCACGGCCCGGTCGGCGACCGTGAAGCTGGAGGCCTCGGCGCGACCGGTGTAGTACCGCCCGACGATCGCCTCGTCGATCGTCCCTTCCACGTCGGCGACCAACTGCGAGACCGCCGAGGCCAGCTCCCGCAGATCGCTCCCGATGGCATCGCAGAGCGCCTGGCACGCCTCGGGGGTGGCCGACCTGCCGAGGGAACGGAACTCCCCCCGCACGAAGGCCAGCCGGTCCGCCGGCTTGGTCATCTTCGGGCAGGCGACCTCCCGCGCGCCCGCCTTGCGCGCGGCGTCCAGCAGCCCCTTGCCCTTGGCGCCGCCGGCGTGCAGCAGCACCAGGGTGATCTCCTCGGCGGGCGAACCGAGGTACGCCTTCACATCCTTGACCGTGTCGGTGGACAGGTCCTGCGCGTTGCGTACGACCACGACCTTGCGCTCCGCGAAGAGCGACGGGCTGGTCAGCTCGGCGAGCGTGCCGGGCTGCAGCTGGTCCGGGGTCAGGTCACGTACGTCCGTGTCGGCGTCGGCGGCCTTGGCAGCGGCCACCACCTCCCGCACGGCACGGTCGAGCAGGAGGTCCTCCTGGCCCACGGCAACGGTCACCGGGGCGAGAGGGTCGTCATTCGCAGTCTTCCTGGCCATCGCTTACAGCATCCCACGCGCCACTGACAGCCAACCGGCCCCGCCACCCTGACCGGTCCCGGAGCGGACCCTGAGGGCGGCTCGGGGTCACGGCATCGCGGGGTCACGACGGCACCGTGGCTCGGGGGCACGAGGGCCGGGGGCACGGTGGCCCGAGATCACGGGGCTGGGGCCCGAGGCCACGGGGCTGGGGCCGGAGGCCACGGGGCTGGGGCCGGAGGCCACGGGGCTGGGGGCCCAAGGTCACGGCGCCGCGACGGCCCGAGGCCACAGGGCTGAGGGCCCAAGGTCACGGCGCCGCGACGGCCCGAGGCCACAGGGCTGAGGGCCCAAGGTCACGGCGCCGCGACGGCCCGAGGCCACGGGGCTGGGGGCCCAAGGTCACGGCGCCGCGGTGACCCGAGGTCACAGGGCTGAGGGGATCGTGGCTCAGGGGCAGGGCGACGCCGGGTCACGGTTCCTCGCGCCAGCCGTCCCACTCCCCCGCGAACGCGTCCAGCTCGGCGGGGTCGAGCCGCTCGCGCTCGTCCCGCAGGACCACCAGCCACTGGGCGTCCTCGGCATCGTCCTCACCGGCCAGCGCGTCGCGGACGAGCCGGGGCTCCTCGTCGATCCCGAACCGCTCCCCGAGCGCCTCGGCCGCCTCCTCGGCGGCATCGCGGTCGGGCAGCACCAGCACGTGTCTCACATCGCTCACGGACCCATTCTCCGGCACCTGGCGGAGGCCTTGACCTGCCCGGATCGGGCGCACCCCGGCCGAGGGGCCTGGTCTCTGGCAGCGGTGTCCGGGGGCCGGTGGAGGTGCCGGGTACGGGGCGGCGGCATCCGGAAGCCAGGGGAGGTGCTCGGTACGGGCGCCGGGAACTCCGCCTCCCCGGGCCACCCGGTCGGCTTCACGGCCGTGTCCTCCGCGCGGTCAGTTCTTCGGCAGGATCTGCACGTCGAGGTCGACGCGGATGCTCGGTCCGACCGCCGCGATGCCCCGGGCCAGCATCGACTGCCAGCTGACCGTGAAGTCGTCCCGGTGCAGTTCGGTGGTGGCTCGGCAGGCCGCCCGGGTCTCGCCCTCCATGCCGTTGCCGAGCCCGAGGTACTCGGTGTCGAGCGTCACCGTGCGGGTCACGCCGTGCAGTGACAGCGCCCCGGTGACCGCCCAGCGGCTGCCGCCCTTGTGCACGAACCGGTCGCTGTAGAACTCCAGCCTCGGGAACCGCTGCACGTCCAGGAAGTCCGCCGACCGGAGGTGGTCGTCGCGCATCCGGATCCCCGTGTCGATGGAGGACGCGTCGATCACCACGTGCATCGCCGACTGTTCCATCTGCTCGGCGATCCGCACCACTCCGGCGAAGGAGTTGAACCGCCCGTGGATCCGGGCCAGTCCGATGTGCCGTGCGGTGAAGCCGATCGAGGAGTGCGCGGGATCTATGTCCCAGTCGCCCGGCGCCGGCGGTTCCGGCGGCTGGGCCACCTGAAGCGTCACATCGCCCAGCGAGGCGAGGGAGTTCTCGCCGACCAGCGCGGTCGCCCGGTACGGAGCGTAGCCCTCGGCCGCCACCGCGAGCCGGTACTCCCCCGCCGGCACCATGGCCAGGAACAGGCCGTAGGGGTCCGTGCCCCCGGTCACCACCCGGCGGCCCATGGCGTCACTGACCGTCAACTCCGCGCCCGGGACCGGCTCGTTAACCGGGTCGACCACCCGGCAGCTGAGCACTCCGGCGTGCGGTGGTGTCCGGACCCCCGCCAGGGGATTCGACCGTTGCACGCGGTGCCTCCGGTTACCCAACAATCGGCCGAACATCCACGACACCCCTGTACCCCTCGACATGATCCATTGCCGAAGGTTCATTCGATCACTGATGCGGCTTTCGAGGCAACACGGGCCCACATCACGGGAATCCCCTGCTTGTGCCGGGACTGATCCGAATTAGTCGCTCAGGTCAGGATTTCACACGGCCCCCACACGCCTCGTCACGCGGGCGGCGGGCTCAGCGCTCGCTCGTCACCCGCATCTCCCCGTCCCTCCCGCCGGTGCCGGTCAGCGCGAGCGTCCCGTCCCGGTCGGTGCGCAGGACCGTCGCCCCACCGGTCCGCAGCGCGCTCACGGTCGACGGTGCCGGATGGCCGTAGGAGTTGCCGGCTCCGGCGGAGACCAGTGCCACCCGGGGTGCGGCGAGGCGCAGCAAACGGGGGTCCTGGTAGGCCGAACCGTGGTGAGCCACCTTCAGGGCGTCCACCCCGGCCAGCTCGGCCGCCGCCGGGGACCGCAGCAGGGCCTGCTGGGCCGGGGGTTCGAGGTCCCCGAGCAGCAGGAGTCGCAGCCCGCCCGTGCGTACCAGCAGTGCCACGCTGGCGTCGTTCGGGCCCTCGGGCTCGAAGAGGGCGGCCGGACCGGCGGTGGGGACTCGTGCCGCCGAGCGTGTCCGTGGCCCCGAGCCCTGGGGCGGGGGCCACAGGACCCGCCAGGTGAGCGGTCCGACGCGCCGTTCCTCCCCCGCGGCGGCCGTCACGACCGGGATGTGCCGCTCGGCCGCCTCCCTCCTGACGAACTCCGCCTGGTCGGCGGGTTCGGCGAGCCCGGTGGTCTCGATCGCCGCGACCGAGCGGCCCCGTAGGACGCCGGTCAGGCCGGCCACATGGTCGGCGTGGAAGTGGGTCAGGATCACGAGGGGGACGCGGGTGATGCCCAGCCGCCGCAGACAGTCGTCGACCAGCGCGGGATCCGGTCCGGCGTCCACGACCACCCCGGTCCCCTCGCCCGCCGCCAGCACCGTCGCGTCGCCCTGCCCGACATCGCACATCGTGAATCTCCAGCCGGGCGGAGGCCAGCCCGTGATCACACGGGTCAGCGGCGCCGGCCGGGTCACGACCAGCACGAGCAGCATCCCGAGCAGGCCGCACCACACGGGGTGCCGCAGCAGTCTCCGGCCGGCCGACACCACGGCCACGGTGATCACCGCGAGCGCCAGTGCTCCGGGCCAGCTCCCCGGCCAGTCCACGCCCGCGCCGGGCAGCGCCGCCCCGGTCCGGGCGACTTGGGCGATCCACCCGGCGGGCCAACTCGCGCACCAGCTCAGTGCCTTGGCAACCGGCATCGCCGCCGGCGCGGTAGCGAGTGCCGCGAACCCCAGCACGGTGGCCGGTGCGACCGCCGCCTCGGCCAGCAGATTGCACGGTACGGCCACCAGGCTCACCCGGGCCGACAGCACCGCCACGACCGGCGCGCAGACGGCCTGGGCCGCGGCGGCCGCCGCCAGCGCCTCGGCGAGCCTCGGGGGCACCCGGCGCCGCCGCAACGCCTCGCTCCAGCCCGGCGCCAGCACCAGCAGCGCGCCGGTGGCCAGCACCGACAGCAGGAAGCCGTAACTGCGGGCCAGCCACGGGTCGTAGAGCACCAGCAGCAGAACGGCCGTGGCCAGCGCCGGGATCAGCGATCTGCGGCGCCCGGTGGCCAGCGCGAGCAGGGCGACGGCGCCGCAGGCCGCGGCGCGCAGGACGCTGGGGTCGGGTCGGCAGACGACCACGAAGCCCAGCGTCAGCGCTCCCGCGAGCAGGGCCGTGGCCCGCAGTGGGAGGCCCAGGCGTGGGGCCAGACCGCGACGCTCGGCCCGTTGGGCCAGGCCCGGCGGACCGATGAGCAGCGCGAGCAGGACGGTGAGGTTGCTGCCGGAGACGGCGAGGGTGTGCGCGAGGTCCGTCTCGTCGAAGGCACGGTCGAGTTCGGGTGTGATCCGCGAGGTGTCCCCGACGACCAGTCCGGGAAGCAGCGCCCGCGCGTCGCCCGGCAGGCCATCGGTTGCCCCTCGCAGGCCCGCCCGGAGCCGGCCCGCGAGCCGTTGCGGCCCGCTCGGCCCCGCCACGATCCGGGGTACCGGCCGACCGCGCACCCGTAATACGGCCGCTGTGCGGTCGCCGCCCGCGAGCGCGGGGGCCAGCCGCCCGCCGACCCGGAGCCGGGTGGACGGCAGCAGCCGGAGCCAGCCGGCTCGCCCGCCCGGCCGGTGCCGTTCGGCTCCGGACGACGGCCCGGGGCTTCGGTTTCTCCCGGCGCTCTCTTCCGGTGCGGGGACATCCGCGTCGACGATCAGCAGCACGGGCGTCCGGGTCCGCGTCCGCCGTCCGTCGGCCGCCTCCACGCTGCGTACCTCGGCCCGCGCCAGCACCGCCACCGGCGCCATGCGCTCGCCGCTCACGCGCGGCGTGCTCAGCCAGGGATCGCCGCTCATCTCGACCTCGGCGGTGACGGTCGCGAACCGCCGGGCCAGCTCGGGCACCGGCCCGCGCCGCACATCGGCACCGTGCAGTCCGGCGGAGACGGCCGCCGCGGCGGAACAGAGCAGCACGGCGGCGACGGAGGCCCGCGCCCAGCGGAACCGGTCCCGGACCCGCCCGGTCGTCCCGGCCCGTCCGGGGCTTCCGGTGTCTGCGATCCACCCAGGCTGCCATGACCATCTCGCCCGCCCTGCCCGATCTGTCCTCCCGGCCCGCTCGGCCGTTCGCGATCGGCGCGCGGACAGCAGCAGGACTCCGCCGAGCAGGCAGACGACGGCGGTCGTGGCGGTCCAGGCCGCCGGTGTGTCCAGGGTCAGGGCCGCCGTGCCCCAGGCCGCGAGCGCGGGCGGCACCAGGCGCAGGTCCAGGGGGCCTGCCCGGCTGGCCCCCGGGGCTCCGCTCGCCTCGTGCCCGGTGCCCGGGCCGGCCGTGTCGGGCGCCCGGTTCACGGCCGTACCAGGTCACGCAGATCGGTGAACCGGCTGTCGCCGATGCCGTTGACCTCGCGCAGTTCGTCGACCGAGCGGAAACCGCCGTGCTGGGTGCGGTAGGCGATGATGTGCTGGGCCAGTACCGGGCCGACTCCGGGCAGGGTGTCGAGCTGGTCCGCGGTGGCGGTGTTGAGCGAGACCGGCGCGGCCGGACCCGGGCCGGCGGCACCGGACAGCTGCCCCGCTGCCGGGCCGGCCGGAGCGGCAGCTCCTGCGGGGGCGCCGACGACGACCTGCTCACCGTCCACCAGGAAACGGGCCCGGTTGAGGCCCTCCGTACGCACGCCCGGCCGGACTCCGCCCGCGGCTCGCAGCGCGTCGGCCACCCGGGCGCCGGGCGGCAACCGCAGGATTCCCGGTTTACGGACCTTTCCACTGACGTCCACGACGATCTCCGCCCCGGGTGTCGCCGAGGCGGCCCCGGCCACCGCGGGCGCCGTCTCCTCGCCCTTCTTCGGGAAGGGCGCCTGTGCGCGGACGACTTGCGGGGCACTCACGGACTGGGTCCGGCCCGACCAGAAGTGCTGCGCGGCGAAGACGGCCGCGACCGCGAGCACCAGCGTCAGTGCCACGACCGCTCGCCGCTCCACCCCGTACCGCGCCTGGAGCCACACCGGCATCCGCTCCCGCAGCGCCAGTGCGGCGCGTTCCGGCCAGCCCGGAGCCGCAGGTGTCTCCGCCTCCCCCGTCCCCCGCGACACCGGTGGCTGTGCGCCACCAGCCTGTTCGGTCCCCGGCACAACGGCAGGGAACGGGGGCGGTGGGGCGGGTTCGGCCGATGAGCACACCGGGTCCGTGACCGGCTCCGGCGCGGCCGTGGTGGTTGTCCTCATCGTCGTCGGTGCCGACCGCACCACCCGCGGCACACGCCCCAACGATCCCGGCTCAGGTACGGAACCGTCCCGGTCAGGCGGCGCGTTGCCGGACTCCCGCCACTGGACGGCTCGCTCGCCGAAGAGGAGTTCCGCTCGGCGGCGCAGTTCCTCCGCCGGCGCGGGCGGACGGCCGCGGGTGCGGCGATGTTCCGTGGTGCGGGGCCCGGCGGTCCGGTGTGCGGTGGCGCGGCGGTGCCGGACGCGGCCGTCGGAAGCCGGGCCACGGCCGGGGCCGCTGGTCGGGGTCGCGATGCGTGAGCGGGATCGAAGTGCCATGCGACGAGGATGGAGCATTCCGCCCCACCGGGGTGATCTTGGTCGAAACCCGTGGATGACCGCCCGGTTGTGGAAAACTCTGCCACCCACACGAGTGAAACCGACGGGCCCGCGAGCCCCCACGCCCCGAACCGTCCGCCAACGCCCCCGTCCCCGTCCCCGTGCCCGGCTCAGCGAGGCGAGACGACCGCCCCCAGCAGCCCGGGCCCGGTGTGTGCCCCGATCACCGCGCCGACCTCGCTGACGTGGAGGTCTGCCAGGCCCGGGACGCGCGCCCGGAGCCGGTCGGCGAGGGCGGCGGCACGGTCGGCGGCGGCGAGATGGTGGACGGCGATGTCGACCTCCGCGTTGCCCGCCCGTTCCGCGGTGAGTTCCTCCAGACGCGCGATCGCCCTGGATGCCGTACGCACCTTCTCGAGCAGCTCGATACGGCCGTCGTCCAGCTGGAGCAGCGGCTTGACGGCGAGCGCGGAGCCCAGCAGCTTCTGGGCGGCGCCGATGCGGCCACCGCGGCGCAGATAGTCGAGCGTGTCGACGTAGAAGACGGCGGAGGTGCCGGCGGCCCGCTTCTCGGCGGCCGTGACGGCCTCGTCCACCGTGCCGCCCGCCTCGGCGGCCTGGGCCGCGGTGAGCGCGCAGAAGCCGAGCGCCATCGCGACCATTCCGGTGTCCACCACCCGCACGGGCACCGTTGCCTCGCGCGCAGCGAGGACCGCCGCGTCGTAGGTCCCGGACAGTTCGGCGGACAGGTGCAGGGAGACGATGCCCTCGGCGCCGGCCTCGGCAAGTCTGCGGTAGGTCTCGGCGAACACCTGGGGGCCGGGGCGGGAGGTGGTCACGGAGCGCCGCTTCTGCAGCGCCTGGGCGAGGGAGCGGGTGGAGATCTCGGTGCCCTCTTCGAGCGCCTGGTCGCCGAGGACCACGGTCAGCGGGACCGTGGTGATGCCGTGACGCTCCATCGCCCGCGGCGGCAGATAGGCCGTTGAATCGGTGACGATCGCGACATGGCGGGACATGAGCTGGAGGTTACCTGGCGTAGCGCTCGCTCGGCAGCCCGGCCCCTGTCGTGTGCCCCGGGAGCGGCACCCTCATGTGGTGCTCTCGGGACGGGGTTTCTTCTGCCATGGGACGGTGGGACGCCACGAGGGCGCGGCGATCGCGTCGGGGGCGGGCGGCGCGGTGGCACGGGCCTCGGCCGCCCCGGCCCGGGCCTGTCGGGTGGCCGGACCGTCGGCGGAGGCCGCGGGCGCGTCGGACCAGTCCGGATACGCCTGGCCGGGCTCGGTTCTCGTCCAGTGGCGCAGCGCGTCCGCCTCGATGTCGATCTGGGCACTGAGGTGGTCCAGGTCGTCGTCGGAGAAGCGGCGGGCCCGGTCGCGGACGGCCCAGCGCAGGGAGTCCGCGGACTGGGTGATGCGCTCGGTGCGCGCGCGGAGGTCGGGCAGGCGTGCGGCGAGCGTGGCCCGGTCCGGCTCGGTCTCCAGGCGCTTGAGGTCGGCGTCCAGTTCGTGCCCGTGGACGCTGAGCCGTTCGAAGAGGCCGAGGGATTCCTTCAGCGACTCGTCCTCGGCCACGCCCGCGTGGAGGGCGTCCTGGGTGGCGCGCATGGAGGTGCGCAGCGTGAGCCGCAGCCGGGCGATCTCGCCGGCCGGCCCTGGCTGGGCGACGGACTTGGCGCGCAGGGTGTGGTCCTCGACCGTGCGACGGGCCTGCGCGATGGTCCGGTCCACGCCGCGCTTGGTGGCGCGGACGGCTCTGACCGTGGCGTAGGCGCCCAGGCCGACGAAGATCAGGAAGAGCAGGGCGAACACGGTGAGCACTACGTCCATGGCGCTCCTTCTCCGGTCGGTGCGGTACGGGCCACTGCGCTTCTCCACGGTAAACGCAGCGGGCAGGCCCGGAGTTCCGTTTGAACCCCGAACCTGCCCGTAGAGGACTACCCCGAGCCGGCCCGAACGCCCGTTCTCACGCCCCGGTGAGCACCGGCGTTCAGGCGGGAACGATGTTGACCAGCTTCGGCGCCCGCACGATCACCTTGCGGATGTCCGCGCCGCCCAGTGCCGCGATCACCTTCTCGTCGGCCAGCGCGACCTTCTCCAGTTCCTCCTCGGAGATGGCGGGCGGCACCTCCAGCCGGGCCTTGACCTTGCCCTTGACCTGCACGACGCAGGTCACGGTCTCGTCGACGACGTAGGCCGGGTCGGCGACGGGGAAGTCCCGGTGGACGACGGAGTCGGTGTGGCCCAGCTTGCGCCACAGCTCCTCGGCGATGTGCGGGGCCAGCGGGGCGACCATCAGCACCAGCGGCTCGGCCACGGACCGCGGCACCGCGCCACCGGTCTTGGTCAGGTGGTTGTTCAGTTCGGTGACCTTGGCGATGGCGGTGTTGAAGCGCAGGCCCTCCAGGTCCTGGCGCACGCCGTCGATGGCCTTGTGCAGGGCGCGCAGGGTCTCCTCGTCGGGCTCGGCATCGGTGACGGTGACCTCGCCGGTGGTCTCGTCGACGATGTTGCGCCACAGCCGCTGCAGCAGCCGGAACTGGCCGACCACCGCACGAGTGTCCCACGGGCGGGAGACGTCCAGCGGGCCCATGGCCATCTCGTACAGGCGCAGCGTGTCGGCACCGTACTCGGCGGCGATCTCGTCCGGGGTCACCGCGTTCTTCAGGGACTTGCCCATCTTGCCCAGCAGGCGGGTGACCTTCTCGCCCTGGTAGTAGTACGCGCCGTCGCGCTCCTCGACCTCGGCGGCCGGCACCGCGATGCCCCGGCTGTCGCGGTAGACGTAGGCCTGGATCATGCCCTGGTTGAACAGCTTGTGGAACGGCTCCGCGGAGGAGACGTGCCCCAGGTCGTACAGGACCTTGGACCAGAAGCGGGCGTACAGCAGGTGCAGTACGGCGTGCTCGGCGCCGCCGACGTACAGGTCGACACCGCCGTGCGGCAGGCCCTCGCGGGGGCCCATCCAGTACCGCTCGATCTCCGGGTCGACCAGCTTGCGGTCGTTGTGCGGGTCCAGGTACCGGAACTCGTACCAGCAGGAGCCGGCCCAGTTGGGCATGGTGTTGGTCTCGCGGCGGTACTTCTTGGGGCCGTCGCCCAGGTCGAGGGTGACGTTGACCCATTCCTCGTTGCGCGACAGCGGGGTCTCGGGCTGGGTGTCGGAGTCGTCCGGGTCGAAGGTGCGCGGGCTGTAGTCCTCGACCTCGGGCAGCTCCAGCGGCAGCATCGACTCGGGCAGCGCGTGGGCGACGCCGTCCTCGTCGTACACGATCGGGAAGGGCTCGCCCCAGTAGCGCTGGCGGCTGAACAGCCAGTCGCGCAGCCGGAAGTTGACGGTGCCCTCGCCGATGCCCCTGCTCGCCAGCCACTCGGTGATGCGCGCCTTGGCGTCGGCCACGCCCAGGCCGTTCAGCTTCAGGTCGTCGCTGTCGGAGTTGACGATCGTCGCGTCGTAGGAGACGAAGGCGTCGTCCCAATCGGACGGGTCGGTGCCGCGGCCGTCGGTCGGCTCGACCACGCAGCGGATGGGCAGCTCGAAGGCGCGCGCGAAGGCGAAGTCGCGGCTGTCGTGGCCCGGGACGGCCATGATCGCGCCGGTGCCGTAGCCCATCAGGACGTAGTCGGCGATGAAGACCGGGATCCGCTCGCCGCTGACCGGGTTGGTCGCGAACGCGCCGGTGAAGACGCCGGTCTTGTCCTTGGCCTCGGCCTGCCGCTCGACGTCGGACTTCGAGGCGGCCTGCGCGCGGTAGGCGGCGACGGCCTCGGCCGGGGTGGCGTGGCCGCCGGTCCAGACCTCGTGCGTGCCCTCGGGCCACGCCTCGGGGGTGAACTTCTCCACCAGCGGGTGCTCGGGAGCCAGCACCATGTAGGTCGCGCCGAACAGGGTGTCCGGGCGGGTCGTGAAGACCGTGATGCGCTCGCCGTCGATCGGGAAGTCGATGCGGGCGCCCTCGCTGCGGCCGATCCAGTTGCGCTGCTGGAGCTTGATGGCCTCGGGCCAGTCCAGCTCCTCCAGGTCTTCCAGCAGCCGGTCGGCGTAGGCGGTGATGCGCATGTTCCACTGGCGCAGCTTGGCCTTGAAGACGGGGTAGTTGCCGCGCTCGGACCGGCCGTCGGCGGTGACCTCCTCGTTGGCCAGTACGGTGCCCAGGCCGGGACACCAGTTGACGGGCGCCTCGGAGGCGTAGGCCAGGCGGTACTCGCCCAGGATGTCGGCGCGTTCGCGGGCGCTCAGTTCGCTCCACGCGCGCGTGGTGCCCGGAACGGCGCGTTCACCGGACTCGAACTGGGCGATCAGCTCGGAGATCGGGCGGGCCTTGCGCGCCTCGTCGTCGTACCAGGAGTTGAAGATCTGCAGGAAGATCCACTGGGTCCACTTGTAGTACTCCGGGTCGATCGTGGCGAACGACCGGCGCTTGTCGTGGCCCAGACCCAGCCGGCGCAGCTGGGCCTTCATGTTCTCGATGTTGGCCTCGGTGGACACGCGCGGGTGCGTACCGGTCTGCACGGCGTACTGCTCGGCGGGCAGGCCGAAGGCGTCGAAGCCGAGGGTGTGCAGGACGTTGTGGCCGGTCATGCGCTGGAACCGGGCGTAGACGTCGGTGGCGATGTAGCCCAGCGGGTGACCGACGTGCAGGCCGGCGCCCGAGGGGTACGGGAACATGTCCATGATGAACTTCTTGGGCCTGGCGGCCAGCTGCGGATCGCCCGCCAGCTCGCCCGTGGGGTTCGGCGCCGCGTAGGTGCCGTCGGCGTCCCAGAAGTCCTGCCAGCGTGCCTCGATCTCGGCTGCCATGGCGGCCGTGTAGCGGTGCGGCGCGGCCTCCGCCGACGCGGCGGTGGCAGCGGGGTTCGTCTCGCTCATGATCCTCAAAGCTCCATCGATCGTCTCTGCCTGCGGAAATGAAAAAACCCCTCGCACAGGAGGGGACGCCGCGCCGATGCCGACCTCACGGCTGGACCGGGGTCGGTACTGATCAGCGCGGCCCGCTAAGCAGAAGGCGTACGGCACGCATGGCGCTAGGGTACCGCAGCGCTCGAGCAAGCCGCGACGCGCTTCCGTGCCCCTGAGGGCGATGTCCACGAAGCCTGCCGGCACCGAACAAAGGTCGGCGATTACTTCGCGTACCTCCCCTATGGGGCGCCACTCCGACCAGATTCTCCGTTGATAACAACGTAATACCTCGAACCCCGTACTGATCGGTATGGCCCCACTTGGAGGGCGGCAGCGGGCGCTTTCCCGAAACCGCCCGGAGTCGCCCCCATGAACCCTCGCCTTGGGACCGGCTCGCTCCACCAACCGGGTCGCTCGGCCCATGGCCCGGCGTCCGCCGTCATCCTGCTGGCCCCCGTGTCCGTGCTGGTCAGAGGCGTTCGGTTCCGTGCCCCTCGTCCCACTGAGCCGCTCGGCGATCCATCACCACGAAGATCGCGCCCGGCCCCGTGGAGGTGACCGCCGCGTCGTTCCGTTCTCGCTCGACGTCTTTGGGACCGCCGGCCTGATCGGCCGGGCTCGCCCGCGGGCCTGCTGACGGTCTTCGCGGGGGTCACGGGCGCCCGGCACGGCGCCTTCGCCGGCCCGGTCCCGGTCGCCGCGCGCCGACGGCCACTGCACAGCCTTTACGGCCTGTCCCTGCTCGGCGCGATGGGCGCCCACGCGCAGCGTGCCGTGCCGCGCCCGGTCGAGCGCAGGATCTCCGACCGGCCGACAGCCCTGTTCGGCCGTTCCGGGCGGTCCGGGCCCGACGAGCCGGAGGCGAGCCAGTGCCGGACGGCCGAGCCGGTCCCGCCCGGCCGCCGGGAGCCGCCGCCGGCACCCGCCCCTGGCCCCGCGCGGACGCCTTCACGGCCGCTCCTTACGGCCGCCTCACCGACGGCCGGAGATCGGCGCGTGCCACCGGAAGATCCACTCGGCTGGGCGCCGTGCCGGCCACGGCTGCGCGCGGGGCCGCTGGACGACACGGGGGCGGGCCCTCCGGGCCGGTGGGCCGCTCCTCCGCTCCTCGGCCTCTCCGTTCCGCCGCGCCATGTGCCGCAACACGCCGAAGGCGGACCATCCTCGGGATGATCCGCCTTCGACTTCTGTGGAGCTAAGGAGAATTGAACTCCTGACCTCCTGCATGCCATGCAGGCGCTCTACCAACTGAGCTATAGCCCCTTGTTCTGTTGTTTCGCCCGGTTCCCCCGGCGACGACGTAAACATTACAGGCGTGTGGGCGCAGCACCAAATCGGTTTCACTTTGACCCCTGTATGACCGCTAATGTCGGCTTTCGTGACCGAGATCGCGCCGTCCGCAGCACACCGCCGGGTCCCGCTCGCCCTGGGTGCCTGCCTGGTGTCCTTCGCGGTGTTCTGGGCCGCACAGCGGGCCGCGCACGTCTCCATGGTCGACCTGATGGTCTACCGGGCCGAGGGCGCCGTCGTGCGCGCCGGCGGCGACCTCTACGCGCTGCGCGCGACCGCCGCGCGGCTGCCCACCACCTACCCGCCGTTCGCGGCTCTGCTGTTCACCCCGCTGTCCCTGCCGGACACCGCGCTGCTGCGCACGCTGGCGACGGCCGGCAATCTCGCGCTGCTGGTGGTCTTCGTACGGCTGTCGCTCCAACTCGTCGGCCACGCGCGCGCGGAGGCCGTCTGGTGGGTCGCGGGAGCGGCCGTGTGGTGCGAACCGGTGTGGACGACCCTGCGCTACGGCCAGATCAATCTGCTGCTGGCCGTTCTCGTGCTGTGGGACCTGACCCGCCGTCCCCCCGGCGGTCACGACCGCTGGAGCGGGGTGGGCCTCGGGCTGGCCGCGGCGGTCAAGCTGACACCCGCGCTGTTCCCGGTGTTCCTGCTCGCCACCGGCCTGGTGGTCCGGTTGCGGGGCGGACGGGGCGGGCCGTGGCTGCCGCACGCGCGCGGGGCGGCCGTCACGTTCGCCGGGGCGACACTGCTGGCGGCGGCCGTCCTGCCGTACGACTCCTGGCGGTTCTGGACGCACATGGTGTTCCGCGCGAGCCGGGTCGGAGCGGCCGGGGACACCGCCAACCAGGCCCTGCGCGGGGTTCTCGCCCGCCTGCTGCACACGGCGGACCCGGCGGCCGCCTGGACGGCCGGGGCGGCCGTACTGACCGTCCTGGGCCTCGCGGCGGCCGTGCGGGCGGAGGTGCGGGGGCGGCGGGCCTGGGCGGTGTGCGCCTGCGCGGTCACCGCCCTGCTGGTCAGCCCGGTGTCGTGGACCCACCACTGGGTGTGGTGCGTGCCGCTGGTGCTGCTGCTGTGGACGCGTGGGCACCGGGCGGCGGCCCTGGCCACCGCGCTGGTCTTCTGGTCGTACCTCCCGTGGTGGGTGCCGCACGGGGCCGGCCGGCCGGAACTCCACCTGGGCAGCGCGGAATTGCTGCTGTCGGCCGGCTACGGAGTGGCCGGCGCGCTCTTCCTCGCGCTGACCGGGACATCGTCGCCGAGGTCCGGAGCCGGAGAGGTCCGCGTCAAGCCGTGACGAACTGGTAGAACCTCTTGAGCGTGCAGTGCTCCTCCAGGAGCCGGCCGTAGATCGGCTCGCCTTCCAGTTCCCGGTAGGTCTCGATGGGGTCGCCTTTTATGATCAGCGCCCGCGCGCATTCCTCGCACCAGTACTGGTAATCGGGATTGATCGGCTCCATGTCGCGGACGATGGGCGTACCACTCCCGCACCAGTCGCACTTCCGCCGGTGTGCCCCCATCGATCAGCTCCAGGTGTGGCCGCAGGCCGTGCACACGTACGAGATTCCGCCATTGTCGCCGAGTACTTGCGCCACATGTGCGGAACCGCAGGAAGGGCAGCTCAGCCGGGTGGTCGAATCCCGTATCAACGCCGCACCGAGGAGATGGCCGACCTCCTCGAGGATGCTCGCAGGCATCGCTACTCCCTCCCGTCGGGCCGCGTCCCCTTCCGGCCGTTTGATTCTGCCACGGCCGGAGCAATACGGTCAGCGACGCCTCAGCACCAGTCCGGACACGGCGCCCGCCGCGGCCGTCCCGGCCAGCGCCCAGGCACACACCGAGAACGCCTCCGCGGAGGGGTGCGGGCCGAGGGGCCCGAACGACTCGATCCGGTTCAGGAACAGTGTGCCGAAAGCCGCCACACCGATCAGCTGTCCGAGCTGCGCGACCGTCGACAGCAGGCCGCTGGCGTCCGCCGCGTCCTCGGGCCGCACGGTGGCCAGCGCCCCGGTGAGCGTCGGACTGAACGCGAGCGCCAGCCCGGCGCCCGTGCCCGCGTACCCCGCGTACAGCAGCGCTCCCCCCGACCCGCCGCCGTGGAAGGCGAGGCCCACGACGGCGACGGACACCGCGGTGAGCGTGAACCCGGCCGGCGCGAGCGCCCGCTGCCCGGCGGCCGGCCACTTCCGCCAGGTCAGGCTGACGGCTCCGAAGAGGACCGCGGTCGGTACGAAGCTCAGCCCGGCCCGCAGGGCTCCGTAGCCGAGGCCGCCCTGGACGTGCAGGGTCAGCGCGAAGAGGAAGCCGGCGTTGACCGACATCACCGCGAGGATCTGGAAGACGGCCCGCCCGATGCCGGGGTGCCGCAGCACCCGGGGCCTGATGAGCGGGGCGCCGCCGCGCCGGGCCAGCCGGGACTCATAGCCGCAGAACGCGGCGAACAGCACCGCGGCCCCGGCCAGCGACAGCCACGACCACAGCGGCCAGTCCTTCTCCTGTCCGAGCACCAGCGGCACGGTCAGCAGTGACACGGCGGCACCGAGCAGCACCAGTCCGGGCAGGTCGAGCGCCCGCGCTCGCTCCCGACCGGCCGTGCGCCCCAGCGGCAGCACCTTGCGGCCCAGCAGGAGCAGCACGGCGCCCACCGGCACGTTGACCAGGAACACCGGCCGCCAGCCGGTGCCGAACAGGTCTGCGCTGACCAGCAGCCCGCCGGCGACCTGCCCGGCCGCCGCGCCGACGGCCAGGACCGCCGAGTAGGCACCGAGCGCCCGGGCCCGGGCCTCCCCGGTGAAGGTGCGCTGGATGAGGCTGAGCACCTGCGGGATCATCAGCGCCGAGCCCGCGCCCTGCGCCAGCCGGAACACGATCAGCTCGGTCGCGCCCCACGCCAGTCCGCAGGCGAGGGAGGCCGCGGTGAACAGGGCCAGTCCGGCGAGG
This sequence comes from Streptomyces sp. NPDC038707, assembly GCF_040636485.1. NCBI lineage: Bacteria > Bacillati > Actinomycetota > Actinomycetes > Kitasatosporales > Streptomycetaceae > Streptomyces > Streptomyces sp. NPDC038707. The sequence goes on from NZ_JBEZUP010000009.1 coordinate 249,228, forward strand.
TGCACCCGGCCGTGGCCGAGCCGGTCCCCGAGCCGGGCGCCGGTGATCAGCAGCACGGAGTAGGTGATGGTGTAGCCGGCGATGACGAGTTGCAGGTCGGCACCCGAGGCGTGCAGGCCGGAGCCGATCGAGGGGGCGGCGACGTTCACGATGAACACGTCGAGCGCCGCCATGAACAGGGCGGCGAGCAGCACACCGAGCAGCAGGCGGGGCCGATTGTCAGTGGCGGGTGCTTCACTGTCCGTGACGGTTGGATCCGCCCGGACGGCGACCGCGAGGTCACTGTCAGTGGCGGGTGATTGACTGTTCGCAAGGTTCGGAACGGGCTCGGTGCCCGGCCCGGTCCGGGATGTCGTCGTCATGGCGTCGAGCGTGACGACGGGCCGGTACGGGTGCCGAGTGCCCGCTGATGCTGGTACTGCCAGCACCTGGCAGGGACGGGCCCGGGCACGGACGATGAGACGGCGAGAACGGGGGCTGGACGATGGGGACGAGGACACAGCGACGCAGGCCGGAACTGGCGGTCTTCCTGCGCAGCAGGCGGGCCCGGGTCACGCCGGCCGATGTGGGGATGCCGCCGGGGCTGCGGCGGCGCACCCCCGGACTGCGCCGGGAGGAGGTCGCTCAGCTCTCGGGGGTCGGCGTGACCTGGTACACGTGGCTGGAGCAGGGCCGGCCGATCAACGCCTCGCCGCAGGTGCTGGACGCGGTGGCGCGCACGCTGCGGCTGGACCCACCGGAGCGGGAGCACCTGTACCGGCTGGCGGAGGTGCCCTTCGAGCCGGACTCCGAGGGGCTGAGCCGGCGGGTGAGCGCGGAGGTCCAGGACATCATCGACGCCCTGGACCCGATGCTGGCGGTGGTCTACAACGCCCGGTACGACGTCCTGGCCACCAACGCCGCCTACCGCGACCTGTTCCTGGTCCCGCTGAGCGGGGCCGCCGACACGGGCCTGCCGAACGTGCTGTGGACGCTGTTCACGCTGCCGGAGGAGGTCTGCCCGCTGGTGCACCGGGAGGTGGAGCTGCCTCTGATGGTGGCGACTCTGCGGTCCTCCTACGGCAGACACGTGGGCGAGCCGGCCTGGGCGGACTACATACGCGGGCTGGCGGCGGCGAGTCCCTGGTTCGCGGAGCTGTGGGCGAGCTGCGAGGTGGTGCCTCCGGGGCCCCGGGTGAAGACCTTCCGGCACCCGGCGGTCGGCGAGATGCGGATGACCTCGCAGTCACTGTCCGTCGACGGGATGCCCGAGTGCCGGATCGTGGTCTACACCCCGGTGGACGAGGACGCGCGGGCGAAGATCACGCTGCTGCGGGAGCAGAGGGAGCGCCTCCTCCCGCCGGCGGACAAGGAGGTCGTCCACGGCTGAACACAGAAAATCCCGCCCCCAGGTGGGGACGGGATCCTCATCACCGATCTTTGACAACTCAACAGAGTGTCGATCAGTGGAGCTAAGGAGAATTGAACTCCTGACCTCCTGCATGCCATGCAGGCGCTCTACCAACTGAGCTATAGCCCCTGGTGTTCTTCCCGCTCGGCGGGGCGAACAAGAAGAACTTTAGCCTGTGACCTGCCGGAAAGTGAAATCCGGGGTCCCGGGGTCCCGGGACGGTCACCGGGGGCCCCGGGACGGTCAGTCGTCGTCGCCGAGGACGGGCTCCGGGAGGGTGCCCGCGTTGTGCTCCAGCAGGCGCCAGCCGCGGGCGCCCTCGCCGAGCACGGACCAGCAGCAGTTGGAGAGGCCGCCGAGGCTCTCCCAGTGCCGGGCCTCCAGACCGAGCAGCCGGCCGATGGTGGTGCGGATGGTGCCGCCGTGGCTGACGACGACGAGGGTGCCGTCCTCGGGCAGCTTCTCGGCGTGCCGCAGCACGACGGGGGCGGCGCGGTCGGCGACCTCGGTCTCCAGCTCGCCGCCGCCGCGGCGGACCGCTTCACCGCGCTTCCAGGCGGCGTACTCCTCGCCGTGGCGGGCGATGATCTCCTCGTGCGTCAGCCCCTGCCAGACGCCCGCGTAGGTCTCGCGCAGGCCCTCCTCGCGGGTGACGTCGAGGCCGGTGAGAGCGGCCAGCTCGGCGGCCGTCCGCGCGGCCCGCCGCAGGTCCGAGGAGACGATCGCGTCGGGCCGCAGGGAGGCCAGCAGCCGTGCGGCGCGGCGGGCCTGGCCCAGGCCCGTCTCGGTCAGCTCCACGTCCGTGGTGCCCTGGAAGCGGCGCTCGACGTTCCACGAGGTCTGGCCGTGCCGCCACAGGATGATGCGGCGGCCCCGGCCCTTGCGGTCGGTCACCTCACCTGTGGCGCTCATCACCACTCCCCGTCCGGCTCCTGGTCGGCCTCGGCGGCCTGCAGCCGGGCGTGCTCCTCGGCCTTGCCCCGGGTCGCCTTGGCGTCGGCGGGCAGTTCGATCTCGGGGCAGTCCTTCCACAGCCGCTCCAGGGCGTAGAAGACCCGCTCCTCGCTGTGCTGGACGTGCACGACGATGTCGACGTAGTCGAGCAGGACCCAGCGGGCCTCGCGGTCGCCCTCGCGGCGGACCGGCTTGGCGCCGAGTTCCTTCAGCAGGCGCTCCTCGATCTCGTCGACGATGGCCTTGACCTGGCGGTCGTTCGGCGCGGACGCGAGCAGGAAGGCGTCCGTGATCGACAGTACGTCGCTCACGTCGTAGGCGATGACGTCGTGGGCGAGCTTGTCGGCCGCAGCCTGGGCGGCGGTGTTGATGAGCTCAAGGGAACGGTCTGTGGCGGTCACTACATGGCTTTCCGTCGGCGGTCTTTTGCCATCAAGGGTCTCACGGACCGCCCGGCACACCCCACGGGATTACGGCGGCCCCGGGGGCTCCCGGCCGGGAGCCCCCGCACCGGGGTCAGGACGAGGACGGCTTGTAGTCGCGGCCGAGGACCACCGAGACGTCGGCACCGGAGGAGACGGCGCCCTTGGTCACGGAGCCGGCGGGCAGGCCGAGGGTCTTGGCGACCTCGGTGGCCTTCGCCTGGTCGGCGGCGTCCGCGTAGGTCACCTTCGAGGCGGCCTGGACGCCGGAGGCGCTGCCGCCCTCCAGGAAGGTGAAGCCGCCGTTGAGGAGCACGACGCGGGCCTTCTCCGTGTCGTCCTTCACCCCGGTGGCGTTCTGGACGGAGACCCGGACCGCGGAGCCGGCGTCGGGACTCTTCGCGGTGCCGCCGAGGATGTCCTTCACCACGCTGTCGCTGGTCTCGGTGCTGAGCGTGCCGTCGGACCGCACCGGCAGGAGGGCGGTCCGGTAGTCGCCGCTCTTGGCGAGGTCGGCGAGCCGGGCGAGGAAGGTGCCGAGGTCCTTGTCGGTGAGCGGCGGATCGAGGATCTGCGCGAGCGTCTGCACGGTGACGGTGGCGGCGGCCGGGTCGGAGGACAGCTTGCGCAGCACCCCCTGCATGACCTGGCCGAACCGCTGGAGCTGGGCGTTCTCGGACTCGCCGGGAGCGCGGTAGGTGGCGTAGGCCACGGCCATCTTGCCGCTGAGGGTCTGGTCCTGGCCCTTGTGGACGAGCGGCGCGGCGCCCTTCTTCTTGGCGTCCGGGTCGGGCACGTCGGTGTCGGTGCCGATCTCGATGTTGCCGACGAGGTCGACGAGGTTCTGCAGGTAGGGGGTGTCGAGCCGCCAGCTGCCCTGGATGCTGGTGCCGAGGACGGTGTCGAGCTGGTCGCGGGTGCCGGAGGTGTCGTCGTCGTCCACGGACTTGGCGAGGGTCGTGGTGGAGCCGTCGTCGTCGGTCAGGGCCAGGGAGTTGGGCAGCAGGACCGTGGTGCCCTGCTTGGTGGTGGTGTTGTCGACCAGCAGCGCCGTGGAGGTGCCGCCCTTGACGGTGTTGTGCAGGTGGACGACGAGCACGTCGCGTTTCTGGGCGGTGACCGCCGTGGCGGTGCCGTCCGGGCCGCCTGAGGAGGACAGACCGGGCAGCTTTCCGGCGTACCAGAGGTAGCCGACCCCGCCGGCCACGACGAGCGCGAGGACGACGAGCAGGGCGATGAACCGGCTGCGGGCGCGGCGGCGGGCCTCCTCACGGCGCTCGGTGCGGTTCTCGGTGAACTTCAGCCAGTCGATGACGTCCTCGGAGTCGCCGTCCGGCTCCTCGACGAAGGCGAACTGCTCGGTGCGGTAGTCCGGTTCGCCCAGGCCGGACCCGGTCTCCTCCCCGCCCGGACCGTCCTGAGCGCCCCGACCGTCCTGCGCGTCCGGGCCGTCCTGCGCGCCCCGGCCGTCCTCCGCGGGGCCGGCCTGCTGCGGGATGTAGGCGGTCTGCTCGGCGGCGCGGGGCTGCCGGCCGCTGCCCGCGGTCTGCCCGTAGGGGTCGTAGCCGCCGGCGTCCTGGGTGCCGGTGCCGGTGGCGTACGGGTCGTAAGGGGCCGGGGAGCCGTAGGGGTCGTAGGCGGCGTAGGAGTCGTAGCCCGGCTGCTGGTGTCCGGGCGCGTAGGAGCCGGCCGGTGGCTGGCCGCCGGTGGCGTACGGGTCGTAGCCGTAGCCCTGCTGCTGGGCGTACGGGTCGTAGGCCGCCGGCTGGGCCTGCGGGACCTGCTGGGGCTGGGGTGCCTGCTCGGCCGGTACCTGCTGGTACACGGGCCGGCCGTACTCGTCGTAGCCGACGACTTCGTACGGGACGGCGCCGTAGCCCGCGTCACCCGCGTCGTATCGGTCGTTCACCGGTGCCCCTCTCGGCTCACTCGCCGCCGCGGTACAGCTCGCGCTTGTCGATGTAGCGCACGACTCCGTCCGGGACCATGTACCAGATGGGGTCGCCCTTGGCGACTCGCGCGCGGCAGTCCGTGGAGGAGATGGCGAGGGCCGGCACCTCGACCAGCGAGACGCCGCCTTCCGGCAGGCCCGGGTCGGTCAGGTGGTGGCCGGGGCGGGTGACGCCGATGAAGTGCGCGTAGGAGAACAGTTCCTCGGAGTTGTGCCAGGTCAGCAGCTGGGCGAGGGCGTCGGCGCCGGTGATGAAGAAGAGGTCGGTGTCCGGGTTGAGGGCACGCAGGTCGCGCAGGGTGTCGACGGTGTAGGTGGGGCCGCCGCGGTCGATGTCGATGCGGCTGACGGAGAACTGCGGGTTCTCGGCGGTCGCGATGACCGTCATCAGGTAGCGGTCCTCGGCCGGGGAGACGTTGCGGTGGGATTTCTGCCACGGCTCACCGGTGGGGACGAAGACCACCTCGTCCAGCTGGAACTGCGCGGCGACCTCGCTGGCCGCCACCAGGTGCCCGTGGTGGATCGGATCGAATGTCCCGCCCATGACACCCAGGCGCCGCTTGCCCGTGTGGGCGGGGGCGTTGCCCGGTCCGTACTGCGGGTGCTTCACCGTGTCGCCGGCCGTCTCGCGCGCCGGACCGGTAGGCATGTCCTGCTCTCCCATGCGTGCAGACCCTACCGGCCCGGCATCGAACGTCCGGCCGGGGACGGGGTCCCCGTTCAGCGGTCGCGGTTGAAGCGCGTGGTGATCCACAGCAGCAGGAGCAGGATGATCAGGGCGCTGCCGCCGGTGATGGCCGGGTTCAGGCTGTTGTGGTTTCCGCCGTGCTCCTCGCCCTCGGCGGCAAGGGTGACCAACTGGGCTGCGGCGCTGTGGAAGCTCATCTTCGGCAGGACCTATCGCGTGTGGGCGGAATAAAGATGTCAGCCCATCGTAAGCGGGTGGCCCCGGGGCGATCACCCCGACTCCGCCGTTGGGGCCGCGAGGACGCCGGCGGCCGGCCCCGGCGGAGTTCGTTCACCGTCCGGGCGGGCGGGGAACTTTCGCCGGGTGTCAGTCGTCCTTGCGCTTGTAGCCGCTCAGCAGGAACCAGGCGGTCAGCACACAGCCGAGGACCATCACGATCAGGACGATGCGGAGCAGGTTGCCCGCCCCGTGCTGCTGGACGGCGCTCGCTGCGGCCTCGGTCAGCCGGGCGGCTGCGGGGTGGTGCTCCATGGCGGGGACTCCTTCGGGTGTACTGCCTGTCCACGGTATCTCCGCCTGGGCCGGGCCCCGCCTCGGGGGCGCGGTGGGCCTCGACACGTACAGGGGGAAGACATGTCCGACGACGGCCGGCAGCAGACCGGGCACGAGCGGCTGCCCGGGAGGCAGCGCAGGCGTTTCCCGGGGATCTCCTCACGTGCGTACGAGCACCCGGCGGACCGCTCGGCCCTGGTCGCGCTGCGCAAGCTGAGCGGCTTCGACACCGTGTTCAAGGCGCTCAGCGGGCTGCTGCCGGAGCGGAGCCTGAGGCTGCTGTTCCTGTCCGACTCGGTGCGGGTCTCCGAGCGGCAGTTCTCCCACCTGCACGACATGCTGCTGGACGCCTGTTACATCCTGGACCTGGAGAAGGTCCCGCCGATGTACGTCACACAGGACCCGCGGCCGAACGCGATGTGCGTCGGTCTGGACGAGCCGGTCATCGTGGTCAGCACGGGGCTGGTGGAGCTGCTCGACGAGGAGGAGATGCGGGCGGTCGTCGGGCACGAGGTGGGGCACGCGCTGTCCGGGCACTCGGTGTACCGCACGGTCCTGCTGTTCCTGACCAGCCTCGCGGTGAAGGTCGCCTGGATCCCGCTGGGCAGTCTCGCGGTCACGGCCATCGTCACGGCGCTGCGGGAGTGGTTCCGCAAGTCGGAGCTGTCCGCCGACCGGGCGGGCCTGCTGGTGGGCCAGGACGTGCGGGCCTCGATGCGGGGTCTGATGAAGATCGCGGGCGGCAACCATCTGCACGAGATGAACGTGGACGCGTTCCTCGAGCAGGCCGAGGAGTACGAGTCCAGCGGCGATCTGCGCGACTCCGTGCTGAAGATCCTGAACGTGCTGCCCCGCTCCCACCCGTTCACCACCGTGCGGGCCGCCGAGCTGAAGAAGTGGGCCGAGTCGCGGGACTACCAGCGGCTCATGGACGGCCACTACCCGCGGCGCAGCGAGGACAAGGACACCTCCGTCGGCGACTCCTTCCGTGAGTCGGCGGCGAGCTACGCGAGCGATGTGAAGAGTTCCAAGGATCCGCTGATGAAGCTGGTCTCGGATCTCGCGGGCGGGGCGGGCGACCTGGGCGGACGGGTCCGGCGCGGCTTCGACGGCTTCCGGAGCCCGCCGCCGGCGACGGGCGACGAGGCACCGGGCACGGACAAGTAACCCCGGGCCCAGTCCTGCTCCGGCCCGCCCCCGTCCTGACCTCGGCCGCCCTCGCCGGGCGAGTCCGGGGAGCGCGGGAGCCGACGGCTCGGCGACTCGACGGCTCAGCGGCTCGGCTTCGGCCGGATTCCGGCGACCGGCGCACCGCGCCCACGGCGGGCCCGGTGCTTCACGGCACGACGGCGGCCTCACACCCTCGGCTGCGCCCCCGGGGCCAGCGTGCCGCACAGGGACGCCGGGCTGTCCGTGTCGTAGGGGTTGGTACCCGCGGGGCCGCCCGTCCTGGCCGTCTGGCCGGCCAGCAGGGGGCGCAGGTAGGCGGCGGAGTCCTCGGCGCAGGCGAGGGGGCCCGCCTGGACGTAGGCCGTGCTCAGCCGGACCTGGCGGGTGCGCAGGTCGTCGCGGTCCAGCTGGAACGTCAGCTCGCGACGGACCGTGAAGAGGGAGGCGGGGGCGTCGGAGGCGGCTCCGGCGGGACGCAGGGCGTAGACGAAGGTGTGGTCGGCGGAGACCTCCAGCGTCGCCGCGTCGGCCTCGGCGGTCCTCAGCGTGCCGAAGACGCGGATCCGGTCGTCGGCCAGCCGGGCTCGCGTGGGGTCGATGCGGACCAGCCAGCCCGTGGAGGCGTGCCGCCCGTCCGCGGCGGGGTGGGCGAGGCTCCGGTCGAACTGGTCGAGCTGCCCGGAGTCGACCAGGGCCCGCAGGGGGCGCACCTCGCGGCCGGCCAGCACCTCGGGGTCGAGGGAGGAGCGGACGATGTAGTCCTTGACGGTGGTGAGGGCGGTCGTCACCTGGCTGTCGGAGAAGTGGGCGGTGCTGCGCGAGGCCGGCAGCGGGATGCCCTCGGCACCGGTGTCGAAGGGGGCGGCGGGGCTGCGGGCGAACAGCCTCTCGGGGTCGGCGGCGCCGGGCACCTTGCCCTGCGGGGCGAGGGGGATGACCGTCATGCGCAGGGGCTCCACGGGCCGGCGGGCCTGCGCGGAGCCGTAGGGGTGGCGGACGCCGAGGTAGATCGCGGTGCCGAAGGCGACGGCGATCAGCAGGGCGAGGATCAGGGCCTGCCGGGTGAGTCCGCGGCGCAGGGGCGGGCGGCGGCGCACGGCGGGCGCGTGCTCGGCCATCCGCTCCGCGGCGGACGACTCCCTGAGGCGGGCAGCACGGACGAACGACTCGTCGAAGACGACGGATCGGTATTCGTCCTCCGCACCGCCGGGGCCGCCCTCGGGTGTCCCCTCCGGTGGGTCTCCAGGCCCGCCCATACCTTCAGAGTAGGTTCGCCGCGCCCCGGGTAAACGCCCGGCCACCGCCAACTTCTGACAGGTGCTCAACAGGCGCGGGCGGGCGCGCGAACGGCTCTCAGGGGGAGTGCGGAACGGCCGAGACGACCGGCCGGGGATCATCACCGGGGGCGGCGGGAGCGGAGGCGGTTTCCTTGCCGACGCCGGTGGAGGCGGGCGCGGGCACCCGGTCGCGGGTGCTCGAGGATCCTCCCCGGTAGACGGCGGCGAAGGCCAGGGCGACCATGCCGATGCCCATCACGACGGCGAGGACCCAGGCGACGGGGCGGTGCCAGCGGACCTGCTTGCCGTACGGGCCGTAGGGGCCGTCTCCGAGGACGTAGGCGCCGTCCGGCCCTTCATCGTCATGATCTTGACCGAATCCGGCGCCCTCGGGGCCGTAACCGTCGTCGTAGCGCTCGCCCCGGGCGTGGGCGCGGCGGGCCTCCGCCTCGGAGGCCTCGGCTCTGGCCTGGGCGGCGGCCAGGAGGCGTTCGACGGCGGACGGCTCATGGATCGTGGCCGCCCGTACGAAGTCCTCGTCGAAGACCACGGAGGCGAACTCTTCGTCCGACACCCCGCGGTCGTGGTCGTCGTCGGGCTCCCAGCCGTCAGGGAACGGCGTGCCCCCCACGTCCTCCGGCACGGATCCAGAGTAGACCTGGGGGGTCAATTTGGGCAGACGGTATGAACATTCGTCTGCCTGGTGAGACGCCTTTCGGCCGCGTTCCCGGGAGCCGCGCGCGCTCGGCCGGTCGGGTGAACCTCAGCGGCGTACGTGTCCGTCGCCGGTGACGATGTATTTGGTGCTGGTCAGCTCCGGCAGCCCCATCGGGCCGCGGGCGTGCAGCTTCTGGGTGGAGATGCCGATCTCGGCGCCGAAGCCGAACTGGCCGCCGTCGGTGAAGCGGGTGGAGGCGTTCACGGCGACGGTGGTGGAGTCGACCAGTTGGGTGAAGCGGCGGGCGGCCTGCTGGGAGGTGGTGACGATGGCCTCGGTGTGGCCGGAGGTCCACAGCCGGATGTGCTCGACGGCCTTGTCCAGCGAGTCGACCACCGCGGCGGCGATGTCGTGGGAGAGGTACTCGGTCTCCCAGTCCTCGGGGGTGGCCTCGACCACGGTGGCCTTCGAGTCCTTGGCGTAGGCCAGGACCCGGTCGTCGGCGTGGACGGTGACCCCGGCCTCGGCGAGGGCGTCCAGGGCCCGGGGCAGGAACTCGGGGGCGATGTCCTGGTGGACGAGGAGGGTCTCGGCGGCGTTGCAGACGCTGACCCGCTGGGCCTTGGAGTTGATCAGGATCTCGACGGCCGTGTCGATGTCGGCCTGGGCGTCGACGTAGACGTGGCAGTTGCCGGTGCCGGTCTCGATCACGGGGACCGTGGACTCGTTGACCACGGTCCGGATCAGGGAGGCGCCGCCGCGCGGGATGAGGACGTCGACCAGGCCGCGGGCGCGCATCAGCTCGCGGACGGAGTCGCGGCTCTCGCCGGGCACGAGCTGGACGGCGTCGGCGGGGAGCCCGGCACCGCCGACGGCGTCGCGGATGACCCGGACCAGGGCGGTGTTGGACTCGTAGGCGGAGGCGGAGCCGCGCAGCAGGACGGCGTTGCCGGACTTCAGGCACAGGGCGGCCGCGTCGACGGTCACGTTCGGGCGGGCCTCGTAGATGATGCCGACGACGCCGAGCGGGACGCGGACCTGGCGCAGGTCGATGCCGTTGGGGAGGGTGGAGCCGCGGACGACCTCGCCGACCGGGTCGGGCAGCTTGGCCACGTCGCGGACGTCGGAGGCGATGGCGCGGACCCGCTCGGGGGTGAGGGTGAGCCGGTCGACGATGGCCTCGCTGGTGCCGTTCTCCCGGGCCTTGGCCACGTCCTTGGCGTTGGCCTCCACGATCTCGGCGGTCCGGACCTCCAGGGCGTCGGCGATGGCCAGCAGCGCGTCGTCCTTGACGGCACGCGGGAGCGGCGCGAGGTCGGCGGCGGCGGCCTTGGCCCGGTAGGCGGCCTGGGTGACCGGGGACATCGAGTCGTACGGCGAGAGCGTGGTCATGGGGGAAGGGTAGTGCGCGGGCCGCCGCGCTTCAGCGGTCGTCCCACACCCCGAGACACCCCAAAAGGGGTGTTCCCCTCCCCCGAGCCCCTCCCGGAGCCCCTCCCCCGAGCCGCCGCGCCCGCCACCCCGGCTCGCGCCCATCAGCACCCAGGCCCCACCGCCCCACCTCGCGGCCCACCGGCACCCGAGGCCCCAGCGCCCCGGCTCGCGCCCATCAGCACCCAGGGCCCGCCGCCCACCTCGCGGCCCATCTCCGCCCCGGCCCCGGCGGCAGTCCCGGCCGCCGCGGTCCGGCCGCCGCCCCGCTCAGAACGGGTGGACGCCCACGGGTGCCGCCGGCGGAGGGCCGTAGCCCTCGGCGATGCGGTGGTGGTAGGTCTCGCGGTCGATGACCTCCAGGCCGACGATCTCCCAGCGCGGCAGTCCGGCGCTCAGCCGGTGCTCGCCCCACAGGCGCAGCGCCACCGCGGCGGCGTCGTGCAGGTCGCGGGCCTCTTCCCAGTACCGGATCTCCGCGTGGTCGGTCGCGTATCTGCTGGTCAGCAGAAAGGGGTGGTCATGGGCGAGCTGTTCCAGGGCCCGCCGCAGTTCCGGCAGCGGGACCTGGTCACCGGAGACGCTCAGGGTGACATGCCACAGTCTGGGCAGGTCCCTGGGTTCCTCGTAGGTGTCCCCGGCCGCGACGCTCGTCAGAGCACCGCGGGACGCCGCCCCCGGGCGCACTCGTCTCACGACGGCCTCCTTCACGCATGGCCGGCAAGGCCGTATGGCTCGCTTGGCCCCTTGACGGAACGTGTTCCCTTCAACATGTTCCCGAGACAAAGTTGAGCAGGCCGCAGGACTTCGCGTGGGGGTTTTACGGAACGTCCCCCACCGGGGTCGTTCCGTACGCTCCGCTTTACGAGTGGTTTTGCGAGCCCTTACGCGTGCAGGAGCACCAGATCGTCCCGGTGTACGACCTCGCGTTCGTACGCGGCACCGAGCTCGCGCGCCAGCTCGCGGGTCGAACGCCCGATCAGCAGGGGGATCTCCTTGGCGTCGAAGTTGACGAGTCCCCGGGCCACCGCGCGGCCCCGCGCGTCCCGCAGTTCGACGGGGTCACCGGCGCTGAACTCGCCCTCCACGGCGGCGATTCCGGCGGGCAGGAGCGACTTGCGCCCGTTCACCACCGCGTCCACCGCGCCGTCGTCCAGGGTGAGGGCGCCCTGCGGGGTGGAGGCGTGCTGGAGCCACAGGAGCCGGTCGGCGGAGCGCTTGCCGGTGGGGTGGAAGTAGGTGCCGGTGTCGCCGCCGGCCAGTGCCTCGGCCGCGTGGACGGCGCTGGTGAGCACCACCGGGATGCCGGCGGCGGCGGCGATCCGGGCGGCCTCCACCTTGGTGACCATGCCGCCGGTGCCGACGCCCGCCTTGCCCGCGCTGCCGATCTCGACGCCCGCGAGGTCCTGCGGTCCCCTCACCTCGGCTATCCGGGAGGTGCCGGGCCGGCTGGGGTCGCCGTCGTAGACGCCGTCGACGTCGGACAGGAGGACGAGCAGATCGGCGTGGACGAGGTGGGCGACGAGCGCGGCGAGGCGGTCGTTGTCGCCGAAGCGGATCTCGTCGGTGGCGACGGTGTCGTTCTCGTTGACGATCGGGAAGGCGCCCATCGCGAGCAGTTCGTCCAGGGTGCGGGAGGCGTTGCGGTGGTGGGCGCGGCGGCTCATGTCGTCGCTGGTGAGCAGGATCTGGCCGACGCGGACGCCGTAACGGGCGAAGGAGGCGGTGTAGCGGGCGACGAGCAGGCCCTGGCCGACGCTGGCGGCGGCCTGCTGGCGGGCGAGGTCCTTGGGGCGGCGGCGCAGGCCGAGCGGGGCGAGGCCGGCGGCGATGGCACCGGAGGAGACCAGGACGATCTCCCGCTCGCCTCCGCTCCGGCTCTTGGCGAGGACGTCCACGAGGGCGTCGACGCGGTCGGCGTCCAGGCCGCCCTCGGCGGTGGTCAGCGACGAGGAGCCCACCTTGACGACGATCCTGCGGGCCTCGCCCACGGCCTGCCTTGCCCTTGCCACGGTGCCTTCCGTCCCCTCGCGCGCTGTCCGGCTGCCTGTGCGGCAATCTACGCGAAGCCGTGTGGATGGTGCGCCGGGGTCCGCTGGATGGACAGCGGCGAACGGGCTCTCAGGCAGGGGGTCCGGCCGCCGAGTGCGACCGGTTGGGCACCGCCGGAGCGTCCCGTCCCCCGTGTGGAACCCCGCTTCGGAGCCGCTCCGGAACCGCTTCGAGACCGCTTCGGAACCGCCACGGAACCGCCACGGGGCCGCGGCCGTCGGTGCGGACCGGTCTGCGATCATCGGGCTCATGCGTCTATCGGGTTCGACACGTGCCGCCGTCGGCGCGGCCTGCGGTGCGATGATCATGATGACTCTCGCGGGGTGCGGTTCCTCGGCCCACGGGAAGCCGGCCGCGCACGCCCGGACGGACGACGCCCAGCCGCACACGGCGCTGAAGCGCGTTCCCGGCGTCGGGGACCGGCTGTGGGACCGCGTGCCGGCCGGTTCCCGTCAGGTGGTCGTCGTGTACGGCGCGGGCAAGGACTCCCCCGACTCGTCCATCGCCCTCTTCGCCAAGCACGGCTCCGAGTGGAAGCGGGAGCGTTCCTGGTCCGGGCACAACGGCCGCAAGGGCTGGACGACGGACCACCACGAGGGGGACCTGCGCAGTCCGGTGGGCGTGTTCACGCTGACCGACGCGGGCGGTGTGGACGCCGCGCCGCGGGCCAGGCTGCCCTACACCAGGTCCGCGGCCTTCCAGGCGCCGCACTACTGGAAGAAGTCCTACTGGCACGACTTCGACTACGTCATCGCCATCGACTACAACCGGGTGAAGGGCACCCCGCCCAACGATCCGGTCCGTCCACTGGGGCAGTCCAAGGGCGGCGGCATCTGGCTGCACGTGGACCACGGCAGCGGAACGTCGGCGTGCGTGAGCCAGTCGGCGTCGGACATGCGGTACCTGCTGCGCACGCTCGACCCGAAGGCGCACCCGGTGGTGGTGATGGGGGACCGGGAAGACCTCAGGGCCTGAGGTCCCGGCCACCGTCGCCTCGGCGGCCGGCGTGGTGATCCGTACCTCCGCACGCACAGGACTCCGAGCCTCCGCACGCACAGGACTCCGTGCCTCCGCACGCACAGGACAGGGCCACGGCCGCGACGCCGTCGGCCCCGCCCGCTCGCCATCGGCTTCTTCCCGTCGCGGAAGCTGCTGCGCGGGTACGCGGAGGACCAGCGCCGGGGCGCGGACCCGAAGGGCGTCCCCTACCCGGCGAGGTATCAGGCACCCGTCCACTCTGGGTGTTCGTCATGGTGCTGCTGGCCTTCGTTCTCCCGGGCTGACGGCGTCAGCGCTCCAGGAACCCGAACAGTTCTTCCCACCGGTCCCGGATGACCTCCGGCGCGTACCGCCGGACGTTCTTGCGGGCCAGCTCCCCCATGCTGTCGCGCAGTTCGGCGTCCTCCATCAACCGCCCCAGCTTCTGGGCGAGTTCGGGGACGTTTCCGGGGCGGGCGAGGAGACCGTCCTCCTCGTCGCGGACGATCTCGCGCACGCCCGGCGCGCAGTCGAAGGCCGCGCACGGCACCGCGCAGGCCATCGCCTCCAGCAGGGCCAGCGGGAAGCCCTCGCCCCGGGAGGACTGGACGAACACGGACGCGCCCCGCAGCGCGGCGGCGACGTCGTCGGTCTGGCCCGCCCACTCCACCCGAGCGTCCAGGCCGAGCCGGGTGCACTGGCGGCGCAGGGCCTCCTCCTCGGGGCCGGAGCCGTAGATCCTCAGGAGCCAGCCGGGGTGCTTCGGCGCCGCTTCCGCCCACGCGTCCAGGAGCATGTCGATGCCCTTCTGGTGCCCCAGCCGGCCGATGCTCGCGACAACCTTCTCGGTGCGCTCGGAGGGGGTCTTGGGCATCATCGGCAGCGGGTTGGGCATGTAGCCGACGTTGTTCAGGCCCCGGCCGATCCACCGGTCGGCGTCCTCGCGGGTCAGCAGCAACAAACGGTCGACGTCCTTGTAGTACCGCTCGATGCGCCCGCAGCGCGAGGAGCCGCGCGAGTACGCGTAGGACTCGTGGCTCATGCCGATGACCGGGTGGCCCGCGGTGTCCGCGAGGGCCACCCACTCCATGGCCCACACCTGCGTCACGATGATCATCGCCCCGGGCCGGGCGGCCCGGAAGACGGCCGACAGCCGCTCGGCGGCCTCCCGCATGCCCCGCTCCCGCGCGGCCTCGCGGCGCCGGGCCCGCAGGTCGGCCCGGTCCAGCAGGGTGCGGGGCTGCCGGCGGGCGGGCGGGCGCGCGTCGTAGAGCGTCATCGTGCCGAAGGGCGGGTTGTCACCCAGGTCCATGGGGACCTCGGGCGGCGCGATGCCGACGATGGTGACCCGGTGGCCCCGCGCGGCGAACAGGGAGGCCATCAGCGCCTGCCAGCGAGCGACTCCGCCGAGTTCGTTGACCTCGTTGGCCACGAAGATGATGTCGCGCTGTGTCATCGTGCGTCTCCCCGGGTTCCGAAGAAGCGATCGACGATCCGGGCGGCGGCGTCGCCGCGGTCGTACTCGCCGTACCGGGCCACGAACTCCTTGAGGCGCGCCTCCTGGTCGCGGGCGAGACGGTCCAGGTCCTCCAGGACGTCGAAGAGGTCCTCCGCCGTGTGGACGACCGGGCCGGGGGCCTCCTCGGCCAGGTCGAAGTACGTGCCGCGGCTGCTGCCGGCGTACTCCTCCCAGTCGTAGGTGAAGAACACCATGGGCCGCCGCAGGAGCGCGTAGTCGAACATCACCGAGGAGTAGTCGGTGACGAGCGCGTCCGCGAGCAGGAGAACCGGGGTGATGTCCGGCTCGCCGCCGACGTCGACGACCCGGCCCGCGACGGAGGGCGGCAGCGTGACGTGGTTGAGGTAGTGGGTGCGCACCAGCAGGGTGAGGCGGTCGCCGAAGCGGTCGGCGAACTCGTCCACGTCGAACGGGAACTCGAACGTGCGGACCTTGCCGTTCCGCTCCCGGAACGTCGGGGCGTACAGCACCACCGGGCGGTCCGGGCGGATGCCGAGCCGCTCCGCGAGTTCCCGGGCCACCGGGTCGGGGGCGCCCGCGTCCTTGGCCCGGACCAGCGCGTCGTTGCGCGGGTAGCCGGTGCGCAGGAGGCGGTCCTCGCTGATCCGGTAGGCGGGGGCGAGGGTCCGCTCGTCGTGCCGGCCGCGCACCACGAAGTAGTCGAACCGGTCGATGGCTTCCTGGTAGGCGCGCTGCTCGTGCTCCGGCATGACCCGGTACTTCGGCTCGTCGAACCCCATCCGTTTGAGGGCGGAGCCGTGCCAGGTCTGGATGTACGTGGTCTCCGGGCGCTTGCCCAGCTTCAGCGGGAAACCCTGGTTGTCGATCCAGAACTCGGCCTGGGCGAGCGCCCGGAGGTAGGGCCAGGACCAGCGGCGCACCAGTTCGGCGTCCTCGGGGAAGCCCGTGGGGCGCTCACCGGCGTAGGACCAGATGGCGTGGAAGGGCAGGTCACGGCGGCGCAGCTCCTCGTAGACGGCCCGCGGGCTGTCGCCGTACTGCTTGCCGAGGTGGCTCTCGAAGACGACGGTGCCCTTGCGGACGGGCAGCAGCCGGATCATGCGGTGGTACGCGGCGATCTTCCGCGGGCCCGAGTGCAGGTCCTTGCGCACCGCGAGCACCTTGCGTGCCGTCTTCTTGGCCAGCGCGGCGGGCGGGCTGTGCAGGTTGCGCCGCACCAGCGCCGAGGTGCGCCGGGCGAGCGCGCCGTGCTGGGCGAGCCGGAAGGCCAGGTGGCCCTTGGCCGAGGCGTGCGGCACGAGGCGGTCGGCGGTCATCCGGCCGAGCCGGGGCCGGACCCGGACCACGCCGGCGTCCTCCAGCGCGGTCCGGCCGACGGTCAGCCGGCTGCCGGTCCGGACCCCGTCGACGCTCAGGTACAGGCGTACGTCCCACACCTCGTCGACGATGCCGAGGGGACGGAACCGCGCCGCCAGCGGCACGACGGCCTCCCAGACCACCGAGTCGCCCTCGTGCCGCACCCGCCGCACCGGGAACCGGAAGGTCTGCGGGCTCCTGCGGCGGGCGCGGAACTCCAGCTCGGCCTTCAGCTCGGCGTCCGGCGGGATCACCCCGAGCGGGTTGACGACGGCGCCGGAGATCCTGATGCCCCCGGGCTTCTCCGCGTAGGAGGTCACCTGGTTGCGCAGCCACAGGCGCTCGACGGGCCGGGCGTGGTGGCCGAGGTCGGTCACGTCGAGGATCCTGCGGGCCAGCGGGTCGTCGAGGTGCTCCGCGCACCAGTAGACCCGGCCGTCGCGCTCGGTCAGCGGGCTGGACACCTTGCGCGGGTTGATGAGCGTGTCGATCGCCGGGGTGAGGTTCTTCCAGTCCTCCCGCAGCAGCAGGAAGGCGCAGAGCCGGTGGACCGGCGACAGCCCTTCGTAGGCCTCCGGGGGGAAGTCGCGGAGGTAGTCGCGGGCCAGCGAGGCGAACCGCCGGCGGTAGTCGTCGTCCAGGAAGGGCAGGTCGCGCAGGTACAGCACCAGGTCGTGCTTGAGGAACTTGCGGTCCTTGTGGAGCTTCAGCTCCGGCCGGCCCCGCTCCTCGAGGACGCGGTCGATCCTGCGGTGGATCTCGACGCGGTCGGCGAAGTTGTTGATCTCGTGGCGCCGGTTGCTGATCGACTTGGCGGCGGCCTTCTCGGCCACGTTCCAGTGGTAGACCGTGTTGGGGATCAGGGTGATCCGGGAGGCGGCCAGGTACGCCCGCGCGGAGAAGAGCAGGTCCTCGTAGTGGATGCCCTTGGGGAAGGCGAGGCCGCCCTCCAGCAGGAACTCACGCCGGTAGCACTTGTTCGTCGAGAGGGTGTCGAAGACCATCAGGTCCGGTATCTCGGCGACGGAGCCGAAGGTGCGCGTCTCCCGGTACAGCCACGGGTACCACGGGGCCTTCTTGCCGTGCCGGCTGTCCGTGTGGACGCGCAGGCAGAGCCCGGAGACCAGGTCGGCCCCCGTGTTCTCGGCGGCCTCCAGCAGGTTGCGGCAGGCGTTCGGCTCCAGCGTGTCGTCGCTGTCCAGGAACATCACGTAGCGGCCGCGGGCGACGGCGACGCCCTGGTTCCGCGGTTCGCCGCAGCCGCCGCTGTTCTCCGGCAGCCGGATCGCGCGCACCCGGTCCGAGCGGGCGGCCAGCTGCCGCGCCACCTCGTAGGACCCGTCGGTGGAGCAGTCGTCGGCGATGACGACCTCGACATTGCGCAGGGTCTGCTCCAGGACCGACTGCACGGCCGTCGGCAGTCGTGCGGCGTCGTTGTAGACGATGACGACGACGCTGATGTCGGGCGTGGTGTCGGGTCTCTGGAGCACTGGGCGGCTACCTCATGGTGGTGGGGGTGAGAGCCGGTGCGTCGCGGGACGGCCCCGGTGCGGGGGCGGGGGTGCGCTCGTCCAGCGGGACGACCGGCGGCAGGTCGGCGAGGTCCTCCTTCAGGAAGATGTGGCGCACCACGCGCTCCGCCGCGCGGCCGTCGTCGAAGTCGCAGAAGCGGCGCCGGAACCGGTCGCGGGCCAGGGCGGCCCGCTCCCCGCGCCAGGCGCCGGAACCGAGCACGTCGGCCAGTTCCTCCTCGGTGGTGGCGACGGCCCCGGGAGCCTGGGTGAGCACGTCGAAGTAGGTGCCGCGCACGACGGAGTAGGTCTCCCAGTCGTCGGCGTAGATCACGATGGGCCGGTCCAGGTTCGCGTAGTCGAACATGGCCGACGAGTAGTCGGTGACCAGGCAGTCGGCGGCGAGGTAGAGCCGTTCGACCGCGAGGTGGCCGGACACGTCGATGATCCGGCCCTCGGACGGGGAGCCGGCCGGCGTCTTCGCCGGGTGGTCGTCGGGGTGGGCCCGCACGAGCAGCACGGCGTCCGGCCCCAGCCGTCCGGCCAGCTTCTCCAGGTCGAGCCGCGGCGCGACGCCGCGCTGGTACTCCCGGTGCGTCGGCATGTACAGGAAGACCGTCGCGTCCTCGGCCACGCCGAGCGCGCGGCGGGCCTCCCGTACGTCCTCGGCGGTGGAGTTGAGGAGGACGTCGTTGCGCGGGTAGCCGGTCGCCAGGGAGGTGTACGAGCAGGGGTAGGCGCGCTGCCACACGGCGCTCGAGAAGTGGTTGGCGACGATGCTGAAGTCCCAGCGGTCGCAGCGCTGCAGCATCGCGGCGAAGTCGATGTTCGCCGAGGCCGGGTACTGCCGCCGGTCCAGTCCCATGGACTTCAGCGGGGTGCCGCGGTGGGTCTGCACATGGATCTGGCCCGGCCGCCGCACCACCGCGTCCGGGAAGTTCACGTTGTTGACGAGGTAGGTGGCGCGGGCGAGCGCCGCCCAGTACTCGCGCGACCCCACCCGCACGAAGTCGACGCCCTCGGGCACCTGGTCCACCGCGTCCGGGCGGACCGCCCAGACCCGGCGGATGTGCGGCGCGAGACGGGCCACCTCGGTGGCGATGGCCGCCGGGTTGCAGGTCACGCCGCGGCCCCCGAAGGCGGAGAAGACCGCGAGGTTCTCGTCGAGCGGCAGTCTGAGCTGGTGCCGGTAGTCGAGGCTCAGCGCGGTGCGCCTGGTGCGGCCCAGGGTGGTGCGGGCGTAGCCGCCGGCCTTGGCCCGGAGCTTCACGACCGCCTTGGCGCCGACCAGACCGGCGTAGGCGTCGCGCTCCAGCAGCGCGTACTTCTTGCCGCGGGACCCGGCGGGCTTCTGGAAGCCGGCCGGTGTCCGGGCCCGGTAGTCGGCGGCGGCGCGGTGGAAGAACTCGGCGCGCGCGTCCCGCGGCAGCCGGCCGGGACGTTCCAGGATCGCCAGGTAGTGGTCGACCATCTTGCGGAAGATCGGTGCGCGCCACCGCTCGGCGTCCGCGCGCGTGTCGAGGAACTCGAAGACGCGGCGGTACTGCTCGAAGATGTCGAAGTGCTTGCGGCTGACGGTGCTCAGGATGTTGCCGCCCTCGCGCCGCTGCCGGTACAGCAGGCAGACGCGGTCCAGCACGGCGATGCGCTCGGCGCTGATCAGGGAGCGGAACGTCCACAGGGCGTCTTCGTAGTAACCCGGCGGGAAGGTGAAGCCCTCCTGGGCGATGAAGTCCCTGCGGTAGGCCTTGTTGCAGACGATCTGCAGGAGGCTGAGCAGCTGGGGACGCTCGGCGAGGGAGAACACCCCCGGGCCGGCTTCCTTCAGCAGGAGTGCCTTCTGGTTCGGACGGGTCTCGCCGTTCCAGTAGGTGCGTACGTAGTCGTAGATCAGTACATCGGGATCACCGGCGGCGGTCAGCCGCTCCGCTATCGCGGCGAGTGACCCCGGCGCCAGTGTGTCGTCGCTGTCCAGGAACAGAACGTAGTCGCCCCGTGCCTCTTCCAGAGCGGCGTTGCGCGCCCGTCCGAGGCCGACGTTCTCCGAGAGGTGGATCACACGGATGCGTTCGTCCCGGGCGGCGTACTCGTCGAGCAGGGCGCCGGAACCGTCCGGGGAGCAGTCGTCGACGGCGACGATCTCGAAGTCCCGGAAGTCCTGCCCGAGGACCGACTCAAGGCACTCGACGAGGTAGCCCTGCACGTTGTAGACGGGGACGACGAGAGAGAGCCTGGGCATCATTGGCAACCTGTCTCCGTGGTGGACGTTGACGACGCGATCGCGGCCGGCCCATGCGGCCATCACCGACCCGAGAGCACCGTTCATCAGCGTAGAGGATCAACAGGTTGTTACCGTCCGGGCCACTTGGCGTCCTACCGACAGTCACCGTAGCAGCATTGCCCCATTTCTTCATATGAGAGCAGATTTGCCCGATTCGATTTTTCCGGGACCGGGAGACAGGCTGAACGGACTGACCGCCGCTGTGGAGAGGTGACGATGAGCTGGCTGGTAACTGGTGGCGCCGGATATATCGGCGCGCACGTGGTCCGCACCCTGATCCAGGGGGGCGAGGAGACCATTGTCTACGACGACCTCTCGACCGGCAGCGCCGACCGGGTGCCCGAGGGCACGCCCCTGGTGGTCGGCAGCGTCCTGGACGCCGACAAGCTGGAGCGGACCATCCGTGAGCACGGCGTCACCGGCGTCGTGCACATCGCGGCCAAGAAGCAGGTCGGCGAGTCCGTCGAACAGCCGCTGCACTACTACCGGGAGAACGTCACCGGGCTCCAGACCCTGCTGGAGGTCATGACCGCCACCGGAGTCGACCGCATCGTCTTCTCCTCCTCCGCCGCGGTGTACGGCATGCCGGACGTGGACCTCGTCACCGAGGACACCCCCTGCGTGCCCATGAGCCCGTACGGCGAGACCAAGCTGATCGGCGAGTGGCTGATCGCCGCCGCCGCCCGGGCCCACGGCCTGCGGGCCGCTTCGCTGCGCTACTTCAACGTGGCCGGCGCGGCCGAGCCCGCCCTCGCCGACACGGGTGTCTTCAACCTCATCCCCATGGTCTTCGAGCGGCTCGAAGCCGATGAGGCGCCGCGGATCTTCGGCGACGACTACGCCACGCCGGACGGCACCTGCGTGCGCGACTACATCCACGTCCAGGACATCGCCGGCGCGCACCTCGCGGCCGCCCGCCGCCTGACGAGCGCCGAGGCGGGCACGTCCCTCGTCCTCAACATCGGCCGCGGCGAGGGCAGCTCGGTGCGCGAGATGGTGGACCGCATCCTCAAGGTCACCGGCCGCGAGGACGTGCGGCCCGAGGTCACCGAGCGCCGTCCCGGCGACCCGGCCCGCGTGGTGGCCTCCGCCGACCGCATCCGCCGGGAACTGGGCTGGTCCGCCGCGCACGACCTGGACGACATGATCGAGTCGGCCTGGCAGGGCTGGCGGCACCGGCACCCGTAGGACGCGAAAGGGCGGCGCCGCACGGCGCCGCCCCGGGCGTCACCGCCCCCGCCGGTCCACGACCGGCACCGCTCAGAACGGCTCGAAGTCGTCGAACTCCTGCAGGGCCTCGTCGCGCTCGGCCTGCTTGTCCCGGCGGCGCTGGGCCGCGGGCCGGGGCTCGTCGAAGCGGTGGTCCTCGCCGCGGCGGCCGAGCATCTCCGCGCCGGACATGACGGTGGGCTCCCAGTCGAAGACCACCGCGTTCTCCTCGGGGCCGATGGCGACGCCGTCGCCCGCGCGGGCGCCCGCCTTCATCAGCTGCTCCTCCACGCCGAGACGGTTCAGCCGGTCGGCGAGGTAACCGACGGCCTCGTCGTTGTTGAAGTCGGTCTGGCGGACCCAGCGCTCCGGCTTCTCGCCGCGCACCCGGAACAGCGGCTCGCCGCCGGCGTCCTCGCGTACGACGGTGAAGCCCGCGTCGTCCACGGCCTTGGGCCGGATGACGATCCGGGTCGCCTCCTCCTTCGGCTTCGCGGCCCGCGCCTTGGCGACCAGCTCGCCGAGGGCGAAGGTCAGCTCGCGCAGACCCGTGTGGGCCACGGCCGACACCTCGAAGACGCGGTAGCCGCGGGCCTCCAGGTCGGGGCGGACCATCTCGGCGAGGTCCTTGCCGTCCGGTACGTCGATCTTGTTCAGGACGACGATGCGGGGCCGGTTGTCCAGGCCGCCGTACTCCCGCAGCTCGGCCTCGATGACGTCGAGGTCGGAGACCGGGTCGCGGTCGGACTCCAGCGTGGCGGTGTCCAGCACGTGCACCAGCACGCTGCACCGCTCCACGTGGCGCAGGAACTCCAGGCCGAGGCCGCGGCCCTGGCTGGCGCCGGGGATCAGGCCGGGCACGTCGGCGATGGTGTAGACGGTGGAGCCCGCGGTCACCACGCCGAGGTTCGGGACCAGCGTCGTGAACGGGTAGTCGGCGATCTTCGGCTTGGCCGCGCTGAGCACGGAGATCAGCGAGGACTTGCCGGCGCTCGGGTAGCCGACGAGGGCCACGTCCGCGACCGTCTTCAGCTCCAGCACGATGTCGTGCAGGTCGCCGGGCTCGCCGAGCAGCGCGAAGCCGGGCGCCTTGCGGCGGGCCGAGGCCAGCGCCGCGTTGCCGAGACCGCCCCGGCCGCCCTGCGCGGCGATGTACGAGGTGCCGTGGCCGACCAGGTCGGCGAGCACGTTGCCCGCCTTGTCCAGCACGACCGTGCCGTCCGGGACCGGCAGGACCAGGTCCTGGCCGTCCTTGCCGGAGCGGTTGCCGCCCTCGCCGGGCTTGCCGTTGGTGGCCTTGCGGTGCGGGGAGTGGTGGTAGTCGAGCAGCGTCGTGACCGACTGGTCGACGGTCAGGATGACGTCGCCGCCCCGGCCGCCGTTGCCGCCGTCGGGGCCGCCGAGCGGCTTGAACTTCTCACGGTGGACGGAGGCACAGCCGTGGCCTCCGTTACCCGCGGCGACATGCAGTTCGACGCGGTCCACGAAGGTGGTCATGGTGGGGTGCCTCCAAAAGACGAGCGGGTGTTACCTGGGTCAACACGCGAAAGGCGGACCTGCCTTCCCGCCGGGGAAGTGAGGTCCGCCTCGCGAAAGCGTTCAGCGCTGAATCAGGCGATCAGACGATCTGGTGATTCAGGCGACCGGAACGATGTTCACGACCTTGCGGCCGCGGTGGGTACCGAACTCCACCGCACCGGCCTGGAGGGCGAACAGCGTGTCGTCGCCGCCACGGCCGACACCGGCGCCGGGGTGGAAGTGGGTGCCGCGCTGGCGGACCAGGATCTCACCAGCGTTCACGACCTGACCGCCGAAGCGCTTCACGCCGAGCCGCTGGGCATTGGAGTCGCGACCGTTCCGGGTGGACGATGCGCCCTTCTTGTGTGCCATATCTCCTCAGTCCCTTACTTCGCAGCCGTGGGGATCGACGTGACCTTGATCGCCGTGTACTGCTGGCGGTGACCCTGCCGACGACGGTAACCGGTCTTGTTCTTGTAGCGCAGGATGTCGATCTTCTGGCCCTTGTGGTGGTCCACGACCTCGGCCTGGACCTTGATGCCGGCCAGCACCCACGGGTCGCTGGTCACGGAGTCGCCGTCGACAACGAGCAGGGTCGAGAGCTCGACCGTGTCGCCAACCTTGGCGGTGGAAATCTTGTCAACCTCAACGATGTCGCCGACAGCAACCTTGTGCTGGCGACCACCGCTGCGCACGATGGCGTACACGCGGATCTCACTTTCGCTCGCTTCAGAACCGGCACCCCCGCAGGCCAGCCGCCCAGAAACACCACAGACGACCTCTCCCGGCCAACCGTGTGCCCGGGAGGAAGAGGTTTACGGGGATGTGGCGTGTTCAGTGGACACGCCGACGGTCCAGGGTACGGGGCCACGGCCAGGGGGGTCAAACCGGGCCACGGCTCAGGCCCCGACCGTGGCGACGTACTCCGCGTACGCCTCCCCGATGCCCTCCGGCGACAGCCCGAGGTGTTCGAGGATGGTGTACCGGCCCGGCCGGGTCTCCGGGGCGAACCGCACGGCCCGGACGAACTCGTCGTCGGCGAAGCCGATGTCCTCGGCCACCACGGGCAGGCCGTGGCGGTGCAGCACACCGGCCAGCTGCCGGGCGCCCTCGTGGTCGCCCCGCAGATGCGTGGCGAAGGCGGCGGCGATGCCCACCTGCTCGCCATGGCTCGCCGCCCGCTTCGGGTACAGCAGGTCGAGCGCGTTGCTGATCTCGTGGCAGGCGCCCGAGCAGGGCCGGGTGTGACCGGCGATCGACATGGCGATGCCCGACAGCACGAGGGCCTCGGACAGCACGGTGAGGAACCCGTCGTCACCGCAGCCGCCCGGGTGGCGCAGCACGCTCTCGCCGGCCTGCCGGGCCATGGCGGCGGCCAGGCCGTCGACCTTCTCGCCGTTGACCCGGTGGGACAGCTCCCAGTCCGCGACCGCCGAGATGTTGGACAGGGCGTCGCCGATGCCCGAACGGACGAAGCGGATCGGCGCCTCCCGCACCACCGCGAGGTCCACCAGGAGGGCGATGGGCGCGGGCACGCCGTACGAACCGTGGCCGGCGTCGTTGCCCAGTATCGACACGGGCGAGCAGATGCCGTCGTGCGCGAGGTTGGTGGCGACGGCGACCATCGGCAGCCCGATGCGCGCCGCGGCGTACTTCGCGCAGTCGATGACCTTGCCGCCGCCCAGGCCCACCACCGCGTCGTACCGGCCGGGCTTCATCTCGTCGGCCAGCCGGATGGCGTCGTCCAGGGTGCCGCCGCCCACCTCGTACCAGGTGGCACCGGGCAGGGTGGGGGCGATCCGCTCGCGCAGCCGGGCCCCGGAGCCGCCGCTGGCCGCGACGGCGATGCGGCCGGACGGCGAGATGTGCTGGTCGGCGAGGACGCTCGCCAGGTCGTCCAGGGCACCCGGGCGGATGTCCACGACGACCGGCGAGGGAATCAGCCGGGTCAGTACCGGCACGCGATCTCCCGTCCTCGGGCCAGGTCGTCGTGGTTGTCGATCTCGACCCAGTCGACCTCGCCGATCGGCGCCACGTCGATGCGGAAGCCCCGGTCGACCAGTTCCTGGTAACCGTGCTCGTAGAACTGCTGCGGGTCGGTCTCCCAGACCGTCTTCAGCGCGTCGGCCAGGTCCGCCGCCGCGTCGCCCTCGATCAGGGTGACGCCGATGTACTCGCCGGTGGCCTCGGCCGGGTCCATCAGCTTGGTGATCCTCGTCATCCCCTTCGCGGGATCGACGACGACCTTCATCTCCTCGTCCGCCAGCTTCTTCACCGTGTCCACGGCCAGGATGATCTTCCTGCCGTCACCCCGGGCGGCCAGCAGCGT
>NZ_JBEZUP010000010.1:0-266246 GCF_040636485.1 Streptomyces sp. NPDC038707
CACACCCGCTGGATCGAGACCGGGTTCACCAACGACATCAAGCCCTTCACCGCTCCCGCCGACACCGACACCGAGGACGAGACCGCCCGCGAGACGGTCGTGGTCGAGGTCGGCGGCAAGCGCCTGGAGGTCTCCCTGCCCTCGTCGCTGGGCATGAGCCTGGCCCGCACCGGGCTCGCGGCCGGAGCCAAGCCCAAACGGCGCGCGGCGAAGAAGTCCGGGCCCGTGGCCTCCGGCGACACCCTCGCCTCCCCCATGCAGGGCACCATCGTCAAGATCGCCGTCGAGGAAGGCCAGGAAGTCCAGGAAGGCGACCTCGTCGTCGTCCTGGAAGCCATGAAGATGGAACAGCCCCTCAACGCCCACAAATCCGGCACCATCAAGGGCCTCACCGCCGAAGTCGGCGCCTCCCTCACCTCCGGCGCCGCCATCTGCGAGATCAAGGACTGATCCACAGCCGTACGGCAGTGAGTCGGCCCCTGGCGCATGTCGCCGGGGGCCGGCCGCATTGTGGGGCTCTCCATCCGGCTCGGCGGTGGCGCACACCATGGCCACCCTCGTCCGCGGGCATCGTCGTGTGGACACGCGGACAACGCCGTCCGGGCCCGGCCGGGGACCGGTTCAAGCCGAGAGTCGCCGGTGGACGCCGATGAGCCACCGCGCCCCGCCCGTCAGGGGCTTCGGCAGGGTGGTCAGCGGCGTCGGAGGTCCGCGACGCGGCCGCGTTCGGCCGGGGTCGGTTCGGGCAGTGCCGTGGTGGAGCGGAGGGGGGAGGCGCCCGGGGCGTGGCTTCTGCGGGGTCCCGGCAGGGAGGTGCGGCGGCCCGCCGGGACCTGGTCACCCCCCGGGCTTCCGCTCGCCCCCGCAACCGCGATGTGGACGCCCTGGTCGGCGAGGGCCTGCAGTTCGGTGACCGCGCGGTCGTCGTGGGCCGGGGGCTCGTCGGTGACCAGGCGGGTGATCAGGTCCGTCGGCACGGTCTGGAACATCGTGTCCGTGCCCAACTTGGTGTGGTCGGCGAGGACCACGACCTCCGCGGCGGCCTGGACGAGCGCCCGGTCGACGGATGCCGAGAGCATGTTGGAGGTGGACAGCCCGCGTTCGGCGGTCAGGCCGCTTCCTGAGAGGAAGGCCTTGGAGACGCGCAGGCCCTGGAGGGACTGCTCGGCACCGGAGCCGACGAGGGCGTAGTTGGAGCCGCGCAGGGTGCCCCCGGTCATCACGACCTCCACCCGGTTGGCGTGGGCCAGCGCCTGGGCCACCAGGAGGGAGTTGGTGACGACCGTCAGGCCCGGCACGCGCGCGAGGCGGCGGGCCAGCTCCTGCGTGGTCGTACCCGCCCCGACCACGATGGCCTCGCCCTCGTCGACGAGGCCCGCGGCGAGGTCGGCGATGGCCGTCTTCTCGGCGGTCGCGAGGTGCGACTTCTGCGGGAAGCCGGACTCACGCGTGAACCCGCCCGGCAGTACCGCACCGCCGTGGCGGCGGTCGAGGAGTCCTTCGGCCTCCAGCGCGCGCACGTCCCGCCGTACGGTCACTTCGGAGGTCTGGACGACGCGGGCGAGCTCACGGAGCGACACGGCACCGTTCGCTCGCACCATTTCGAGGATCAATTGGCGACGTTCAGCAGCGAACACGAAACTGACAGTAACCCCAGCGACCGTCTGGTTTCAGCAGTTTGCGCCGAATAGCAGAAGTTGTTCGCAACACGGGGTGCGAAGTGATATAGGGCGCCGACCGACCCGGCGAGGGCCGTCCGTCGGCGCCCAGAACCCCCGTGACCAGCGGGAAGACGGCCGGAGCCGTCAGCCCTCCGCGCTCGCCTTGCGCGTGTGCAGCTGGCGGGCGACCTCGGCGATCGACCCCGACAGGGAGGGGTACACGGTGAAGGCGTTCGCGATCTGTTCGACCGTCAGATTGTTGTCGACGGCGATCGAGATGGGGTGGATCAGTTCCGAGGCACGCGGCGCCACCACGACACCGCCGACGACGATCCCGGTGCCCGGGCGGGAGAAGATCTTCACGAAGCCGTCCCGGATGCCCTGCATCTTCGCGCGCGGGTTGCGCAGCAGCGGCAGCTTGACCACGCGCGCGTCGATCTTGCCCGCGTCCACGTCCGCCTGCGTGTAGCCGACGGTGGCGATCTCGGGGTCCGTGAAGACGTTCGAGGAGACCGCCTTCAGGTCCAGCGGGGCCACCGCGTCGCCCAGGAAGTGGTACATGGCGATCCGCCCCTGCATGGCGGCCACGGACGCGAGGGCGAAGACACCGGTCACGTCGCCGGCCGCGTAGACGCCGGGGGCGGTGGTGCGGGAGACCTTGTCGGTCCAGATGTGCCCGGACTCGCGCAGCTTGACGCCGGCCTCCTCCAGGCCCAGGCCCGCGCTGTTCGGGATGGCGCCGACGGCCATCAGGCAGTGGGTGCCGGTGATGACCCGGCCGTCGGCCAGCGCCACCTCGACCCGGTCGCCGACGCGCTTGGCGGACTGCGCGCGGGAGCGGGCCATGACGTTCATGCCACGGCGCCGGAAGACGTCCTCCAGCACGGCGGCGGCGTCCGGGTCCTCGCCGGGCAGCACCCGGTCGCGGGAGGAGACCAGGGTGACCTTGGAGCCCAGGGCCTGGTAGGCGCCGGCGAACTCGGCACCGGTGACGCCGGAGCCGACCACGATCAGCTCCTCGGGCAGCTCGGTGAGGTCGTAGACCTGGGTCCAGTTCAGGATGCGCTCACCGTCGGGGCGGGCGTCGGGCAGCTCGCGCGGATGACCGCCGGTGGCGATGAGGACGGCGTCGGCGGTGAGGGTCTCCTCGGTGCCGTCGGCGGCGGTGACGACGACCTTGCGGGACCCGTCCAGGGCCTGCATGCCGTCCAGCCGGCCGCGCCCGCGCATGACCCGGGCACCGGCCCGCGTGACGGAGGCGGTGATGTCGTGGGACTGGGCGAGCGCGAGACGCTTCACCCGGCGGTTGACCTTGCCGAGGTCCACCCCGACCACCCGGGCCGACCGCTCCAGCGGCGGGGTGTCGTCGGCGACGATGATCCCCAGTTCCTCGTAGGAGGAGTCGAAGGTGGTCATCACCTCGGCCGTGGCGATGAGGGTCTTCGACGGCACGCAGTCGGTCAGCACCGACGCTCCGCCCAGACCGTCGCAGTCGACGACGGTCACCTCCGCGCCGAGCTGGGCGGCCACCAAGGCCGCCTCGTATCCGCCGGGTCCGCCACCGATGATCACGATCCGAGTCACGTACCCCATTGTCCCGCACGCTTCAAGGTGCCACTGCCCGGGGGCGCCGCCGGGCCACTCCCGTGACGCACGGGGCGCGCGGGACGTCTGCCGTACCCTCTCCCCATGTCGCTCTATGCCGCCTACGCCGGCAACCTCGACGCGCGCCTGATGTCCCGCCGCGCCCCGCACTCCCCGCTGCGCGCCACCGGCTGGCTGAACGGCTGGCGGCTGACCTTCGGCGGCGAGCAGCTCGGCTGGGAGGGCGCGCTGGCGACGATCGTCGAGGATCCGCTGGCCCAGGTCTTCGTCGGCCTGTACGACATCGCGCCGATGGACGAGGAGTCGCTGGACCGGTGGGAAGGCGGGGGGCTGGACCTCTACCGCCGGGTCCGGGTGCGCGCGCACACCCTGGACGGTGAGGAGCCGGCCTGGGCGTACGTCCTCAACGGCTACGAGGGCGGGCTGCCGTCGGCGCGTTATCTGGGCGAGATCGCCGACGCGGCGGAGTCGGCGGGCGCCCCGCACGACTATGTGATGGAACTCCGCAAGCGCCCCTGCTGAGACCGGCGCCCCGCCCCTTACCTCCCGGTTCGCCCGCCCTTTGTGGAAAACGACAGGACAACGGATCCAATCCCGTGTGCTCTGTCATCTACGCGCGTAGGCGAAGAGCGGCTACCCTCATCGGCGTGAACGCATCTCTTCTTCCGGACGACATCCAGGGCGACCCCTACGCCGCCGCCGACGCCGCCGCCGCGCGCCTGCGCGCCCTCACCGGCGCCGAGACCCACGACGTCGCCCTCGTGATGGGCTCCGGCTGGGCTCCGGCCGTCGACGCGCTGGGCGCCCCCGACGCCGAGTTCCAGGTCACCGAGCTGCCCGGCTTCCCGCCGCCGGTCGTGGAGGGCCACGGCGGCAAGGTCCGCTCGTACTCCTTCGGTGACAAGCGCGCCCTGGTCTTCCTGGGCCGCACCCACTACTACGAGGGCCGTGGCGTCGCGGCGGTCGCGCACGGCGTGCGCACGGCCGTCGCGGCCGGCTGCAAGACCGTGGTGCTCACCAACGGCTGCGGCGGTCTGCGCGAGGGTATGCGCCCCGGCCAGCCGGTGCTGATCAGCGACCACATCAACCTGACGGCGACCTCCCCGATCGTCGGCGCGAACTTCGTCGACCTGACGGACCTGTACTCGCCCCGCCTGCGCGCCCTGTGCAAGGAGATCGACCCCACGCTGGAGGAGGGCGTCTACGCCCAGTTCCCCGGCCCGCACTACGAGACCCCGGCCGAGGTCCGCATGGCCCGCGTCATCGGCGCGGACCTGGTCGGCATGTCCACGGTCCTGGAGGCCATCGCCGCGCGTGAGGCGGGCGCCGAGGTGCTGGGCATCTCCCTGGTCACCAACCTGGCCGCGGGCATGACCGGCGAGCCCCTCAACCACGAGGAGGTCCTCCAGGCCGGCCGCGACTCGGCGGCCCGGATGGGCCAGCTGCTGGCGCAGGTGCTGGGCAAGCTGTAAGCCGACGCGGGCGCCGCGGCGCCGGTGACGGGACTCCCGTGCGTCCGCCTCCGGGCCGACGGTTCCGGGCGGGCGGACGGGGTCCGGGGGCGGGAGCCCCGAGCGACGACTAGGAGAGGTTGATCCCAAGGTGCACGACGATCTCATCGCCCGGGCCGAGGCTTGGCTCGCCGAGGATCCCGATCAGGAGACTCGCGAGGAACTGGCCAAGCTGATCGAGGCCGGTGACACAGCGGAGCTGTCGGCCCGCTTCAGCGGCACGCTCCAGTTCGGCACGGCGGGCCTGCGCGGCGAACTCGGCGCCGGTCCGATGCGCATGAACCGCAGCGTCGTCATCCGCGCCGCCGCCGGTCTCGCCGCGTACCTGCGCGAGCGGGGTCAGGGCGACGGCCTGGTCGTCATCGGCTACGACGCCCGGCACAAGTCGGCCGACTTCGCCCGGGACACCGCGGCCGTGATGACCGGCGCCGGTCTGCGGGCCGCCGTGCTCCCCCGCCCGCTGCCCACGCCCGTGCTGGCCTTCGCGATCCGGCACCTCGGCGCGGTGGCCGGCGTGGAGGTCACCGCCAGCCACAACCCGCCCCGGGACAACGGCTACAAGGTCTACCTCGGCGACGGCTCCCAGATCGTGCCGCCCGCCGACGCGGAGATCGCCGCCGAGATCGACGCCATCGCCTCCCTGCACGACGTACCGCGCCCGGACGCCGGCTGGGAGATCCTGGACGACTCCGTCCTGGACGCCTATCTGGCCCGTACGGACGCCGTTCTCGCCGCGGACTCGCCGCGCACCGCCCGCACGGTGTACACGGCCATGCACGGCGTCGGCAAGGACGTGCTGCTGGCCGCCTTCGCCCGGGCCGGGTTCCCGGAGCCGGTGCTGGTCGCCGAGCAGGCCGAGCCGGATCCGGACTTCCCGACGGTCGCGTTCCCGAACCCGGAGGAGCCGGGCGCGATGGACCTGGCGTTCGCCCGGGCCCGCGCCACCGACCCGGACCTGGTCATCGCCAACGACCCCGACGCCGACCGGTGCGCGGTGGCCGTCAAGGACGGCGCGGACTGGCGCATGCTGCGCGGCGACGAGGTCGGTGCCCTGCTCGGCGCCCACCTGGTCCGGCGCGGCGCGACCGGCACCTTCGCGGAGTCGATCGTCTCCTCCTCCCTGCTCGGCCGGATCGCCGGCAAGGCGGGGCTGCCGTACGAGGAGACCCTGACCGGCTTCAAGTGGATCGCCCGCGTCGACGGCCTGCGCTACGGCTACGAGGAGGCCCTCGGCTACTGCGTGGACCCCGAGGGCGTGCGCGACAAGGACGGCATCACCGCCGCGCTGCTGATCACCGAGCTGGCGTCGATCCTGAAGGAGGAGGGCCGTACCCTTCTCGACCTGCTCGACGACCTCGCCGTGGAGCACGGCCTGCACGCCACCGACCAGCTGTCGGTACGGGTCGAGGACCTGTCGCTGATCGCGGACGCGATGCGCCGGCTGCGCGAGCGGCCGCCGGCCGAGCTGGCGGGCCTGCGCGTCGTCCGGGCCGAAGACCTGAGCCTCGGCTCGGAGAGCCTGCCGCCCACCGACGGCCTGCGTTACACCCTGGACGGCGCCCGGGTCGTGGTCCGCCCCAGCGGCACCGAGCCGAAGCTGAAGTGCTACCTGGAGGTCGTCGTACCGGTCTCCGCGCCGGCCGCCCTCCCGGCCGCCCGCGCCCGCGCGACGGAACTCCTGACCGCCGTCAAGCGCGACCTGTCCGCGGCCGCGGGCATCTGACCCGCCCGAACAGACAACCGCCGCCGGGCACCCCCCACGGGGCGCCCGGCGCCGTCGTCCCGGGCCGCGACACCCTACGGCCGGGCAACCCCCACACCACCGGAAACAGCCCAGCCCGACCGCCCAGGCCGTTCACCGGCCACCGACCCCAGGGACACTCCCGGCGCCCCCCGCGACCACACCCACACCCCAGCCATCCGACCCGAACCGCCACACCCCACGGCCGGGCAACCCCCACACCACCGGAAACAGCCCGGCCCGCCCGCCCAGGCCGTTCACCGGCCCACCGACCCCGGGAACACTCCCAGCGCCCTCCGCGACCACATCCACACCCCCAGCCATCCGACCCGAACCGCGAGACCGTACAGTCGGGCAGCCCCTACACCACCGCGAACAGCCCGGCCCGGTTGCTCCGCCGCCGCGGAGGCGCAAGGTGACGCCGTCGCGCCCGGACCGCTGGGATCCGCCGCAGGGCGTGGCGCTCGGCGGCCGGACGGGCCCCGTGCCGAGGACCGTGCCCGGGCGGTCGGCGCCGTCATGCCCGGTCCCGTGTCGCGCACGCCGTTCGCCCGGGCACGGGACCGGCCCGGACGCCGCACGGCGCCGGGACTCCCCTCGGGGGAGCCCGGCGCCGTGCGGCGGCCGTGGGCCCGGCGGAACGTGCGGCCGGGCCGGCCGTCTCAGCCCGTGGCGAGCAGGATGGCCAGCAGAATCGCTCCGGCGGCCGCGGGCGCGGCCACCTCGTAGGCCCAGCGGACGGTGATCTCCCCCTGGGCCGGCTCCGCCTCGCCCCGCTGTTCCAGCAGTTCGCGCAGGTCGTCCATCACCTGGTCGGTGTCGGCGCGGGACGGCCCGGCCTCCGGGCCGAGCGCGCCGAAGCCGCCCAGGCCCATGCCGCCGGCCCCGAGCCCGCCGCGCCGGCCGCCCGGCGGCACGCCCCGGGCCGCGTCCGCCGCCGCCCGCTGCTGCCGCCGGGCCGCCCGCTTGCGGGCCCGCAGCGAGACGGGGACCGCCCACAGCTGGTACTTGGTGCCGGACTTGGCGAGGACCTCGTTGGTGTAGCCGGAGCGCAGGCCGGCGATCTCTCCCCAGGGCAGGGTGATCACCCGGAACGGGTTGCGTACGCGCAGCCGTTCCTCGTTGGCGAAGACCGCCGGCCGGAGCGTGAAGGCGAGGATCAGCGGCACGACCAGGATCAGGCCGGCCAGCGCCAGCCACGGGGTGCGGCCATGGCCCTTGAACAGCGCGTCGAAGCCGAGCCAGAGGACGACCAGGAGCAGCAGCACGCCCCCCGCCAGCCCGAGAGGTGAGCGGTAGATCCGGTCCTGGCCGGCGGACACCGGAGGCTGTGACGCGGGTGACGGGTGGTCGGGGGTGGTCATGGCCCGATTCTGCCCCACGCCCCCGCCGCGCCACCGTCCCGCCCGCACATCCGTCCTACCGCACCCCGTGCGACGTGTCCCGCACACCGGGTCACCCGGGCGCGGTACCCCGTCCGGTGTCCGCCGTCCCGGGACTTCCCATCTGCTACGCGCGTAGATATGCTCGTCTGGTGACCATGCCCACTACCGCATCCTCAGCCCACGTTCTCTCGGACGTCACCGCGTCCGACAGCACGCTGCGCCGCTTCCTGCACGGGCTGCCCGGCGTCGACGCGGTCGGCCTGGAGGCGCGCGCCGCGTCCCTCGGCACCCGCTCCATCAAGACCACCGCGAAGGCGTACGCCATCGACCTCGCCATCTCGATGGTCGACCTGACGACGCTGGAAGGCGCGGACACCCCGGGCAAGGTCCGGGCGCTCGGCGCCAAGGCGGTCCACCCCGACCCCACGGACCGTACGACCCCCACGACGGCCGCGGTCTGCGTCTACCCCGACATGGTGGCCGTCGCCAAGGAGGCCGTCGCCGGCTCCGGCGTGAAGGTGGCCTCGGTGGCCACCGCCTTCCCGGCCGGCCGTGCCGCGCTCGACGTGAAGCTGGCCGACGTGCGCGAGGCCGTCGCCGCCGGCGCCGACGAGATCGACATGGTCATCGACCGGGGCGCCTTCCTGGCCGGCCGCTACCTGAAGGTGTACGACGAGATCGTCGCCGTGAAGGAGGCCTGCGGGACGAGCGCCCGCCTGAAGGTCATCTTCGAGACCGGCGAGCTGTCCACGTACGACAACATCCGCCGCGCCTCCTGGCTCGGCATGCTGGCGGGCGCCGACTTCATCAAGACCTCCACCGGCAAGGTGGCCGTCAACGCGACCCCCGCGAACACCCTGCTCATGCTGGAGGCGGTGCGCGACTTCCGGGCGCAGACCGGCGTCCAGGTCGGGGTGAAGCCGGCCGGCGGCATCCGCACCAGCAAGGACGCGATCAAGTTCCTGGTGCTGGTCAACGAGACCGCGGGCGCGGACTGGCTGGACAACCACTGGTTCCGCTTCGGCGCCTCCTCGCTCCTCAACGACCTGCTGATGCAGCGCCAGAAGCTGGCCACGGGCCGCTACTCCGGCCCCGACTACGTAACGGTGGACTGAACCATGGCATTCGAGTACGCTCCCGCGCCCGAATCGCGCGCGATCGTCGACATCGCCCCGTCGTACGGCCTGTTCATCGATGGGGAGTTCGTCGAGAGCTCGGGTGGGGATCTCAGCAAGACGGTCTCTCCGGCCACCGAGGAAGTACTCGCCGAGTACACCCAGGCCAACGCGGAGGACGTCGACCGGGCGGTCAGGGCCGCCCGCAAGGCGTTCGAGAAGTGGTCGGCGCTGCCCGGTGCCGAGCGCGCCAAGTACCTGTTCCGCATCGCCCGGATCATCCAGGAGCGCAGCCGTGAGCTGGCCGTCCTGGAGACGCTGGACAACGGCAAGCCGATCAGGGAGACCCGCGACGCGGACCTCCCGCTGGTGGCCGCGCACTTCTTCTACTACGCGGGCTGGGCCGACAAGCTCGACCACGCCGGCTTCGGCGCGAACCCGCGCCCGCTGGGCGTCGCGGGCCAGGTCATCCCCTGGAACTTCCCCCTGCTCATGCTGGCGTGGAAGATCGCCCCGGCGCTCGCCACCGGCAACACGGTGGTGCTCAAGCCCGCCGAGACCACCCCGCTGTCGGCCCTGTTCTTCGCGGACATCTGCCGCCAGGCCGGCCTGCCCAAGGGTGTGGTCAACATCGTGACCGGTGACGGCCGGACGGGCGCCGCGCTCGTCGCGCACCCGGACGTGAACAAGGTCGCCTTCACCGGTTCCACGGCCGTCGGCAAGGAGATCGCCCGCACGGTCGCCGGCACGGCGAAGAAGCTCACGCTCGAACTGGGCGGCAAGGGCGCCAACATCGTCTTCGACGACGCCCCGCTCGACCAGGCCGTCGAGGGCATCGTGAACGGCATCTTCTTCAACCAGGGCCAGGTCTGCTGCGCGGGCTCCCGCCTGCTGGTGCAGGAGTCGGTCCAGGACGAGCTGCTGGACGCCCTCAAGCGCCGCCTGTCCACGCTCCGCCTCGGCGACCCGCTGGACAAGAACACCGACATCGGCGCGATCAACTCCGCCGAGCAGCTGGCCCGGATCACCGCGCTGGCCGAGCGGGGCGAGGCGGAGGGCGCCGAGCGCTGGTCCCCGGCCTGCGAACTGCCCGCCTCCGGCTACTGGTTCGCCCCGACGCTGTTCACGAACGTCACCCAGGCGCACACCATCGCCCGCGAGGAGATCTTCGGCCCGGTGCTGTCGGTCCTGACCTTCCGTACGCCCGACGAGGCCGTCGCCAAGGCCAACAACACCCAGTACGGCCTGTCGGCCGGCATCTGGTCCGAGAAGGGCTCGCGCATCCTGGCCGTCGCCAACAAGCTGCGCGCCGGTGTCGTCTGGTCCAACACGTTCAACAAGTTCGACCCGACCTCGCCGTTCGGCGGTTACAAGGAGTCGGGCTTCGGCCGCGAGGGCGGCCGCCACGGCCTGGAGGCGTACCTCGATGTCTGACCGTTTGAGTGTCTTCAAGACCTACAAGCTGTACGTCGGCGGGAAGTTCCCGCGTTCGGAGAGCGGCCGGGTGTACGAGGTGACGGACTCGAAGGGCAACTGGCTGGCGAACGCCCCCCTGTCCTCCCGCAAGGACGCCCGGGACGCGGTGGTCGCCGCGCGCAAGGCGTTCGGCGGCTGGTCCGGCGCGACCGCCTACAACCGCGGCCAGGTCCTCTACCGCGTCGCCGAGATGCTGGAGGGCCGGCGCGAGCAGTTCGTCCGCGAGGTGGCCGACGCGGAGGGCCTGTCCAAGTCGAAGGCGGCGGCCGTCGTGGACGCGACGATCGACCGCTGGGTCTGGTACGCGGGCTGGACCGACAAGATCGCCCAGGTGACCGGTGGCGCCAACCCGGTCGCGGGCCCGTACTTCAACCTCTCCTCCCCCGAGCCGACCGGTGTGGTCGCCGTCCTGGCCCCGCGGGAGTCGTCCTTCCTGGGGCTGGTGTCGGTGGTGGCGCCGGTGATCGCCACCGGCAACACGGCGGTCGTGATCGCCTCCGAGAAGGCCCCGCTGCCGGCCCTGTCCCTGGGCGAGGTGCTGGCCACGTCCGACGTCCCGGGCGGTGTCGTCAACGTCCTGTCCGGCCGTACGGCGGAACTCGCGGCGCCGCTGGCCGCGCACCAGGACGTCAACGCGATCGACCTCGCGGGGGCGGACGAGGCGCTGGCCAAGGAGCTGGAGATCGCGGCGGCCGACAACCTCAAGCGGGTGCTGCGTCCACAGCCTGTGGACTACTTCGAGACGCCGGGCACCGACCGGATGACGGCGTTCCTGGAGACGAAGACGGTGTGGCACCCGACGGGGTCGCTGGGCGCGGGAGGGTCTTCCTACTGACGGGCACCGCCACCGGGCGCGGGCGCGTTCAGTGACCCAGGGACGCGAGGACCGGGCCCAGCACCGGCACGCCGCCCAGCGACTGGGCCTGGGCCAGCGGGCGCGTCAGCGTCTGGGTGCCGACCGGCTGGAAGTCGGCCACCTGGGTGCCGACGCCGTTGTCCAGCGGGTCGACGCCCGTGCCCGCCAGGGGGTTGGGCTTGAGGCCGGTCACCGGCCCGGTGACGTAGCCGACGATGCCCGTCAGCGCGCCCAGGCCGGCCTGCGGGTCGATGGTGCCGAAGTCGAGGGGGCGGGAGGTCACGCCCGGGACGGCGGCCGTCCCGGCGGACGCCGTGGCCGTCCCCGCGCCCAGGGCCGCCCCGGCGACGGCGAGGACGACCAGGGCGCGCTGCGCGGTGGAGTGCTGGGGTGAGGCGTGTCGGGCCATTGCTGATGCCACCTTCTACTGCACTGGGTGATCGTGTCGGCACGAAGGGTAGTTGAGGCGGGGCTCACGCTCAAAAGCCGACCCGCGGGCTCGGCAGGCGGTCCGCCATGCGTCAAACTGGTGTTCCGTGAGCCTTCATCTTCCGTCTCCCGCCCGTGTCGTGCTGCTGTGCGGCCCCTCGGGCTCGGGCAAGTCCCTTGTCGCCGCCCGCTCCGGGCTGCCCGTGCTGCGCCTGGACGACTTCTACAAGGAGGCTGACGACCCGACTCTGCCCCTGGTGGAGGGGAGTTCGGACATCGACTGGGACCACCCGGGGTCCTGGGACGCGGACGTCGCCGTCGAGGCCATCGCCCGGCTGTGCGCCACTGGTTCGACACCGGTTCCGGTGTACGACATCGCGCTGAGCGCCCGTACCGGCGAGGAGACGCTGAGCATCGGCCGTACCCCGCTGTTCATCGCGGAGGGCATCTTCGCCGCGGAGATCGTCGGGCGCTGCCGGGAACTGGGCGTGCTGGCGGACGCGCTGTGCCTGTCCCGCGGCGCGTTCACCACTTTCCGGCGGCGCTTCGTGCGCGATCTGAAGGAGGGCCGCAAGTCGGTGCCGTTCCTGCTGCGCCGCGGCTGGCGGCTGATGCGCGCCGAACGCTCGATCGTCGCCCGCCAGATGTCCCTCGGCGCGCACCGGTGCGACCGGGACGAGGCGCTGGGCCGGCTGGCGGCAGCGGCGGCGGGCCGTCAGGCACGGCAGCAGACGCCGGCCTGAGCGCCGTACCGGGTGCGCGGGGCCGCCCGATGGCGGGCAGGCGAAACGGGACTGGCCGGTCCCCCAGGTCCACCAGTCCCGTTCCTGTTCCACCCCCGTGTTCCCCCGTGGGCCCACCCCCCAGTGGTCCCCCGTGTTCCCCCCTCGGGCCACCCCCCGGTGACCCTGCCCTCAGGCGACCAGTTCGCCGAAGGCAGCCTCTTCGTCGCGGCCGAAGCTGAGCACCTCGTCGTCGCGCAGGCGGCGCAGCGAGCGCCAGATGCTGGACTTCACCGTGCCGACGCTGATGCCGAGGATGTCGGCGATCTCCGGGTCCGTGCGGCCCTCGTAGTAGCGCAGGACCAGCATGGTGCGCTGGAGTTCGGGCAGCCGGGCCAGCGCCTGCCACAGGACCGCGCGCAGCTCGGTGCCGCGCATCGCGTCCTCGCCGGGCGTCTCCGGCAGTTCCTCGGTCGGGTACTCGTTGAGCTTGCGCCGCCGCCACGCGCTGATGTGCAGGTTGGTCATGGTGCGGCGGAGGTATCCGCCGACCGCGGCCTTGTCGCTGATCCGGTCCCACGCCCGGTACGTCGAGAACAGCGCGCTCTGCAGCAGGTCCTCGGCCTCGTGGCGGTCGCCGGTCAGGTGGTAGGCGGTGGCGTACAGGGAGGCGCGGCGCTCCTGGACGTAGGCGGTGAACTCCGCCTCCGACAGCGAACGGCGCTCCCCCGGGTCCTCCCCGTACGCGGTTCCCCCGTGTGTCTCCCCCGTGTGCGCGTCAACCACCGACATGTACGCCGGATGCTGACGCCCGGTGCCGCGAGCGCACCCCCGCATGCCCGCGGCACCGGACTTCTCGGATCCCCGGTGCACGTCGTGCAGACGCGTGACCACTGCGCTGGTGCTGATGCTGTGCAGCGTGTTCATCTCGCGCTCCCCGTCGTGGACTTCCGGTGAATCGGTCTTGCCGGGCCGGCTCCCCGTCCGGCCCGTGACGAAAAGCCTGCCGGGGCCACTTCATGGCCGTGTCCGCCGACTGTCACAGACCTGTCACAGGGGTACGGCGGT
The DNA here is from genome assembly GCF_040636485.1 of Streptomyces sp. NPDC038707. NCBI lineage: Bacteria > Bacillati > Actinomycetota > Actinomycetes > Kitasatosporales > Streptomycetaceae > Streptomyces > Streptomyces sp. NPDC038707. Next base: position 13,570 of record NZ_JBEZUP010000010.1, read on the forward strand.
GCCGGTCACCCCTCGCACACGGTGGGTGGCGATGCGCGAGGAGTGGCACGGGCCGGTCGTACGGCAGCCCGTCCATGGGCCAGAATGAGGCCGTGCCTTCCCTGTTGCTGATCGAGGACGACGACGCCATCCGTACGGCCCTGGAGCTCTCCCTGACGCGCCAGGGACACCGGGTGGCCACCGCTGCCAGCGGCGAGGACGGTCTGAAGCTGCTGCGCGAGCAGCGGCCGGACCTGATCGTGCTGGACGTGATGCTGCCCGGCATCGACGGGTTCGAGGTCTGCCGCCGCATCCGGCGCACCGACCAGCTCCCGATCATCCTGCTGACCGCGCGCAGCGACGACATCGACGTGGTGGTCGGGCTGGAGTCCGGCGCCGACGACTACGTCGTCAAACCCGTCCAGGGCCGGGTGCTCGACGCCCGGATCCGGGCCGTGCTGCGGCGCGGCGAGCGGGAGTCCAGCGACTCGGCGACCTTCGGCAGCCTCGTCATCGACCGTTCGGCCATGACGGTCACGAAGAACGGCGAGGACCTCCAGCTGACCCCGACCGAGCTGCGGCTGCTGCTGGAACTGAGCCGGCGGCCCGGTCAGGCGCTGTCCCGGCAGCAGTTGCTGCGGCTGGTGTGGGAGCACGACTACCTGGGCGACTCGCGCCTGGTGGACGCGTGTGTGCAGCGGCTGCGCGCCAAGGTCGAGGACGTGCCGTCGTCCCCGACGCTGATCCGTACCGTCCGCGGGGTCGGCTACCGCCTGGACGCCCCTCAGTGACCGGTACGCGAGGGGGGCTGCGCGGCTGGACCGCGGGGCGTGGGAGGGGCCTGTCCCGGCTGAGGCTCACCAGCCTGCGGCTGCGCCTGGTGGTGGTGTTCGCACTGGTCGCGCTCACCGCCGCGGTGTCGGCGTCGGGCATCGCCTACTGGCTCAACCGGGAGGCGGTGCTCACCCGCGCCCAGGACGCGGTGCTGCGCGACTTCCGGCAGGAGATGCAGAACCGCGCGGGCGCGCTGCCCGCGCACCCCAGCCAGGACCAGCTGCAGCGCGCGGCGGGCCAGATGGCCGCCAGCAGCCAGCGCTTCAGCGTGCTGCTGGTCGCCACGGACGCCGACGGCAAGACGGTGTACGGCAATTCGGGCGGCATCAACGGCTTCGCGCTGGAGGACGTGCCGGCGTCGCTGCGCGCGGCCGTGGCCAAGCGGCAGCCGGTGTCCGACCGGAACAAGGACCCGTACCACCTGTACTGGCAGCGGGTCGTGGACCACGGCACGCCGTTCCTGGTGGCCGGGACGCGGGTCATCGGCGGCGGTCCGACCGGCTACATGGCGAAGTCGCTGGAGCCGGAGGCCAAGGACCTCAACTCGCTGGCCTGGTCGCTGGGCATCGCCACCGGGCTGGCGCTGATCGGCGCCGCGCTGCTCGCGCAGGCCGCCGCGACGACCGTGCTGAAGCCGGTGCACCGGCTCGGGGTGGCCGCGCGGCGGCTCGGCGAGGGCAGGCTGGACACCCGGCTGCGGGTCTCCGGCACCGACGAACTCGCCGATCTGTCCCGGACGTTCAACAACGCGGCCGAGGCGCTGGAGAAGCGGGTCGCGGAGATGGCCGCGCGGGACGAGGCGTCCCGCCGGTTCGTCGCGGACATGTCGCACGAGCTGCGCACCCCGCTCACCGCCATCACCGCCGTCACGGAGGTGCTGGAGGAGGAGCTGGAGGCGGAGACCGGCAGCATGGACCCGATGATCGAGCCCGCGGTCCGGCTGGTGGTCAGCGAGACCCGGCGGCTGAACGACCTGGTCGAGAACCTGATGGAGGTCACCCGCTTCGACGCGGGCACGGCCCGGCTGGTCCTGGACGACGTCGACGTCGCCGACCAGATCACCGCGTGCATCGACGCCCGGGCCTGGCTGGACGCGGTCGAGCTGGACGCCGAGCGCGGCATCCACGCCCGGCTGGACCCGCGCCGCCTGGACGTCATCCTCGCCAATCTGATCGGCAACGCGCTCAAGCACGGCGGGTCGCCGGTGCGGGTGTCGGTGCGGGAGGCGGAGGACTCGGTCGAGATCCGGGTCCGCGACCACGGGCCGGGCATCCCCGAGGACGTCCTGCCGCACGTCTTCGACCGCTTCTACAAGGCGAGCGCCTCCCGGCCGCGCTCCGAGGGCAGCGGGCTGGGCCTGTCCATCGCTCTGGAGAACGCCCACATCCACGGCGGCGAGATCATCGCCGCCAACTCGGAGGAGGGCGGCGCGGTGTTCACGCTCCGGCTGCCCCGGGACGCCTCCCGGCTGACCGAGGAGGACGCCGGGGACGGCCCCAAGGCCCGCGACGGCAAGGACGGCAAGGACGGCACCGCCGGGCAGGAGAGCGCGGGGAAGGAGGGGTCATGACCGTACGACGTCTGGTGGCGCTGCCCCTCCTCGGCGCGCTGCTCACCGGCTGCGGCATCCGGGCCACGGAGGTGCCGACCGACTTCGGGGCGGCGCCGTCCCGGGTGCCGTGCTCGCTGGCCGGGCCGGACCGGGCCGCGCAGTCCTCGCGCGGGGTGCCGGTGCAGGTGTTCCTGCTGTGCGGGGCGTCCCTGGTCGCCGTGGACCGCACGGTGCCGGTCCCGGAGGGCACCCCGGACGACCGGCGCCGGGTGATCGTGGCGCAGGGACTGCTGGACCAGCTCGCCGCGTCCCCGTCGGCCGCGGAGCGGTCGGCGGGCTACACGACGTACGTCCCGGGCGGGCTCGGGGTGCGCGGGCCCGGCCCGAAGGACCCGGAGGACGCGCTCCGGCTGAGCACGGGCCCCTCGCGCCTGTCCTCCCAGTCCCTGGCCCAGCTGGTGTGCACGCTGTCCGACTCGGCGGCCACGGAGGGCGACGGCTCGGTCATCCTGGGCGGCCCGGACGGGGGCCCGCTGCGGCGGTACGAGTGCACGGACGAGGTCCGCGACCACCCCGCCGGCACCCGGCCGCCGTCCAGCGAGGTCACGGGGTAGCCGGGGCGGACGCCCGCTCTCCCGGGGTACCTGCCCGGAACTCCGGGTGCCTGCCCGGCCACCCCTACGGGTGTTCCCCGGTGCCAGGGCGTACCGGAGCGGCGTCACGGCCCGGGCGAACCGTTTTTCGCCGCGGAACCGTTCGACCCCGTGGCCGCGTCTAGGGGGGAGTGCAGCGTCAAGGCTCCATCGGCGGCAGCGCCGCGATCCGCATCCGTGTGACGGGGGGTGTCCTCCTCGCCGCGCACCTCGGCCTCGTCGCCTGGCTGATGCTGCGCCCCCTGGACGTCCCCTGGGTGATGCCCCCGAATCTGCGTCCGCTGGCCGGCATCCGGGCCGATCTGGCCCGGGGCTGGCCCGGGGCCGCCCGGCCGCTCGGCGAGGGTCTCGCGCTGCTCGCCCCGCTGGGCGTGCTGCTGCCGGCGGCGCACGGCAGACTCACCGTCTCCCCGCTCGCCTCGCTGCTGCGGACGGCCGCGGCCGGCGCGCTGATCTCCCTGGGTATCGCCCTGTTGCAGACCGGCGTGCCGGGCCGGGTGGTGGACGTCGACTCGCTGCTGCTGAACACGGCGGGGGTCGTGCTGGCGCACCTGGCCGTCGTACCGGCGGGCCGGTCCTGGCTGCGGCGGCGGACGGTGCGGGACCCTGGCGCGGCGGCCGGGCCGGCGGTCGGCATCGCGGAGGAGCTGTCTCAGGGCCGTACCCCGACGATTCCCAGGGTCGGTATCGCACCTTAGAGTGATGCTTCGTCCGCTTCGTCCGCCTACCGTGGATGTCAGTCGAGGGGCCCGTCCGGGGCCCCCGTCACCGGCTCGGAAACGAGCCGACGACCACGGAGGAGCCGACAATGACCGCCCTTTCCCGCCCCACCCACGGCCGCGTGATCGGCGGAGTCTGCGCGGGCCTGGCCCGGCGCTTCGGCACGTCGGCCACGACGATGCGGGTGATCTTCCTGGTGTCCTGCCTGCTGCCGGGCCCGCAGTTCCTGCTGTACATAGCGCTGTGGCTGCTGCTGCCGTCCGAGGACAAGGCCCGCACCGCCTGGTGAGCGCCTCACCCGCCCGACGAGGGGGCCGCGCCGGGGAGTCGGAGGCGGCGCGCCCGGTGAGCCGGAGGCGGGTCCGGTGCGTCGCGGACGCGGCCGGTGCGTGAGGGGGGCGAGCACCCCAGGGGGCGCGTCCGGACGGGCCGGAGCGCCCCGCGTGCCCTGCGGCGGTGGCCGGGGTCAGCCGAGCGGGATCCCGTTGACCGGCGTGCCGTGCAGGCCGTTCACCGGCAGACCGCCGAGCAGGCCGCCGACGGGCTTGGCCGGCCCCTCGGTGACGGCACGCTCGGCGACGGGCTGGGCGACGACGGCGGCCTTGCGAGCGGCGGGCACCGCGGCGCGGACACCGCTCTTGGCCAGGGGCTTGAGCGTCTTCACCGCTCCGCTGTCCGGCAGCGTCTCGGCGACCTGCTCGGGCGGCAGCAGCTTCGTGGCGGTGTCGAGGGTGCGGGCGACGTCCGGGGCGGCCGGGGCCGCGTTGGCCACGCCCGCGCCGACGGCGGCGACGGCGGCGCCCAGGGCGGCGACACCGAGGGTCTTGGCAGCAGACTGCTTCATGGTGCATGCGTCCTTGCGTGCGGAGACGGGAGCTCACAAACGATCCGAGCGATCCACGACCGTAAACATCCTCCACCACTCACCGCAAACACCGAAATAGGGACGCCGAGTGACATAACATCCGCTTTCCATACCGACCGGCATGCGGCGGCCGCCCGCCCGGACCGTCGGAACCGCTGGTGGACGCCATCCGACGGAACGGTCATGCGGACTTCGGCTCGGCATATCCGGACCTGACGACGCTATTGATCATCACGAAACATTCATCGAAAGGAATGAACGCCGATTTCATCGCATTGACGAACAGCCCTCGGTCCGTGGCCCGGCACTGTTTCCGATGCTTTTCCGTCGATACGCAACGGTGACCCGCCGTACGGGTTTCGTACACCGCCCCTTCTGACACTGTTCTGTCATGGGACAGCGAGCGACGCCGGTGCGAACGGCCAGGCTGGGAAAGGCGGTCGGCCCGGCGCCGACACCGGTGTGCGGAGCGGTGCTGCTGCTCCCCGACGGGGAGGAGGTCTCCGCCCGCCGGCCGTCCGCCCTCCGCCCCCTCACCCTGATCCGCTCCCTGGGCCGCGCCCTCGCCCGCACGGGCCGCGCCGAGGGGCTGGCCGTCCACCGCGTCCACTACCGCTACCGCGGCTGGAACGGCGGCGACGCGCACCCGGCGGCGGACGCCGAGTGGGCCACCGACGAGGTCGTACGCCGCTACGGCGACGTCCCCGTGTGTCTGGTCGGCGTCGACATGGGCGGCCGGGCGGCACTGCGCGCCGGTGGCCACGAGGCCGTCAACTCGGTGGTGGCGCTGGCCCCCTGGCTCCCGGAGGACGATGTCGCCGCCCCCGACGAGCCGGTGAGACAACTGGTCGGCCGCCGGGTCCTGATCGCCCACGGCACGAACGACGAACGCACCGACCCCGAGCTGTCCTTCCGCTACGCGGAGCGGGCGAAGAAGGCGAACCGCGAGGTGTGCCGCTTCGAGGTCCACTCCGACGGCCACGGTCTGCACGGCCACCGCTCCGAAGTCCTCGCGCTGACCATCGACTTCGCCCTGGGTGCGCTGTTCGGGCACCCCGTCTCCCGCCCGGTGGAGGACGCCCTGGCGGCTCCCCCGCCGATCGGCCTGCGGATGCCGCTGGCGGCGGGGTTCGGGCGGTCGTTGCGGCGTTAGGGCGGGGCGCCGCTCAGCGGAACTCGTGCACGACCTGGATCCGGCCGACGATGTGGGCGTTGAACTCGTCCAGTTCCTCCGCCGGTACCCACAGTTCCAGGATCGTCCGCCCGCCCGCCTGCCGGACCGGGTACCGTCGCAGGAAGCCGGAGTCGACGTCGAAGCGGGTGACGAAACCGGCGCCGTCGTGCTCGACGTTCCAGTCGCGCGCGATCCTGACGGCGTAGTCCTCGTTGAGCACCGGGTAGAAGATCGGCTGCTCGGGGAGCCGGGGCGGCCAGGCTCGCCAGTCCAGCTCGCGCACCAGCTCCAGTTCCCTGGGGCCGGTGGGGCGCCAGAGGGTGGTCGTCGCTCGCCGGCTGGTCACGGGAATGCGCTCCTCGACAGGGGAACCGGTGACCGGTCGTACGGCCGGCCGGGGTCCCGACGCTACCGGCGGCCCGTCCGCGGCGGCCAGCGGGTTTCCCCTCCGGCCCCCGCGCACGGGAAGCCCCGTCAGGGGAGGAGGCTGCCCCGCCTCGACAGCAGGAACTTCTTGAACGCCGCCACCGGCGGGGTGTCCGGCCGGTCGGCCAGCCAGGCCACGCCGATCTCGCGGGCCGCTCGCGGGGCCGTGACCGTCAGTTCCACCACGCCCGGGCGGGGGACCGTCGGCGGGGGCAGGAGGGCCACGCCGAGACCGGCCGCGACCAGGCCCCGCAGGGTCTCGGCCTCCTCGCCCTCGAAGGCGACCCGGGGGCGGAAGCCCGCCTGGCGGCACAGGTCGTCGGTGATGCGGCGCAGACCGTAGCCGGGTTCCAGGGTGACGAAGGTTTCCTCGGCCGCCTCGGCCAGGCGGATGCGGCGGCGGGCGGCCAGCCGGTGGTCCGCGGGGACGACCAGGCGCAGCTTCTGCTCGTCCAGGCGGCGGGCGACCAGGTCGGGGGCGTCGGGGACCGGCGAGGTGAGGCAGAGGTCCAGTTCGCCCGCGCGCAGCCGCTCCAGCATCGCCTCGCCGTAGTTCTGGACCAGGCTGAAGCGGACGCGCGGATGGTCGGCGCGGAAGGCGTGCAGCAGGCCGGGCACGGTCTCGGCGCCCATGGTGTGCAGGAAGCCGAAGGCGACCTTGCCGGTGGCCGGGTCGGCGTCCGCGCGGACCTCCTCGGCGGCCCGCTCGATCTCCGCGAGGGCCCGTTCCACGGAGGCGAGGAAGGTGCGGCCGGCGGTGGTCAGCGAGACCGTGCGGCCGTGCCGGGCGAACAGGTCGACGCCCAGGTCCCGTTCCAGGCGGGCCATCGCGCGGGACAGGGTGGACTGGGGGACGTCCATCTCCTGCGCGGCCCGGGTGACGTGCTCCGCGCGGGCCACCCCGGCGAAGTGGGCGAGGCGGGGCGCGAGCAACAGCGCCATGTCTTCTGTGTCACTGAACCGTGACAGGCGGTTCGGTGAGCTGTGCTGATGCACCATGGGAACGATTATGGCCGTTCCATGCATTGGACGCATGAACCCGGTCGTCCTACGGTCGAGGCATGTCTCCCGCCAGTACCGGGGCGTCCACCGGCGTGGGCGCCGTACCGTCCCTTCCCGTCCCCGACTCCGACTCCGACTCCGCCGGCTCCGGTGTCACCGGCTCCGACTCCCGTATGACTCCGGGCGGCCCCGGCTACCGGCGGATGAGCCTCGCCCTCTTCCTCGCCGGGGTCGCGACGTTCGCCCTGCTGTACTCCACCCAGGCGCTGCTGCCCCTGATCTCCGGGGAGTTCGGCGTCGCGGCGAGCGAGGCGAGCTGGACGGTGGCGGCGGCGACCGGTGGACTGGCCCTGTTCGTGCTGCCCATGAGCGCCCTGTCGGAGCGGTTCGGGCGCCGTACGGTGATGACGGCCTCGCTGGCGGTCGCCGTCGCCGTCGGCCTGCTGGTGCCCTTCGCGCCGTCGATCGGCGCGCTGGTGGTGCTGCGGGGCGTGCAGGGTGCGGCGCTGGCCGGGCTGCCGGCCTCCGCGACGGCCTATCTGGCCGAGGAGGTACGGCCGAAGGCACTGGTCACCGCCATCGGGCTGTTCGTGGCGGGCAACAGCGTCGGCGGCATGAGCGGCCGGGTGATCACCGGCTGGGTCGCGCAGGAGTGGGGCTGGCGGGTCTCCGTCGGCGTGATCGGCGTCCTCGCGGTCGGGTGCGCGGTGGCGTTCCGGCTGCTGCTGCCCGCACCGCGCCACTTCACGCCCGGCTCGCTGCGCCCCCGGGTCCTGTTCGGCACGGTCCGCGGTCATCTCTCCGACCCGCTGCTGCGCCGCCTGTACGCGATCGGCGCCCTGTTCATGACGGTGTTCGGCGGTGTCTACACGGTGATCGGCTACCGGCTGACGGCGGCGCCGTTCGGGCTGCCGCAGGGCATCGTGGGCTCGATCTTCCTGGTGTACCTGGTGGGCACGGTCTCGGCCTCGGGCGCGGGCCGGCTGGTGGGCCGGTTCGGCCGCCGGGGCGCGCTGTACCTGGCGGGCGGTACGACGGCGGCGGGCCTGCTGCTGTCGCTCGCCCCGACGCTGCCGCTGGTCCTGCTGGGCCTGGTGCTGATCACGGCGGGTTTCTTCGCCGGGCACGCGGTGGCCTCCTCGGCGGTCGGCAAGACGGCCACGCACGGCCGCGCGCAGGCTTCGGCGCTGTACCAGTCCGCGTACTACATCGGCTCCAGCGCGGGCAGCACGGTCGGCGCGCTGGCCTTCCGCGCGGGCGGCTGGGCGGGCACGGTCGGCGTCGGCCTGCTGGCGGTGCTGGGCGTGGTGGCGATCACCGTGCTCGGTTCGGTGGCGGCGCGGCGGACGGCCGCGCGCCCGGCGCGGGCTTCCGTACAGGCCCCGGCGCACTGAGGCGCCCCGCGCGCCGAAACCTTCCCGCGCCGGGCCGGGACGTCTTTGTGGCCCGTGCGCCCGCACAGCCGCCGAGTGCTCGCGGCGCACGCCCACCGCGTCGGCGTGCGCCGCCCGCGCGGGTGGGACGACCCCCGTGCACCGGCCATTTTCCGACTCCGGCGGTCATTGTCAGTGGGCTGCGGTAGCTTCCGAGGTGCTGGGGCGCGACGTGCGCCACGGGGACGGCCACAGGGGTGGGTGGACGATGGGCAACGGAACGGCGACGGCGGACCTCGATGTCGCACTGGAGAAGTACCGGACCGAGCTGACCGGGTACTGCTACCGGATGCTCGGCTCCTCTTTCGAGGCCGAGGACGCCGTGCAGGACACCCTGGTGCGGGCCTGGCGGAGTCACGAGAAGTTCGAGGGCCGCTCCTCGCTGAGGTCGTGGCTGTACCGGATCGCGACGAACGTGTGCCTGGACATGCTGTCGGCGGGCAACAAGCGGGCCCGGCCGATGGATCTGTCGGAGGCGACCCCGCTCGCGCAGGCGGCGCTGAACCCGCGCCCGGACCACACCTGGCTGGAGCCGATGCCGGACGCGCGGGTGCTCCCGGCCGTGACGGACCCGGCGGAGGCGGCGGTCGCCAAGGAGTCGGTGCGGCTCGCCTTCATGGCGGCGCTCCAGCAACTGCCGCCCAAGCAGCGGGCGGTGCTGATCCTGCGCGAGGTGCTCGCGTGGAAGGCGAGCGAGGTCGCCGAGCTGCTGGAGACCTCGGTGGCCTCGGTGAACAGCGCGTTGCAGCGGGCCCGGGCCACGCTGGCGGAGCGGTCGGAGGCGGGGCCCGAGGGGGCGGTGTCCGATCCGCTGGACGAGGAGCAGCGCAAGCTGCTGGAGCGGTACGTCAAGGCGTTCGAGGGCTACGACATGACGGCGCTGACGGCGCTGCTGCACGAGGACGCCATCATGACGATGCCGCCGTTCGACCTGTGGCTGCGCGGCACGGCCGACATCACCGGCTTCATGCTGTCCATCGGCGCCTCCTGCGCCGGGTCCCGGCTGGTGCCGGTCCAGGCCAACGGTCTGCCGGCGTTCGCGCACTACAAGCCGGACCCGGAGAACGGCGGGTTCACGCCGTGGGCGGTGCAGGTGCTGGAGATCTCAGCCGGCCGGATCACCGGTTTCCACTGCTTCCTCGACACCCAGCGGTGGTTCCCGCTGTTCGATCTGCCCCTCCGTCTGGAAGCGGAGTCCGAGCAGGTCCAGCAGGCCGACTAGCGCGGGACCGGCGTCCCGCAGCCGTATCCGCCCGCCGGCCCGGCGGGCGGTCAGCTCCAGCCGGGCGAGCAGATCGACGGCCGCCAGCCCCGGCGGCCCGAGCCCGCCCACGTCACACACGACCACCCCGCCCGCACCGCCCGCGAGCGCTTCCCGCACGGCGGCACACCACCCCGCCGCCTCGTCGGCGCGGACGGGACCGGTCAGCACGAGCACGGCGACGGGCGTCTTGGCATCCACGTGCGGATAGACCGCCGGGACGGCCGGAACTCATCGCCGTCCCGGCTGAAGGACGTCAGTCCACGGGGAACTCGCCGGTGTCGATGGTGATCCCGAACGGCTCCGGCAGCTTGATCGGATCACCGGACTTCACCGCGGACAGCACCCGGTAGACCTCGCCCTTCGGCTCGCCGTACAGCGTCGCGGTGGGGCCTCCGGGGGCCCACCGGTCGACGAGGAGGTGGAGCGGGATGCCCGCGGTGGCGTAGGAGGCCGGCTTGCTGACGCGGTCGTGGCGGGCGTTGGACTTGGAGGTCACCTCTACGACGAGTTCGGCGAGAGCGGCGGGGATGTGGGAGTCCGACTCCTCGTATGCCCGCACCGGCACCACCAACAGGTCCGGGATGAACATGCCCAGCCGCGACGGCACGGCGATGGCCTGGGTCTGGAAGATCTCCCAGTCCTCGGGGATCACAGAGTAGAGGCGACGCTGGATGCGAGCCGCGATCACGTTGTGACGGAACGCGGGAGCAGGTGACACGGTGACGATCCCCTCGATGATCTCCACCTTGCTGCCCTCAGGCCATTCCATCTCCTCCCAGAACCGGACGAGGTCGTCCCAGCTCTGCTCGGCGTCGTGGCTCACGGTGAGTGCGCTCATGGCGGTCTCCCATCGGTGCGTCACCGATCCCGGCATGCCGAACGGGACCGGTGCAGGTCCACCGGTCCCGTTCACCCGACTGGGGAAACCGCAGGTCAGGCGATGCGCTCCAGGACCACCGGGGTGGGCTGGAAGGCGGTGCCCGGGGCCGCGATGTCGTAGGAGCCCGTCACCGCCTGGAGGGCGTACTCGAAGCGGTCCGGGGTGTCGGTGTGCAGGGTGAGGAGGGGCTGGCCCTCGGTCACCCGGTCGCCGGGCCTGGCGTGGAGTTCGACGCCCGCCGCCGCCTGCACCGGGTCCTCCTTGCGGGCGCGGCCGGCACCCAGGCGCCAGGCGGCGAGGCCGATGTCGTAGGCGTCGAGGCGGGTCAGGACACCGGAGGAGGGGGCCTTCACCACGTGCTGTTCCCTCGACGTGGGCAGCGGGGCGTCCGGGTCGCCGCCCTGTGCCGCGATCATCCGGCGCCAGACGTCCATCGCCGAGCCGTCGGCCAGGGCCTTCGCCGGGTCGGCGTCCTTCAGCCCGGCCGCGTCCAGCATCTCGCGGGCCAGGGCGAGGGTCAGTTCCACGACGTCCGCGGGGCCGCCGCCCGCCAGGACCTCCACCGACTCGCGGACCTCCAGGGCGTTGCCCGCCGTCAGGCCCAGCGGGGTGGACATGTCCGTGAGCAGCGCGACCGTCTTCACGCCGTGGTCGGTGCCGAGGCCCACCATCGTCGAGGCCAGTTCCCGGGCGTCCTCGATGGTCTTCATGAAGGCGCCCGAGCCCACCTTGACGTCCAGCACCAGCGAGCCGGTGCCCTCGGCGATCTTCTTGGACATGATCGAGGAGGCGATCAGCGGGATGGCCTCCACCGTGCCGGTCACGTCACGCAGCGCGTAGAGCTTCTTGTCGGCGGGGGCCAGGCCGTCGCCCGCCGCGCAGATCACCGCGCCGGTGGTGCCGAGGACGTCCAGCATCTCCTCGTTGGAGAGCAGGGCGCGCCAGCCGGGGATCGACTCCAGCTTGTCCAGGGTGCCGCCGGTGTGGCCGAGGCCCCGGCCGGAGAGCTGCGGGACGGCCGCCCCGCAGGCCGCGACGAGGGGGGCCAGCGGCAGGGTGATCTTGTCACCGACGCCGCCCGTGGAGTGCTTGTCGGCCGTCGGGCGGGACAGCGCGGAGAAGTCCATGCGCTCACCGGAGGCGATCATGGCCGCCGTCCAGCGGGCGATCTCGCGGCGGTTCATGCCGTTCAGCAGGATCGCCATGGCGAGCGCGGACATCTGCTCGTCGGCGACCTCGCCGCGGGTGTACGCGTCGATGACCCAGTCGATCTGCTCGTCGGTCAGCTCGCCGCGGTCCCGCTTGGTGCGGATGACGGAGATGGCGTCCATGGCCATGGCTGGGGCTTCCTTCCGGGAGGTGCGAAGTGTGCGGCCCCCCTGCGGGCGGGGCAGGGGGGCCGTACGGCGTTACTGGGTGAGATGGTCCGGGCCGAAGGCCTGGGGCAGCATCTCGGCGAGCGGGAGTACGCCCGCGGGGGTGTCCAGGAGCAGGTCCGGGCCGCCGAACTCGTAGAGCAGCTGGCGGCAGCGCCCGCACGGGACCAGCAGGGCACCGGTGCGGTCGACACAGGTGAAGTGCGTCAGCCGGCCGCCGCCGGTGCGCTGGAGCTCGGAGACCAGACCGCACTCGGCGCACAGGCCGAGGCCGTAGGAGGCGTTCTCCACGTTGCAGCCGGTGACCGTGCGGCCGTCGTCGACCAGGGCCGCGACCCCGACCGGATAGCCCGAGTAGGGGGCGTAGGCGTGGGACATCGCCTCCCGCGCCCGGGCGCGCAGCGGCTCCCAGTCGAAGGTGTCCGCGTCCCGCGTCACTTGCCCTGGCCCTTCCGGTAGCGCATGCCGTCCGCCTTGGGCATCCGCAGCCGCTGTGCGGACAGCGAGAGCACAAGCAGCGTGACGACGTACGGGGTGGCGCCCACGAAGTCGCTCGGGACCTCGTCGGTGAGCAGGTACCAGACCAGTACCAGCACGGCCATGACGGCGCTGACCACGCCCTGGACCACGGCCTTCCGGTACAGCTTCCAGCCGGCCAGCAGCGCGAGCAGGACGACCAGGAGCAGCAGCAGCGCGTGCACGGTGACCCCGCCGTTGCGCAGCTGGAGGGCGTCGGAGTAGCCGAACAGGCCCGCGCCCATGGCCAGCCCGCCGGGCCGCCAGTTGCCGAAGATCATGGCGGCCAGACCGATGTAGCCGCGGCCCGCGGTCTGGCCCTCCAGATAGGTGTGCGAGGTGACCAGCGCGAGGAACGCGCCGCCGAGACCGGCCAGACCGCCGGAGACGGCGACGGCCGCGTACTTGTACTGGTAGACGTTGACGCCGAGGGACTCCGCGGCGACCGGGTTCTCACCGCAGGAGCGCAGCCGCAGTCCGAACGGGGTGCGCCACAACAGCCACCAGCTGCCGGCGAACAGCAGCACCGCCACGACGGTGATCACGGACAGGTTGGTGACCAGACCGCCGAGGATGCCGGCGAGGTCGGAGACCAGGAACCAGTGGTGCTTCTCGAGGGAGGCGAGGCCGTCGGACAGTCCGGGGACCGTGATGTCGGGCAGCGAGTCCGCGGGCGGGGACTGCTTGGGGTTGCCGCCCTCCTGCGCCGCCGAGCCGTCGGCGAAGAACAGCTTGGCGAGGTACTGGGTGGCGCCGAGCGCGAGCAGGTTGACGGCGACACCGGAGACGATGTGGTCGACGCCGAAGGTGATGGTCGCGACGGCGTGCACCAGGCCGCCGAGGACGCCGAAGCCGATGCCGCACAGCAGGCCGAGCCAGGGGCTGGACTGCCAGCCGACCCAGCCGGCGCCGAAGGTGCCGAGGATCATCATGCCTTCGAGGCCGATGTTGACCACGCCGGCCCGTTCGGACCACAGGCCCGCGAGTCCGGCGAGGCCGATCGGCACGGCGAGGCCGAGCGCGGCGGCGACCTGGCCGGAGGAGTCGAGCTGGGTGGAGTCGGTGATCGTCCGGATGGCCGCGAGGAGCAGCAGCGCGCCGGCGACGATCATGAGGATCTGGCCGAGGGAGCGGCCCGTGCGCTGGGGCGCGCCGGGCGCCTTGGGCGCCGCGGGCGGCGGCGTGTCGGTCATCGTGGCAGTCATCACGCCACCTCCTGCTTCTTCGTCGGGGCGGCGGCCTGGGCGGCGAGTTCCGCGCCGACCCGCTGCTGCTGGCGCTTGAGGCCGTAGCGCCGGACGACCTCGTAGGCGATCACGACGCACAGGACGATGACGCCCTGGATCACGCCGAGGATCTCCTTGTCGTAGCCCTGGAACTCCAGGTGGTTGGTGGTGCGCTCCAGGAAGCCCCAGAGCAGGGCGCCGAGCGCGATGCCGACCGGGTTGTTGCGGCCGAGCAGCGCGATGGCGATGCCGGTGAAGCCGATCCCGGTGGGGAAGCTGTTGTCGTACTGGTGGCTCTCGTTCAGCAGTGTGGGCATGCCGATCAGACCGGCCACCGCACCCGAGATGATCATGCTGGTGGCGACCATCTTCTTCACCGACACACCGCTCGCGGCGGCGGCGCTCTCGGACTGGCCGACGGTGCGCAGGTCGAAGCCGAACCGGGTGCGGCCGAGGATGAACCAGTAGGCGAGGCCGACGATCACGGCGACGACGATGAAGCCGTCCAGCACGCCGGCCGGGCCGGTGTCGATGCTGAAGAAGAACGAGGACGACGGCAGCGGCTTGGTGGAGACCAGGGTGCCGCCCTGCTGGAGTTCGCCGAGCCGCTCGGGCTGGAGCAGATAGCCGATGACGGCGGTGGCGATGGAGTTCAGCATGATGGTCGCGATGACCTCGCTGACGCCCCGGGTCACCTTCAGCACACCGGCGATGGCCGCCCACAGCGCGCCGGTCGCCATGGCGCAGATGATGATCAGCGGGATGGCGAGCCAGCCGGGCACGGTCAGCGCGCCGCCGAGGACGGCGGCGATGAACGCGGCGAGCCGGTACTGGCCGTCGACACCGATGTTGAACAGGTTCATCCGGAAGCCGACGGCGACCGCGATGCCCGCGAGGTAGTACGTGGTGGCCTTGTTCAGGATGTAGACCTGGCTGTCGCTGGCGAAGCCGTAGCTCATCATGTCGCTGAACGCGGCGCCGGGGTTCTTGCCGGTCGCGAGGATCACCAGGGCGGTGACGACGAGTGCGGCGACGACCGCCAGCAGCGGCGCGGCGATGCCGAGGGCCAGCCGCTCCTTGTCGATGCGTGAGGTCAGCTTGTTCATCGCTCGTCGTCCTCTGTGTGCTCCAGGTGGCCGGTGGCCGCACCCGTCATGGCGGAGCCCAGCTCCTCGGGGGTGATGGTGGCGGGGTCGGCGTCGGCGACCAGGCGGCCCCGGTACATCACCCGCAGGGTGTCGGAGAGGCCGATCAGCTCGTCCAGGTCGGCGGAGATCAGCAGTACGGCCAGGCCCTCGCGGCGGGCCTCGCGGATGTAGTCCCAGATGGCCGCCTGGGCACCGACGTCCACCCCGCGGGTGGGGTGGGCGGCGATCAGCAGCTTGGGGTGGTGGCTCATCTCGCGGCCGACGATCAGCTTCTGCTGGTTGCCGCCGGACAGCGAGGCCGCGGTCACGTCGATGCCGGGGGTGCGGACGTCGTACGACGCGACGATCCGCTCGGTGTCGGCGCGGGCCGCCTTGATGTCGAGGAGGGCGCCGCGCGAGTTGGGCTTCTCGCTGACGTGGCCGAGGATGCGGTTCTCCCACAGCGGGGCTTCCAGCAGCAGGCCGTGGCGGTGGCGGTCCTCGGGGATGTAGCCGATGCCGGCCAGGCGGCGGTCGCGGGTGGCGGCGCCCGAGATGTCGGCGCCGTCGAGCGTGATGACGCCGGCGTCGGGCTGCCGCATGCCCATGATCGCCTCGACCAGCTCGGACTGGCCGTTGCCCTCCACGCCGGCGATGCCGAGGACCTCGCCCTTGTGGATGGTGAAGGAGATCTCGTCGAGGATGACCCGCTCGATGCCGTCGAGGCCGGTCTGCGTCAGGTGCACGCCGTCCAGCGTGAGCATCGGGACGTCCGTGACGGTGGACTCCTCGGTGTCCGGGCTGGGCAGCTCGCTGCCGACCATCAGCTCGGCCAGCTGCTTGGGGGTGGTGGTCCGCGGGTCGGCCGTGCCGACGGTGGTGCCGCGCCGGATGACGGTGATCTCGTCGGCGACCGACAGCACCTCGCCCAGCTTGTGGGAGATGAAGATGACGGTGAGGCCCTCGGCCTTCAGCTCGCGCAGGTTGTCGAAGAGCGCGTCGACCTCCTGCGGCACGAGCACGGCCGTCGGCTCGTCGAGGATGAGGGTCCGGGCGCCGCGGTAGAGGACCTTGAGGATCTCCACCCGCTGGCGGTCGGCGACGCCCAGCTCCTCCACGAGGACGTCGGGCCGGACGTTCAGGCTGTACGCGTCCGAGATCTCCTTGATCCTGGCGCGGGCCCGGCCCCCGATGCCGTGCAGCTTCTCGGCGCCGAGGACGACGTTCTCCAGCACGGTGAGGTTGTCGGCCAGCATGAAGTGCTGGTGCACCATGCCGATGCCGCGGGCGATGGCGTCGCCGGGGTTGTGCAGGACGACCTGCTCGCCATTGACCGTGATGGTGCCCTCGTCCGGCTGCTGCATGCCGTAGAGGATCTTCATCAGGGTGGACTTGCCGGCACCGTTCTCACCGCACAGGGCGTGGACGGTGCCCGTGCGTACGGTGATGTCGATGTCGCGGTTGGCGACGACGCCGGGGAAACGCTTGGTGATGCCGCGCAGTTCGACGGCAGCGGGCGGGCTGGACGCGTTGATGGCGCACTCTCCTCGGGGAAAGAGGCTGCGGGGAGGGGGCAGGGCGTCGGCGACGCTAGCGCGGCAACTCGGCGCTACACGCGTAGAGTTGACACATTGTTATGGCTCGGCGCGGGGGCTGGGAAGGCCCCCGCGCCGAGCCGGGGTCCGCGCGGACCCATCAGGTCACGGGGTGGTCTTGACCTTGATGGAGCCGTCGACGATCTTCTTCTTCGCCGCGTCCAGCTTGGCCTGGATGTCGTCGATGAAACCGCCGCTCGTGGACAGCTTCACGCCGTCCTGGGCGAGCGCGTAGGTGTGGGTGCCGCTCAGCGGCTTGCCGTCGCGGACCGACTTGACGAAGTCGTACACGCCGAGGTCCACGTTCTTGACCATCGAGGTCAGGATCGAGTTCTTGTACTTGGCCAGGCCCGGGACGTTGTACTGGTCCGAGTCCACGCCTATCGCCCAGGCGCCCTTCTTGCCGGCGACGGCCTCGATGGCGCCGTTGCCGGAGGAGCCGGCCGCCGTGTAGACGACGTCGGCACCGTTGTCCAGCATGCCCTGCGCGGCCTCCTTGCCCTTGTCGGGGCTGGCGAAGCCGGAGGTGTCCGAGCCGTGGGACAGGTACTGGGTGTCGACCTTGATCTTCGGGTCGGTGTCCTTGACGCCCTGGACGTAACCCGCCTCGAACTTCTTGATCAGCGGGACGTCGACACCGCCGATGAAGCCCACGTGCTTCGACTTGCTCTTCAGCGCGGCCGCGACACCGGCCAGGTAGGAGCCCTGCTCCTCGGTGAAGGTGATGCTGTTGACGTTCTTGCCGTCCACCACCGAGTCGACGATGCCGAAGCTGGTCTTCGGGTACTTCGCGGCGACCTTGGTCATGGAGGCGGCGTAGGCGTAGCCGATGCCGACGATCGGGTTGTAGCCGGCCTCCGCGAGGTCCGACAGACGCTGCTCGCGGTCGGCCTCGGTGTCCGAGGTCTTGGCGGTCAGCTCCTTGATCTCGCCGCCGAACTCCGTCTTCGCCTTGTCGGCACCGCGCGCGGCGGAGTCGTTGAAGGACCGGTCACCGCGGCCGCCGACGTCGAAGGCGAGGCCGACCTTGACCTCCTTGCCGCCGCCCGCGGAGGACGAGGGGTTCTCCTTCTCGGAGGAGGTGCTGCCACAGGCAGTGGCAGTCACGGCGAGAGCTGCGGACGCGATACACGCAGCAGAAAGCTTGGCTACCCGGCGCACGGGAAGGCTCCTTCACCTGACCTGAGCGCCATGTCGGCGCTTGATGGGAGCACCATGACAGTGCCCCGGCCGAGTCGCCCCTTCGGCGTCGGCTTCGCGGCATCGTAACGCGCGTAGATGTCGCAAAAAACCCTCTCGCGAAGCCGTTATCGATTCGAGGCAAACACCGTCTGAACTCGGGCTCCCGGTCGTATACGGCCGGGGTCACCGGAGGTGCGCGAATGGCTCGCGCGCGTGTTGCGCCGGAGGGGGGAACGGCCCCGGAGCCGTCCGCACCCCCTCCGCCACCGGCCGTACGACCGCCCTCCCGACTGTCGTCGGTCGGCTCCCCGCCGGCCGCTCCGGTCAGTCCCGGGACGGCGTCGCCGTGTCCAGGAAGGCGGCGGCGGTGAACATCTCCACACCCACCGTGATCGCGTGCTCGTCGGCGTCGAAGTCGCCCTGGTGCAGGTCACGGATCCGGTGCTCGCCGGGCCGGCGCACGCCGAGCCGGGCCAGCGCGCCCGGCACGTGCTCCAGGTACCAGGAGAAGTCCTCGCCGCCGAGGCTCTGCTGGGTGGTCTCCAGCGACTTGGTGCCGCGCCGGGCGACCATGGCCCGGTGCAGCAGCTCGGTGGACGCCCGGTCGTTGACGACCGGGGGCACCCCGCGCACGTAGGTGATCTCGGACTTGGCCCGGTGCAGGGTGGCGACCTCGTCGATGGCCGCGTGCACGATGTCGGGCGCCTGCCGCCATGCCTCCAGGTCCAGACAGCGCACGGTCCCGGCCAGCTCCGCGTGCTGCGGGACCACGTTCGGCGCGTGCCCGGACTCGATCCGGCCCCAGGTGAGGGCGAGACCGACGCGGGTGTCGACCCGGCGGGCGATCAGCGCGGGCACGTCGACGGCGACCCGGGCGGCGGCGGTGACCAGGTCGGTGGTCAGGTGCGGGCGGGCGGTGTGCCCGCCGGGGCCGTCGAGCGCGACCTCCAGGCGGTCGCAGGCACTGGTGATCGGCCCGTGCCGCAGCCCGACCTTCCCGGCCTCCACCCTCGGGTCGCAGTGCACGGCGAGGATCCGGCCGACCCCGTTCAGCACGCCGTCGTCGATGGAGGACAGGGCGCCGCCGGGCAGCACCTCCTCGGCAGGCTGGAAGACCAGGCGTACCGGGCGCGGCAGCAGGCCCTTGGCGTGCAGGTCGGCGAGGACCAGCCCGGTGCCGAGGACCACGGTGGTGTGCACGTCGTGACCGCAGGCGTGCGCCCGGTCGGGCACGGTCGAGCGGTACGGGCAGCCGTCCTTGGTGTCCGGGATGGGCAGCGCGTCGATGTCGGCGCGCAGCGCGAGCAGCGGCTCCTTGGGCCGCTCCCCCTCCGCGAGCCCGATGTCACAGACGAGCCCGGTCCCGGAAGCGAGCACCCGGGGCCTGAGCCCGGCCCGCTCCAGCCGCTCCTTGACGGCGGCGGTCGTACGGAACTCCTGGTTGCCCAGTTCGGGGTGCATGTGCAAGTCGCGCCGGAAGGCGACGAGTTCGGCGTGCAGGGACTCGCTCAGCACGCCGGGGAGCACATCCCCCGAAAGGCCGGACTCGGACTCTTGCGACATCAATTGCTTCACCCTCTGAAGGGTAGGCCGCCCACCGGTCAACTACCCCCGTATCAACGAAAGTTCAGTCCGTTAGGGGACGTAAATCTGACCGGCGGACGCATGGCTGCGGACTCTGGCGGGTAAACCCTCTGTTTTTCTCCTTCCACGCATACCACGCCTCGCCACGATCACGCGCGCCGTATCCGAGAACCGAAGGCGATCAGGGTGAGGTTCAGGTGGCGTATCACTCACCTGACAATCGTGACCGGATGCCGGTGCGGGGGGAGCGCTACGCCAGGCTCACCGCCGCCAGCCGGTGCACGTCGCGGGCCATGCCGGTCACGCCGGACAGGAAGCCCTGGGCGCGCGGGGAGGCGGTGTCCGTGAGCCAGGCCGGGTCGATGTCGCAGACCGCCACCCGCACGCCCGTGCCGGCCAGGGCCAGCGGGAGGGTGTGCACGACCGTGGAGGGGAAGCTGACGATGGTCCGGCCGACGGGGCCGCGCCGGGCGACCAGCTCCAGCGGGAGTTCCGGGCGCACTATCTCCAGGCCGGTCTCGGCGGCCAGCCGGCGCAGCTTGTCGGGGTGCTCGCGGCGGTGGGCGAAGTAGCGGGCGGCGCCGTGCGCCCTGGCCAGGGCGCGGACGGCCTCCAGGTAGCGCTCGCCGTCCACCACCCCGGTCTCCACCAGCGAGGTGCCGACCAGGTCGGCGCCGGCGGTGACGGTGGGCGGGCCGAAGCGGGCGCGGGTCCAGGCGAAGGCGTTGGCGGTGACGGTGACGCCGTCCGGGACCTCGGACACCGGCATGGAGGAGAACACCTCGACGCGCCGCCGGGCGCTCGGGGTGAGGCGGCGCCGGGCGGAGGAGGAGACCGGCGCGAAGAGCAGGTCGCGGGCGCCGGGCCGGCCGCCCTTGCGGTGCCAGCGGACCAGGCGTTCGCCGCGCGCCAGCTGGGCGACGAACTCCATGGTCGCGGTGCCGTCGTCGACCACGACCAGGTCATTGGCCCGGGTGATCGTCAGCAGCAGCTGGACGTAGCGGGAGAAGGGGTCTCCCATGACGATGCGGCCGGCCCGGCGCAGGACGCCCGCCAGCCCGCCGATGGTGTGGAAGGGCGCGGTCGTGCCGCCCCGCGCCTCCTCCCAGCGCACCCGGTGCCCCTCCTCCCGGGCCAGGTCGGCCATGCGGCGCAGCTGGCCCCGGGTCATGGGGTCGGTCGGGGCCAGCACGACGAGGGTGAGGTCCGCGCCGTCCCCCGCCGTCCGCCGGCCCGGCACCCGCCGGCCCGGGTCGCGCCGGGTCTGCGCGGGTACGGCCCCGAGCGCGGCGGACGCGGGGAGGGCCGGCGCGGGGGCGCCCTGCGCCGGCATCACGGCCGCGGCCGGGCCGGTCCCGCCCGCTCCGGCCCCCGGGGGCGGGTCCGCCCTGCCGGAGCCCGGCGGGGCGGCGGGGTCCGCTCCGTCCGCTTCGGAGGGGACGGCCGGTCCCCGGCCGGCGTGCAGGTGGGCCCACTCCAGTACGTTCAGCAGCTGTACCGGGCTCTCCACGAAGGCGAGCGTGCGGGCGGGGTGGCCGGCCTGTCCGGCGCGGGGGCTCATCGGCGTACGACCGTCCCGTCGTCAGTGACCTGGATTCACACCGTGACCGGCTCGCCGGCCGCCGCAGCGATCTCGGCGTCCGCGACGACGCCGGGGACCCGGCGCAGCTTCTTCATCGGGCCCAGCTCGGAGTCGTAGACCTTCTTCACGCCGTCGCCGAGGGAGGCCTCGATGGTGCGGATGTCGCGGACCAGGCGCTGCAGGCCCTGCGGCTCGACCGAGGCGGCCTGGTCGGAGCCCCACATGGCGCGGTCCAGGGTGATGTGCCGCTCGACGAAGGTCGCCCCGAGCGCGACCGCGGCGAGGGTGGTCTGCAGTCCGGTCTCGTGGCCGGAGTAGCCGATCGGGACGTTCGGGTACTCCTTCTCCAGCGTGTTGATCACGCGGAGGTTCAGCTCCTCGGCCTTGGCCGGGTAGGTGGAGGTGGCGTGGCAGAGCAGGATGTTGTCGCTGCCCAGGACCTCCACCGCGTGCCGGATCTGCTTCGGGGTGGACATGCCGGTGGAGAGGATGACCGTACGGCCGGTCGCGCGCAGGGCGCGCAGCAGCTCGTCGTCGGTCAGGGAGGCGGAGGCCACCTTGTGGGCGGGCACGTCGAACTTCTCCAGGAAGGCGACGGCCTCGGTGTCCCACGGGGAGGCGAACCAGTCGATCCCCTTCTCCTTGCAGTACGCGTCGATCTGCCGGTACTCGTCCTCGCCGAACTCCACCCGGTGGCGGTAGTCGATGTAGGTCATCCGGCCCCAGGGGGTGTCGCGCTCGATGTCCCACTGGTCGCGGGGGGTGCAGATCTCGGGGGTGCGCTTCTGGAACTTCACGGCGTCGCAGCCGGCCTCGGCGGCCGCGTCGATCAGCTTGAAGGCGTTCTCCAGCTCACCGTTGTGGTTGATGCCGATCTCGCCGCAGATGTAGACGGGCCGGCCGGGGCCGACCTCGCGCGTACCGAAGGTGCGCAGACGGGAGTGGGTGCTCATCAGGGGGTGTCCTTACTTGGGGAGGGAATCGAGAGAGGGGCCGAGGATCCAGCTGGCGATCTCCCGGATCGCGCCGTCGCCGCCGGGGACGGTGGTGACCGCGCGTGCGGCGCCGCGCACGACGTCGTGAGCGCTCGCGACCGCCACGGGCCAGCCCACGAGGGCGAAGCAGGGCAGGTCGTTGACGTCGTTGCCGACGTAGAGCACGCGCTCCGGCGCGATGCCCTGCTCCTCGCACCACTGCTTCAGCGCGAGGTCCTTGCGGTCGATGCCGTGCAGCACGGGGATCTTCAGCTTGCGTGCGCGGGCGGCGACGACCGGGTTCTGTTCCGTGGACAGGATCAGCAGCTTCAGGCCGCTGCGGCGCAGGGCCGCGACGCCGAGGCCGTCGCCGCGGTGCACGGCGACGAACTCCCGTCCCTCGGAGTCGATCAGCACCCGGTCGTCGGTCTGGGTGCCGTCGAAGTCCAGGACGACCGCGTCCACGTCGGCGGCGGTCGGCAGCGCGCCGGGGCGGTCCGCGTCGAAGAGGGGCGCGAGGGCCCGGGCCCGGGCCAGGTCGTGCGGGTCGTCGATCTCCAGCACCCGGGCCGGGTCGGTGCGGACCAGTTCGGTGCGGCCGAAGAAGCGGTGGCCGTGCGCGCGGAAGCCGGCCGCGTCCATGGCGTAGGCGGCGCCGGTCTCCAGGAAGTCCTGGGGGCGGTCCTGGCGGCGCGGGCGGTAGGACTTGTCGTGGTTGACGCCCGCCCCGCCCTCCGCCTCGGTGGCGCCGTCGCGCCAGACGAAGCCGTGGAAGGGGGCCACGGTGACGGCGGTGTCGGCGCCGTGCTCGACGACCGCGGCGGCCACCCCGTCGATGTCCTCCCGCAGCAGGAAGGGGCTGGTGCACTGCACGAGGAGGACCGCGTCGACGGCGGCGCCGTGCAGCGCCTCGTGGGTGTCCATGGCGTGCCGGACCGCGGCCTCCGAGGTGGCGGTGTCCCCGGCGATGGCGGCGGGCCGCAGCACGACCTCGGCGCCGGCCTCGCGGGCGGCGGCGGCGATGGCCTGGTCGTCGGTGGACACGACGACGTCGGTCACCAGCCGGGCGGCCCGGCACTCGCGCACCGCGCGGGCCACCAGCGGGACGCCGCCGACGGGGGCGAGGTTCTTCGCGGGCACGCCCTTGGAGCCGCCGCGCGCGGGGATGACGGCGAGTACCCGGCGGACCGTGGCGCCTCGGTCCGCTTCCGAGTGGGACATGGGCTCTACTCCTTGCGATGAGGTCACAGCTCGCCCATCCGCCGGATCACGGGGGCGACCCGCTGGACACCGTGCCGGTAGGCGCCGCGGGCGGCCCGGCGCACGATCTGCCGGACGGGGCCGGGCGGCCGGTCGGCGGCGGGCGCGCCGGGCAGCGGGACGCCGTCGGGGCCGAGGTGGTGGCGGGCGAGGATGCCGGGCAGATAGCCGGGCGCGGTCTCGGTGGTGTAGTAGGGGGCGAGGGGCGGCAGTCCGCCGGGCCGGACGAGCAGCTTGGCGATGCGTTCGCGGGCCGCGTCGAAGGCGGTGGCGTAGGAACTCCCCCCGGAGGGGGTGTCCCCGGCGGCCACTCCCTGCCGGGCCAGCCACTCCTCGTCCGGCACCGGCCGGTGCCCGGCGTCCAGCTGCTCCCAGGAGGCGAGGCAGCCGGAGCCGGTGAAGTGGTGGTTGCCGAGCACCTCGCGCACCCCGAGGTCGGTGAGGACGGCGGTGGGGATGCGGCGGTGCAGGGCCTCCAGGGCGGCGGTGGAGCTGACCGTGACCAGCAGGTCGGTGCGGTCCAGCACCTCGCCCATGTGCCCGTAGACCAAGCGGAAGTTGGCGGGCAGGTCCTTGCCCTGGACCAGCTTCTGGTACGGCAGTTCCTCGATGTGGGTGGTGTGCTCGCCGGGCTTGGAGCGCAGTTTGAGCAGCACCTCGCGCCCGGGGTGGCGGCGGGCGTGGTCGAGGAGGCGGTCCAGCAGGTAGGCGCGGTCCCGGCGGTTGTCCGGCACGGACGGCTGGGCGGCGAACACCACGGTGTACGGGTCGTGTTCACCGGTGTACGGCGCTCCGCCGAGGAAGGGCAGCGCGACCTCGGTGACCGCGGAGGCGTCGGCGCCCACGCCCTCGTACACGGCGCGGAACCGGTCGGCGTCGTGGCGGGAGTTGGCGAGGACGAGGTCCGCGCCGTGGCGCAGGAGGAGTCCGTCGGCGAGCTTCTCGTAGACCACGCCGACGTAGCCGGTGACGACCACGGGCCGTTTCCCGGAGCCCCAGGCGGCGCGCAGTCCGTGCAGCATCGCCTGGACGCCGCCGCCGACCAGGGCGAGGACGAGGATGTCGGGCGCCGACTCGCCCATCTCGCGCAGGAATTCGACGCCGGTGACCTCGCGCAGGGAGTCCGCGCGGACGCCGACCTCCTGCAACTGGCGGGCGGTCGGGGTGGCCCGTCCGCGCAGGAGGTAGCCGTCGAGCCGGACCTCGGCAGCCGCGGGAGTGATCCGGCGCGCGGTGAGCGCGCCCCACTTCCAGCGGGTGTCGGAGTCCGCGAGGACGGCGACCCGCAGGGACTTCGTAGCACTTGCTGGCACGTCGAAGACGCTAGGAAGCGTGGGAGAGGAACCGCCCAACCGGAACACAACAAACGGTTAACAGCACCTCTCCAGGAGGCGAATCGGGGGCCGGCCGGGCAGAAATCCGGCGCGGTTCACGGCATTGCCACGCGCAGTTCACCTGGAATCAAGCAGTCGGCCAGAATGCGGGCCGGGCCGCCCTCTACCGTCGTCCGCGTGGTGAAGCTCTCGGTCATCGTGCCCTTCTACAACGTCCAGCAGTACGCGCCAGACACGCTGAAGAGCCTGCGTGCGAACACACGTGAGGATTTCGAATTCATTCTCGTAGACGACTGTTCGCGCGACGAGACACCGGAGATCCTCGCCCGCGCGGAACGTGAACTGCCGGGCGCGGTCCTGGTCAGACACGAGCAGAACGGGGGGCTGGCCACCGCGCGCAACACCGGCATCGACCGGGCCCGCGGGGAGTACCTGACCTTCCTCGACGGCGACGACTGGCTCGCCCCGGGCTACTACCCGCAACTGGTCGCCGCGATGGACGAGTTGGGCTGCGACTTCATCCGCACCGACCACGTCCAGTGCACCGGCCGGGCGCGCGCGATCCACCGGGTCCCGCAGGGCCGCCGCGATGTGGTGCTGAACCCGCGGGAGGCGATCCTGCCCGCCGACCGCTCGACCTCCGTCGACTACGCGTACGCGTGGGCGGGCATCTACCACCGCCGGCTGGTCGACCGGGGCCTGCTGCACTTCACCCACGGGCTGCGCACCGCCGAGGACCGGCCGTGGATCTGGAAACTGCACCGGGAGGCGGAATCCTTCGCCGCGCTCGGCCTGCTCGGCGTGTACTACCGGCGCGGTGTCGCCTCGTCGCTCACCCAGATCGGCGACGTCCGGCAATTGGATTTCATTCGCGCGTTCGACCAGGTGATCGAGGAAACGGCGCGGGATCCCGAGGCCGATAAGCTGCTGCCGAAGGCCGTGCGCACCTATTGCGCCATCATGGCCCATCATCTCGGAGCGATCGAGAGGTTCGAACCCGCCGTGGCCCGACAATTGCGTTCGCTGAGCGCAGCCGCGCTGAGAAGACTTCCGCAGGACGTGCTGGCGCAGGTCATGGACTCGATGGACGCGCAGCGCGCGGGCCGGCTGCGGCGGCTGCGGCGCCGGCCCACGGCCGCCCGGACGGTGACGGCCTGATGCCCCGCACCACCCACATCTTCTGCGCGTCGACGCTGTACGGGGCGGCGACCCTGGCCGCCGCCCTCGACGCCGGCCTGTTCGGGCCGGCCGACCGCCGGCTGCTGCTGATCACCAACAACGCGGCCAATCCGGAGACCACGCCGTCCGTGGACCGGATGCCGGGCTTCGGGCCCATCGGCGACCGCTTCGACGGGGTGCTCTCCTGGAACGAGACCATCGCGCCCCTGCACCCCAGCGGCTGGGGCCCGCGCGCCAACGACGTCCCCATGTGGGAGCGGTACGTGCGGCTGCTGTGGGGGCTGGGCGACGACCGGGTCCGGCTGACCGTGGAGTCGGTGCAGGTCAACCCGGCACTCGCACTGTGCCAGTTGTTCACCGGCGCCCCCGTCGAGGTCTACGCCGACGGCCTCATGAGCTACGGCCCCACCCGCGACAAGATCGACCCGCTGGTCGGCACGCGCATCGAACGCCTGCTCCACCTGGACCTGGTCCCCGGCCTGACCCCGCTGCTGCTCACCGAGTTCGGGGTGCGCCCGGAGCTGGTGCCCACCGAGGCGTTCCTGAAGGTGATCGGGGAACTCGCCGAGGACGAGGCCGAGTTGCCGGGGAGCGGGGAGCCGCGCCCCGCCCTGCTCCTCGGCCAGTACCTCTCCGCGCTGGACATCCTGACCGCCGCCGAGGAGGAGGAGCTGCACCTGAGGATGGTGCGCGGCGCGGTCGCGCTCGGCCACCGCCGGCTGGTCTTCAAGCCGCACCCGGTGGCGCCCGCCAGCTGGTCGCGGCTGCTCCAGCAGGAGGCGGAGCGGCTCGGCGCCGAACTCGTCCTGCTGGACGTGCCCGTGCTCGCCGAGGTGGCCTACCAGCGGCTGCGTCCGGCGCTGGTCGTCGGCTGCTTCTCCACCGCGCTGTTCACGGCGGCCACGTTCTACAACCTGCCCGTCGCCCGGGTCGGCACGGACACGCTCCTGGCCCGGCTCGCGCCCTACCAGAACAGCAACCGGGTCCCGGTCACCATCGCCGACGCGCTGCTGCCCGACCTCGGTGACGCCGGTGCGGTGTCCGGCCGGCGCCCGCCCGCACGGGAGCGGGTGGACGAACTGGCCGCGCTGCTGACGGCGGTGGGCTTCGCCATGCAGCCGAAGATCTATCCGGGGCTGCGGGGGGCCGCCGAGAACTACCTCGCCCGGCACCTCGACGCGGACACCTGGCGTTACTTCAAGCGCCGCCGGCTGACCGCGCTGGCCCTGCCGGGCGCGGTGCCCGCCCAGCTGGCGTTCATCCCGCGCAACGCCACCGTGCGCCGGCTCGCCCGCCGGGCCCGGTCGCTCTCGCCGCGCACCCGGCGCTGAGCCCTCCGGCCCGCCCGGACACGCGCAGGCCCCCGCCCCCGGCTCGTTCCAGGGGGCGGGGGCCTCATCCGGGTCACCGGCCGGCCCGTCTACCGCCGGCGGGCGCGGATCTGCTTCACGGCCTTGCGCACGGCGGGGTGGCGGCGCAGCGCCTCGGCCCGTACGGGGCTGCCGCCGGGCAGGCGCAGGCTGGTCAGGCGGCGCTTCTTGAAGTACCGCTGGTGGTCGGCGGGGTGCGCGGCGAGCCAGGCGGCGGCTTCCTCGCGCAGTTCCGGGTGCTTGCGGGACTGCATGCAGTAGCCGACGGTGCGCACCAGCGGGCCCAGTTCCCCGCCCAGCGCGTCCAGGGACAGCGGGGTCCCGATGGCGTCGCGTTCCGCGTCGGGCAGGGCGGCGTCGATGACGGTGAGCGGGATGCGGTTGCTGTTCTCGTACGGCGCGATGCGTTCCAGGAGCAGTTCGGTGCCGACCCGGGCGACCGGGATGCCGTAGAAGGCGGCGGCCGTCATCAGCGCGGTGGAGAAGCAGCCGATGACCAGTTCCGGCTTCAGGTGGGCGAAGACGGTCTCGGCGAGCACGGGTTCGCTCAGGACGGTCAGCCGGATGCCGAGTTCTTCCGCCGCCGCCTCCAGCGAGGTGTTGTAGACGGCGGGCGCGCTGGGGTGGGGCTTGAAGAGCACGGCGCGGTGTCCGGCGCGGGCGGCGGCGCGCACCATGCGGACGTGGAGTTCCTCCTCCTCCTCCTGGGTGATCAGGTTGATGGCCGACAGGTACTGGCCGAGCAGCACCGCGGTGGGCCGGCCCTCGGCGGGGAGTCGGTCGGCGAGGATGCCGGCGCCCTCCTCGCCGATCTGGGCGAGGACGTCCACGATGGCCTCGTTCGGCACGGGTTCGGGCCGGACCCCGTACTCGGTCAGGAGCATCGGGCGCAGCCCGGGTATCAGGTCGAGGTGCAGCACCCGGGCGATGCGGCTGCTCAGGCCGTGCGGGATGCGGTTGCGGGTGGGGCCGTAGCTCATCAGGCCGTCCGCGTACACGTGGACCGGGCTGTCGGCGAAGATGTCGGCGACCGCGCGGGAGGGGTTGGCCTGGATCGACTCGCAGGCGATCTCGACCGGCTCGTCACCGAGGTTCCAGGCGAGGCGTACGGCCTTCTCCCACATCACCAGGTCCTGGCCGCGCGGTGACCAGCCGGCCGGGTGGTGCGGCGCTATGAACTCGTTCCAGGAGCGCACCTCGTCGAACTCGGGCCGTATTCGCTCGAATCCGGCCATCCGGTCCAGCGGGGTGCCGACCTCGGGCACGGCGGCGGTGTTGCTGACGACGAGGATGCGGCGGTGCTCGGAGCGGGGGCCGAAGAGTCCGGCGCGCAGGGCGGCGGTGACGGTGGCCGCCGCGTACTGGGTGGCCGAGAAGAATATCTGGGTGGTGCCGCTCATGCCGCGACTCCCTTCATGCCGCCGCGTATGCGCCGCAGGACGTCGACGCGCTTCTCCCCCATGCCGAAGAGGGCTTCGGTCAGCTCCTCCTCCGACATCCGGCCCAGTGCGTCGGCGGCCCGCTGCCGCAGCTCGGCGGCGACGCTGCGCTCGAACCGGTCGCGCTGGAGGAGCTGGTGGGCGATGACGACGCAGTAGTTGCGCAGTGCCTTCTTGCGCAGCCGGCCGGCCTCCGGGTCCGCGGCGAGTTCGCTGAGGACGAGGTCGAAGGAGCGGAAGAAGTCGAGCTGGCGCACGTCGCCGATCTGGGTCAGCGAGGTGGCGACGCCCCTGCGGTAGAAGACGCCGCGCAGACCGGCGACGGCGTAGGAGTCGGCCCGGCGGTGCAGGTCCCAGATCCAGGGCCGGTCCTCGGCGGTGCGCAGCCCGTCGTGGAAGCGCAGCATCCCGCGGTCGAGGAGGCGGCGGTGGTAGACGCCGGCCCAGGCGTAGGGGTAGTCGACCATCGTCGTGACGTCCACCGGCAGGATCGAGTCGCGGGGGTCGAGCGGGATGTGCCGGCGGCCTTCCGGGGCCCGGTGGACCGTGCGGTTGACGCCGGTCACCTGGACGTGGTCGGTGCGGACGAAGTCGACGTCCAGCCGTTCGATCCAGTCCACCAGACCGGCCAGATAGCCGGGGGCGAGCCAGTCGTCGCCGTCGAGGAAGGTGAGGTAGCGGCCTTCCGCCGCGTCGATGCCGGTGTTGCGCGCGGTGGCGAGTCCACCGTTCTGCTCGTGCCGGATCACCCTGCTGTTCGGCAGCCGTTTGGTCAGTTCCAGCAGCGCCTCGTACGTGTGGTCCTTGGTCGAGCGGTCCTCGACGAACAGGAACTCGAAGTCGTCACGGGCGTTGTGGACGCAGCTGGCGACCGTCTCCGGGACATACCCCTCGACGTTGAAGCAGGGGATGATCACCGACAGTCTCGGGGAACGGTTGGTCACGCGGACACCTGGGCTCTCTCAGGGGCGGGTCGCTGTGACCGTAGGAAGCGCTCGCCGCCACGGAGCGACTTCCACCGGAACGCCGGGTGAACGCGGGGTGGCGGCTGTCCCCGTTCAGCCGATCCCGTACCGCGCCCCGATGCCCGCGATCAGCAGCGCCAGCCCTTCCTCGAACTGCTGGTCGTAGTCGTCGAAGAGCAGCTTCCCGGCCTCGGCGGCCAGTGGGTAGGCGGCCAGCCGCCGGGTGCGTTCCCCGAGGTCGTACCCCTCGCGGCCCTCGTCCGGGAACGGCCGCATCCCCTGTTCCTCGGCGACGAAGCCGAGGGTGTACAGGTGCGTCGTGCGGCCCGCGTGGACGGCCTGGGCGAGGGTGAGGCCGGACTCCGTGAGCAGCCGCAGGTTCGCCTCCAGTTCAGGGGCGTGTTCCGTGCCGGTGAAGCGCGAGCCGCCGAAGACCCGGGCGCCGTCGCGGTAACCGAGCAGCTCGCCGCGCAACCCCCGGTTGGTCTTCAGCAGGCGTTCCCGCCAGGTGTCGGCGGGGTCGAGCGCGGCCCCGGCGGCCATCCGCCGGTACATCTCCGTGGCCATCTCGTCCAGCAGCGCCTGCTTGTCCCGGAAGTGCCAGTACAGCGCGGGCGCCTTCACGTCCAGCTCGCGCGCGATGGCCCGGAGCGTCAGCCCTTCCAGGCCGACCTCGTTCAGCAGCCGCAGCGCCGTGCCGACGACTCGCCCGCGGTCCAGGGGTGTGCGTTTCTCAGCCTTCACACTTGACAGCTTAACGCCGTTAAGGGCACCCTCACGGACGACGGCACTTAACAACGTTAAGGAGATTCGGGATGGATGTCCTGATCGTGGGGGCGGGCCCGACGGGTCTGGCCCTCGGTATCGACCTCGCCCGGCGCGGGGTCGACGCGCTGGTCGTGGAGCGGGCGGACGGGCTGTTCCCCGGCTCCCGCGGCAAGGCGATACAGCCCCGCACCCAGGAGCTCTTCGACGACCTCGGTGTCCTGGCCGAGGCCCGCGCGGCCGGCGGTCCCTACCCGCCCCGGCTGGTCTGGCAGGACGGCGAACCCCTCGGCGCGGAGCCGATGTTCGACCCGGTCCCGGCGGACGAGGGCACGCCGTACACCGAGCCGTTGATGATCCCGCAGTGGCGGACCCAGGAGATCCTGCACGCCCGGCTGACCGCGCTGGGCGGCAAGGTCGCCTTCGGCCACGAGGTGACCGGCCTCGCGCAGGACGCGGAGGGCGTGACCGCGCGCCTCGCGGACGGTACGGCGCTCCGCGCGGCGTACGTGGTGGCGGCCGACGGCGGACGCTCGACGGTCCGGCGCGCGCTCGGCGTGGACATGGCCGGGGAGACGGTGGACCCGGCCTCGTTCCTGGTGGCGGACGTCCAGGTCAAGGGCCTCGACCGGGACCACTGGCACATGTTCCGCAGAGCCGGGGACATCGGCCTCGCGCTGTGTCCGCTGGCCGGCACGGACGACTTCCAGCTGCAGGCACGCCTCCCGGAGGACACCGGACCGGAGCCGGCCCTGGACGGCGTCCGGTCGCTGGTGGCCGCCTTCACCCACCTGGACGCCGACAGCGTGACCGGACTGCGGTGGATCTCCGCTTTCCGGTCGCGCACCGGGCTCGCGGACCGGTTCCGGGTGGGCCGGGTCTTCCTCGCCGGCGACGCGGCCCACGTGCACTCGCCGGCGGGCGGCCAGGGCCTGAACACCAGCGTCCAGGACGCCTACAACCTGGGGTGGAAGCTGGGAGCGGTGCTGCGCGGCGGGGCGCCGCACGAGCTGCTGGACACCTACGAGGAGGAGCGCCGGGCCACCGCGGCCGGCGTGCTCGGCCTGTCCACGGCGGTGCACCGCGGGGAGGTGCGGCGCGGCGCGGCGACGGTGCAGCTGAACCTGGGCTACCGGGAGTCGTCGCTGAGCGTGGAGAGCCGTACCGCCCCGGCCGGGCCGCGCGCGGGCGACCGGGCCCCGGACGGCAGGGTGGACGGCGTCCGGCTGTTCGACGTGCTCCGCGGGCCGCACTGGACCCTGCTCGGCGCGTCCCTGCCGGGCGTCCGGTCGCTGCCGTCGGCCCCGGAGTCCTACGGCCCGGGCATCTTCCTGATCAGGCCGGACGGTTATGTGGGCTGGGCCGGCGAGACCACCGGGGGCCTGCCGGACTACGCCTCACGCGTGGGCGGCCTGACGGCGCCGTAGCGTCACGCGCTCGCCAGGGACAGCTTGACCGCGAAACCGAGGAACAGGGCGCCCGCCGCCGAGGTGGCCGTCGCCGAGAGGCGCTTGCGGCGGCGGAAGGCGGCGGCGAGGCGGGTGCCGCCGAATATCAGCGCGCTGAGGTAGAGACAGCTGGCGACCTGCGCGAAGGCGCCGAGGACGACGAAGGAGAGGGCCGGGTAGGCGTACCCCGGGTCCACGAACTGCACGAAGAAGGCGACGAAGAACAGGATCGCCTTGGGGTTGAAGAGGCTGACGACGAGGGCACGGCGGAACGGGCGCTCGTCGGCGGCCTTCTCCGCCGCCGTGACCGGGGCGGCCGGTTCGCGGCGGGTCCGCCACATCTGCCGGGCCGCCCGCAGCATGCCGACCGCCAGCCAGGACAGATAGCCGGCGCCGGCGTACTTCACGATGCCGAACAGCAGGTCGTTGGCCTGGAGCAGGGAGGCCACCCCGGCGGCGGACAGGGTCATCAGCACGGTGTCCCCGCACCACACGCCCGCCGCCGCGGTGTACCCCGCCCGCACGCCACGGCGGGCGGCGACGGACAGGACGTAGAGGGAGTTGGGGCCGGGCAGCAGCACGATCAGGATCAGGCCCGCGAGATACGTGGGGAGGTCGATGACGCCGAACATGGAGGGAGTGTCGCACGGGGGTACGACAACGGACCCGGACGGTCCGAAGGACGGTACGCGGGGCACGCCGGTCAGGACAGGGCCGTACGGCGTCCGGGACGTGCGGCACCCCGCTCAGAAGGTGTCCGGCGGTACGTAGCTCCCCCAGACCTCCCGCAGCGCCCCGCACACCTCCCCCACCGTCGCCCGGGCCCGCAGCGCCTCCTTCATCGGGTACAGGACGTCGTCCTCCCCCTCGGCCGCCGCCCGCAGCGCGTCCAGCGCCGCCGACACCACCCGCCGGTCCCGGCCGGCCCGCAGCCGGGCCAGGCGCTCGCACTGCCGGGACTCGACGGCCGGGTCGGCCCGCGACGGCACGTACGGCGCCTCCTCGCCGGGCTCGTCGAGCCGGAACCGGTTGACCCCGACGACCACCCGGTCCCCGGACTCGGTCTCCCGGGCGATCCGGTACGCGTTCCGCTCGATCTCGGCCTTCTGGAAGCCCCGTTCGATCGCCGCGACCGCCCCGCCCAGCTCCTCGACCCGGTGCATCAGGTCCAGCGCGGCCTCCTCCACGTCGTCCGTCATCCGCTCGACGGCGTAGGAGCCCGCGAACGGGTCCACGGTCGCCGGTACGTCCGTCTCGTGGGCCAGCACCTGCTGGGTGCGCAGCGCCAGCCGCGCGCTCCTCTCGGTGGGCAGCGCGAGCGCCTCGTCGAAGGAGTTGGTGTGCAGGGACTGGGTGCCGCCGAGGACGGCCGCCAGGGCCTGGACGGTCACCCGGGCCAGGTTCACCTCCGGCTGCTGGGCCGTCAGCTGGACCCCGGCCGTCTGGGTGTGGAAGCGCAGCATCCAGGACCTGGGGTTCCGCGCGCCGAACTGCTCCCGCATCACCCGCGCCCAGATCCGGCGCGCCGCGCGGAACTTGGCGACCTCCTCCAGCAGCGTCGTACGGGCCACGAAAAAGAAGGAGAGGCGGGGCGCGAAGTCGTCCACCTCCAGGCCGGCCGCCACGGCCGTACGGACGTACTCGATGCCGTCGGCGAGGGTGAAGGCGATCTCCTGCACGGGGGACGCGCCCGCCTCGGCCATGTGGTAGCCGGAGACCGAGATGGTGTTCCACCTCGGGATCGCGTCGGCGCAGTAGCGGAAGACGTCCGCCGTCAGCCGCAGGGACGGCCCGGGCGGGAAGATGTACGTGCCGCGCGCGATGTACTCCTTCAGCACGTCGTTCTGGACGGTGCCGGTGAGCCGGTCCGCGCCGACGCCCTGCTCCTCGGCGACCAGTTGGTACAGGAGCAGCAGGACGGCCGCCGGGGCGTTGATCGTCATGGAGGTGGAGACCCGGTCCAGCGGGATGCCGTCGAACAGCGCCCGCATGTCCTCCACCGAGTCGACGGCCACGCCCACCCTGCCGACCTCGCCGCGCGCCAGGGGGGCGTCGGAGTCGTGGCCCATCTGGGTGGGCAGGTCGAAGGCCACGGACAGGCCCGTGGTGCCGTGGGCGATCAGCCGGCGGTAGCGGTCGTTGGACTCGGCCGCGGTGCCGAAACCGGCGTACTGGCGCATGGTCCAGGGACGGCCGGTGTACATGGTCGGGTGGACTCCGCGGGTGAACGGGTACGCGCCCGGTTCGCCCAGCTTCCGCTCCGGGTCCCAGCCGGCCAGCCCTGCCGGACCGTAGACCGGCTCGATGGGCAGACCCGATTCCGACTCACGTGCCATGGCTGCCTCCGCGGTGCACCCCACCCTCCCTCCACCATGCCGCGCCACCCGGCTACGGTCACGCGGGGGACGACGGCCGGGTGGACGGCTGCGGCGATCGGGACGGTCAGGGGGGCGGGCGGTCAGCGGTCGGGCGGTCGGCGCTCAGGCGGACAACGGGCCGACGGCCCTGCGGCCGGACGGTCAGCGGTCCGGTGGACGGCTGACCAGACGGGCGTCACAGCCGGGCGGTCCGCCGGCCGGCCCTCGCGGCCGGGCGGACAGCGGTCCGGCGGTCCGGCGGTCCGGCGGTCCGGCGGTTTGCCGGACCGGCGGGAAACGTGCCCCAGGGGTCGCTCGCGGCGCGAACGGAGTTCGGCGGCGGTCGCGCGGGGAAGCATCCCCGGCATGAGGATTACGGGGAGACCCGCCGCCCTGCTCGCGTCGGCCGCCGCGTTCACCGCGTTCGCCGCCCTGGCCGGCTGCACCGTGCAGCCGCAGGATCCCGACGCCAAGCGCGGCCTGCCGGTCCGCATCCAGTTACCCTCCAGCCCCGCTCCCGCGCCCACCGGGATGGCGGGGACCAAACCCACCACCACACCCAGCACCTCACCCCCGCGCGCCACCGTCCCCGCCCCGGACACCCCCACCGCACCCCCCGCGCCCCCGCCCCGCGTGCTGTGGGCGCACGGGAGCAGCGGGCCGGAGGTACGGGAACTCCAGGCACGGCTGCGCCAGGTGGGCTGGCTGTCCGCCGCGCCGACGGGGACGTACGGCCCGCGGACCGAGCAGGCCGTCAGGGGCTTCCAGGGCAAGCGCGGGCTGCCGCCGACCGGCAGGCTGGACACCGTCACCTGGCAGCGGCTGCTCGCCATGACGCACCGGCCGTCCCACTGGGAGCTGTACCTCATGGGCGGACAGCCGGCCGCCGCGCCCGACACGCGCTGTCTGACCGGCCGGGTGCTGTGCATCGACAAGACCAGCCGGACCCTGCGCTGGATGATCGACGGACGCACGGTCGACACGCTGTCCGTCCGGTTCGGCACCCAGTACACGCCCACCCGGGAAGGTGTGTTCAAGGTCTACTGGAAGTCACGGCACCATGTGTCGACGCTCTACCACTCCGCGATGCCGTACGCGATGTTCTTCAGCGGCGGCCAGGCGGTGCACTACTCCGCCGACTTCGCGGCGCGTGGCTACGCGGGCGGGTCGCACGGCTGCGTCAACGTGCGGGACGAGGCGGGGATCGCACGGTTGTTCGCCCAGGTGAAGGTCGGCGACAAGGTCGTCATCTCGCGGTGAGGCTGCGGGGCGCGGGCGGGACCGGGGGAACGTGTCCCGCCCGCGCCAGGTGCACGTGCCGTGGGTACGGGGGGAACCCCGGCTCCGTGCGACGGCCGATGACCAGTCGGCTCACTCAGTACTGCGTCACGGGCTCCAAAAACGTCACACCTGGCACCGAAAAATTTTTTCCACTCACAGAAGTGCAGGTCAGACGGGTGAGGGCGGTGCGATCAGCGCGCGGCGTGCGTGACGCCGCTGCGGCGCCCGCCGCCGCGACCGGGATCCGGGTCGGCGGCCCCACCACCACCCCCGGTACCCCCCTTGCCGGCTTTCCCAGGCTTGCCAGACTTGTCGGGCTTATCTGCCTTGCTGGGCTTATCGGCCTTGCTGGGCTTATTGGCCTTGTCAGGCGTGTCGGGCTTGGCGTCATCGCCCTTCCCGGTGCCCCCGCGCTGCCCCTGCCCGCGTCCTTGTCCCTGTCCGTGCCCTTGTCCTTGTCCCTGCCCCTGCCCCTCTCCCTGTCCGTGCTCCTGCCCGGTGCCGGAGGCATGGCCGCCGGCGGTCAGCAGGACCTCGCAGTACCGGGTCACGCGGGCGGAGCCGCCCGCCAGGTGCTCCAGGGCGCGTCGGCGGCCCGCGTCCAAGCCCTTGCCGTCCCGCAGGGCGCGGCAGGCGTCGGCGTCGCGGAGCCATCCGGTGCCCGGGGGCGCGGAGGAGGTGCCGGAGCCGGGCGCGGTACGGCGCCCGGCTCCGTCGCCCGGCCCGCGGGTCCCGCCGGGGCCGGTTTCCCGGCTTTCCTCCGCACGGCCGCCGGGAGTGCCCGCCGCGTGCGGGGCGCCGGTGCCCGCCACGGCGTCCGGGACGGACCGTGGGGGCGGGGAGGCGAGGGGCCGGCCGGTGGTCGTACCCGGGGCGGCGGAGGCGGTGGGGCGGGGGTGATCGTCGCCGAACGGCGTCGGGAGCGCTCCGCTGCCCGCGGCCACGGCGACCCCGCCGAGCGTGCCGACGGCCAGCGCGGCGGCGAGCGCGAGGCGCGCCGGGCGGATTCCGCGGGGGCGCCGGGCGGGGATTCCGGTACGGGCCGGGGCGGCGGTACGGAGCGGGGCGACGCCGGCGCCGAGCGCCGGCGCGCGGGCGGCGGAAGGGGCGTGCGCGGCGGCGGTGCGCTCCGCCTCGGCGGCCTCGCGGGCCTTGCGGAACGCGGCCAGGGCCGCCTGCTCGCCGGGGAGTTCGCCGGTGGCCGGGGCCGCCCCGGCGGCCAGTGCGCCGAGCGTCCGGGAGAGGCGTTCGGCCTGGTCACGGGCACAGGGGTCGACGGCTTCCAGCGGCTCGCCGCGCAGCAGACGTTCCGCCGTCGCACGGTCCAGCCACTTGTCCTGCTCGTCGGCCATCACATGTCCTTCTGCGTCCGCGAACGCGTATGCGTCACAGTTGCGGACGTCACCGCGCCGCGGCGCGGTTCTCGCTGTGGCGGGAGGGCGTCGAGTCCGCCCGCCGATTCCGGATCCGCGCCGATCAGCTCCGCGAGCCGCTTCAGACCTCGGTGCGCGGCGGTGCGGACGGCGCCCGCGCGTTTGCCGAGCGTCTCGGCGGCGGTCTTGGCGTCCAGGCCCACGACCACGCGCAGGACGACGGCCTCGGCCTGGTCCTGCGGGAGCTTGGCGATCAGGGACAGGGTGCTGTCGGTGGCCAGGGCCTCGATGGCCTCGCCCGCCGTGTCGGACTCGGCGGGCCGGCCGGTCAGCTCGGTCTCGTCGCCGCCTATGGCGGGACGCCGGCCGCGCATACGGATGTGGTCCAGGGCGCGGTTGCGGGCTATCCGGGCGGCCCAGCCGCGGAACCGGTCCGCGTCGCCGCTGAAGCGGTCCAGGTCACGGGCGATCTGGAGCCAGGCCTCGGAGGCGACGTCCTCGGCGTCCGAGTCGCCGACGAGGGTGCGGACATACCCCAGCAGCCGGGGGTGCACCGCGCGGTACATCGTGCGGAACGCGGTCTCGTCCCCGCCCTGTGCCGCGCGCACCGCGGCGGTCAGCTCCGCGTCGTCCCCCAGCACCGTACTCCCTTTACGCCTGTCTTCGGTCGGCGCGAATGGCACGTTACGGCGTGAAAGGGCCGCTCGTCCATGTCCGTAGAAGATGCAACTGACTCGTGACCGGGCTCGGATGTGCGCACGGTGAGGACATGGTGTGGCCGGGTGTGACACAAACCGCACGCACGGCGCTGAAGAGAGTACGGGCCGCACGCGACCCGTCCACGCGACGACCGGGGCCTCTCCTGTGGGGGGTGGCGGCCCCGGTCGTTGCCTTGTGGGGGTCGTGCGCACGCCCCCGTTCCGGTCAGTCGTGGGGGTGCTCGGCGCCGGTCCCGGGGCTGGGGTGCCGTGCTGTGTCGGTGGTCAGGTGGCGGGCCAGGCGGCGCAGGCCGCGGTAGGCGGCCGTGCGGACCGCGCCGGGGCGTTTGCCGAGGACGCGGGCGGCGGCCGGGCTGTCGAGGCCGACGACCACCCGCAGCAGCACCGCCTCGGCCTGGTCCCGTGGCAGCGCCCGCACCAGCTCCAGCGCCCGCTCGGTGGACAGCGTCTCCAGCGCCTGGTCATGGGTGCTGTGCCGGCCGGGCAGTTCCAGCGCGTCCTGTTCCAGCGGCGCGGGCCGGGGCCGGGACCGCTGCCGGCGCAGATGGTCCAGCGCGCGGTGCCGGGCGATGGTCGCGGTCCAGCCGCGGAAGCCCGCCCCGTCGCCCCGGAACCGGCCGAGGTCCCGGGCGATCTCCAGCCAGGCCTCGGAGGCGACGTCCTCCGCCTCCTCGCCGACCAGGCCCCGCAGATAGCCGAGCAGTCCGGGGTGCACGATCCGGTAGGCCACCGCGAAGGCGGTCTCGTCGCCGTCCTGGGCCCGCGCGACGGCCGCGCCCAGCTCCCCGTCCCGCGGCTGCGGGCGGCGGGGTCCGACTCCCTGGCCCAAGACCGTCCTCGTTCGTGCCGAGTTCCTGGCCACTGCGTGGCGCCTGCCGCACGGCGCGACACGTTCCGGCCGTGTCGGTCGCCCTTCACGATCATCAGCGTCGGCCCCGGCCGAAGTGTCACAGCCCGGCGGCGCCCGGGCCGGTGGCCTCAGGCGGGTGCGGTCGCGTCCCGGCACAGCAGCCGGAGCGAGCCGTGGCCGCCGTAGCAGCGGCGGGCCTCGTCGATGGGGTCCCAGAGCCGCCCGTCGGGGGTGCGCACCCAGTGCTCACCGCCCGTCGCCCACCACTCGGCGCCGGTCTGGCGGACGATGACCTCGCCGGCGTAGGCGCCGAAGCCGCGCAGGACGCTGCGGACGGCCGCGTACGGCGGTCGTTCCCGGCGTATCTCCTCGATCATCCGGTCGACCCGCCGCAGGCTCCGCGCCGAGTAGTCGAGCCGCACCCGGGCGCCCTCGCGCATCGCCGCCACCGCGTCCGCCGCCCAGCGCGCGGGGCGTGCCGCGGGGTGCGGCCGGGTCTCCCGGCGTGCCGGCCCGTACCGGGCGTCCGGGCGGGCTGTCGCAGCGCCTGTCACAGGCGCGTTCCAAGCGTTCACACGGGCTGTCGCATCGGCTGTCACGTGGGCTGTCATATAGGGGAGAGCGGCCCGGGGCGGGGTTGCGTCACCGGGTTCCGGCAGGCTTCGCAAACGTTTCGCCAACCGCCGCAGGACCGCCCCACCTCCACCGCACGAAGGTCACACCACCGGACCCCGGTGCCCGCGCTCAGCCCAGCCGGTCCGCCAGTTTCCGGAAGTCGGTCCAGGACAGCGCGGGCCGGCCCGGGTCCCACAGCTTCTGCACGGTGGCCCGCAGCGGCATGCGGATCCCGGCGGCGACCTGGGCCTCGGTCTGCGCGTGCGGGAAGTCGCCCCACACGGCGAACGAGCCGCCGAGGATCTGCCCGTCGTAGCGCGCGGGCACGGCGGTCGTGCCGCGCACCACCCTCGGGGTCCACTGCTCGTAGATCCGCTGGCCGGTCGGGTAGACGAAGGTCTGCGGCTGGCCGAGCACGTAGTAGAGGAACTCGTCGTTGTAGTTGATCAGCTTGCGGCCGGCGCTCAGGTACTCGTCCGGCGGCCGGGCGCCGATCTCCTTGCCGGTCCAGTAGGCGACCTGGAGGGACGGGTCGGGCGACACGGAGGTGCCCCGGAAGAAGCCGTCGTTCCAGGCCCGTACGGTCGTGCCGTGGGCGCGGACGGTGGCGGCGCGGTCGTCCAGCCAGCCGGTGGCGAGGTCGGCGACCGTCCCGCCGGGGCCGTACTTCCGCCGTGCGGCGGCGGCCAGCTGCGGGTACGACGCCTGCGGGTCCCGCACGGTCAGCGCCTGGTACTCGTCCCCGCCCAGGTGCCACCGGCCGCCGCGGAACAGTCCGGCGTACTCGTTCAGCAGGTCGTCCACGAGCTTCGCCGAGGCGTCCTCGGAGATGTCGACCGCGCCGCGGGTCACCGTCCCGCTCGCGTTGCGCAGCTTCAGGCCGGGGTGGGCGGCGAGGGCCGCGCCCAGGTGCCCCGGGGAGTCGATCTCGGGGACGACGGTGATGTGCCGGCTGTCCGCCAGCGCCACGATCTCCTTGACCTGCGCCTTGGTCAGATGGTCGGCGGAGACGATCTCGGGGTAGCTGGCGGACTCGATCCGGAAGGCCTGGTCGTCGGAGAAGTGCAGGCCCAGCTCGTTGAACTTCAGGTCCCCCAGCTCGCGTATCCGGTCCTCGATCCAGGCCGCGGAGAAGGGTTTGCGCGCGATGTCCAGCGTGAACCCGCGCACCGGCTTGGCCGGCCGGTCGCGCACGACGCCCTCCGGTGCCGTGCCGCCGCCGCTGACCTCCTGCTTCAGGGTGCGGGTGCCGTAGAAGACCCCGGCCTCACCGGGGCCGCTGATGTCGACCCGCCCGTCCCGGACGGTCAGGGTGTACGACTCCGGATTCCCGCCCCCGCCCCCGCCGCCGAGCGCGAGCCGCACGTCGCCCGGCCGTACGTCGTCGCTCCGCCCCGCGTACGCGAGCCCCAGCTCCCCGGCGGTCAGCCGCCCCTCGTCGGCCAGTGCCGGATCGGCCACCACCACCCGCGCGCCGGGCCGGGGCCGCCAGCCGGGGCCGCGCGCCGGGGTGTGCGAGCGGACCGCGGGGATCGTGCGCGGCGCCCGCGACAGCGGGTACGACCGGCTCGGGCTCGGCGCCGCCGACGGGGTCTTCGGGGCCGTGGGACCGGTGCCGGTGCCGGTCACCCGGCCGGACGAGGGCTCCCGCGCGCCCGGTCCGGGCGGCGCGCCGCCGTCGTCCGCCGAGGCCCACAGGCCGACGCCCGTGCCGAGCGCGACCGTCCCGGCGAACACGGCGGCCATCACCGCCCGCTTCCGTATCACCTGCCGCGCCGGCTTCCGGCGCCTGTGCCTGTGCTGGGTCACCCTGCCAACGTACGACCGCTCCCCGGATCAGCGGTCAGCCGGACGAAGCGAAACTCTGCCGTTCGAGTGAAATTCCGTTATCGCTCGGACACCGTACGACCACGCTCGATAACCTGACGACACCCACATCCTTCACAGAATCCCCTTCCGCACCACAAGTGACGCGAGGACCCACGCTGCCCACCCATCCCCTGCCGTACCTCCCCAAGCCGCTCGACGCCTTCAACACCGCGTCCGCCGACGAGGCGCGCGCCCTTCTCCTGCGCTGCCTGCGCTGCCCCCGCTGGTCCGACCGGATCGCCGCGCACCGGCCCTACCCCGACCTGGACTCCCTGCTGGCCGCGGCGGACGAGGCGACGTACGACCTCTCCCCCGCCGACCTCGCCGAGGCCCTGGCCGGCGAGTGCCTGCCCGAGCTCCCCGAGGACACGTACTCGGCGGCCCACACGGCCCTCGGCGCCGCCCACGCCGCCTACGAGGCCCGGTTCGGCCACACCTTCATCATCTACCTGGGCGACATCCCCCCGGACGAGGTCATCGACCACATCCTCCAGGCCATCCGATCACGATTGGCGAACGATCCGGAGGACGAGCGGGTGGTGGCGGCGGAGCAGCTCCGGCGCCTCGCGAAAGGGAGGATCGCGACATATCTCAGGGGTGCGATGAATCGCGCGACCAGCCACAACGCGCCCGCACCCGGCAGATAAGAGGGCACACCGCACCGGGCTAGCCCAACCGCGTGCCACTTTGATCACACCGGTAGGCCCCCCGTAAGGCAGAGCGCGATGCCTCGCTACGATGCTGGGGGCCGGTGGACCGTACCCGGCCGGGCCCGACCGACAGAGAAGCCGGCGCGGCCCTAGTCCCCGCTCCCGGAGGGTTCTTCCGTGCCGGCTGGAACGCTGTACCGCGGCCGGGAAGGAATGTGGTCCTGGGTGGCTCACCGAGTCACCGGCGTCCTCATTTTCTTCTTCCTGTTCGTTCACGTGCTGGACACCGCTCTCGTGCGTGTCTCCCCCGAGGACTACGACAAGGTCGTAGCCACGTACAAGACGCCGATCGTCGCGCTGCTGGAGTACGGCCTCGTCGCCGCCATCCTCTTCCACGCGCTCAACGGCCTGCGGGTCATCGCCGTCGACTTCTGGTCGAAGGGCCCGCGCTACCAGAAGCAGATGTTCTGGACCGTGATGATCGCCTGGTTCGTCCTGATGATCGGCGCGATCTACCCGGTTCTCGGCCACGCCTACCGTGTCCTCTTTGGGAGCTGACGCCGATGTCCACGACTGAAACCACGGCCTCGGGAGTGGGCCCCGTCGAGGGCGCCCCCGTCTACACCGTCGACCACCCGGCCCCGCTGATCGAGGCCCCGCGCAAGCGCACCAAGAAGTCCCCGAAGTCGACCCGGGGCAACTTCGAGCTGGCGGCGTGGCTGTTCATGCGCCTGTCCGGCATCGTGCTGGTCGTCCTCGTCCTCGGCCACCTGCTGATCCAGCTGGTGCTGGACGGCGGCGTCTCCAAGATCGGCTTCGCCTTCGTGGCCGGCCGCTGGGCGTCCCCGTTCTGGCAGGTCTGGGACCTGGTGATGCTGTGGCTGGCGATGCTGCACGGCGCCAACGGCCTGCGCACGGTCATCAACGACTACGCCGAGCGGCCGAGCAGCCGGCTGTGGCTGAAGGCCCTGCTCTACACCGCCACGGTGTTCACCATCCTGCTGGGCACGCTGGTGATCTTCACCTTCGACCCGAACATCCGCTAGGCACGGGGCTGCGAGAATCATGAAGATCCACAAGTACGACACCGTCATCGTCGGCGCCGGCGGCGCGGGCATGCGCGCCGCCATCGAGGCGACGAAGCGCAGCCGCACCGCGGTCCTGACCAAGCTCTACCCCACCCGCTCCCACACGGGCGCCGCGCAGGGCGGCATGGCCGCCGCGCTCGCCAACGTGGAGGAGGACAACTGGGAGTGGCACACCTTCGACACGGTCAAGGGCGGTGACTACCTGGTCGACCAGGACGCCGCCGAGATCCTGGCGAAGGAGGCCATCGACGCCGTCCTCGACCTGGAGAAGATGGGCCTGCCGTTCAACCGGACCCCGAACGGCACCATCGACCAGCGCCGCTTCGGCGGTCACTCCCGCAACCACGGCGAGGCCCCGGTCCGCCGGTCCTGCTACGCCGCGGACCGCACCGGCCACATGATCCTCCAGACGCTGTACCAGAACTGCGTCAAGGAGGGCGTGGAGTTCTTCAACGAGTTCTACGTCCTGGACCAGCTGATCACCGAGGTCGACGGCGTCAAGAAGTCCGCCGGCGTGGTGGCGTACGAGCTGGCCACCGGCGAGATCCACATCTTCCAGGCGAAGGCCGTGATCTACGCCTCCGGCGGCTGCGGCAAGTTCTTCAAGGTGACGTCGAACGCCCACACCCTCACCGGTGACGGGCAGGCGGCGGTCTACCGGCGCGGGATCCCGCTGGAGGACATGGAGTTCTTCCAGTTCCACCCGACCGGCATCTGGCGCATGGGCATCCTGCTCACCGAGGGCGCCCGCGGCGAGGGCGGCATCCTGCGCAACAAGGACGGCGAGCGCTTCATGGAGAAGTACGCTCCCGTCATGAAGGACCTGGCGTCCCGTGACGTCGTGTCCCGCTCCATCTACACGGAGATCCGCGAGGGCCGCGGCTGCGGTCCCGAGGGCGACCACGTGTACCTGGACCTGACCCACCTGCCGCCGGAGCAGCTGGACGCCAAGCTGCCGGACATCACCGAGTTCGCGCGGACGTACCTGGGCATCGAGCCGTACACGGACCCGATCCCGATCCAGCCGACCGCGCACTACGCGATGGGCGGCATCCCGACGAACGTCGAGGGTGAGGTCCTGGCGGACAACACCACGGTCGTCCCGGGCCTGTACGCGGCCGGCGAGGTCGCCTGTGTCTCCGTGCACGGCGCCAACCGGCTCGGCACCAACTCGCTGCTGGACATCAACGTCTTCGGCCGCCGCGCGGGCATCGCCGCCGCCGAGTACTCGGCCAAGGCCGACTACGTCGAGCTGCCGGACGCCCCGGAGTCGTTCGTCGTCGAGCAGATCGAGCGGCTGCGCACCTCCACCGGCAACGAGCGGGTGGCGACCCTGCGCCGCGAGCTGCAGGAGACCATGGACGCCAACGTCATGGTGTTCCGCACCGAGCAGACGATCAAGACGGCGGTCGAGAAGATCGCCGAGCTCAGGGAGCGCTACAAGAACGTGGCGATCCAGGACAAGGGCAAGCGTTTCAACACGGACCTCCTTGAGGCGATCGAGCTGGGCAACCTGCTCGACCTGGCCGAGGTCATGGCCGTCTCGGCCCTCGCCCGCAAGGAGTCCCGCGGCGGTCACTACCGCGAGGACTACCCGAACCGCGACGACGTCAACTTCATGCGCCACACCATGGCGTACCGCGAGGTCGGCGCCGACGGCTCGGAAACCGTC
Organism: Streptomyces sp. NPDC038707; assembly: GCF_040636485.1. Lineage (NCBI taxonomy): Bacteria > Bacillati > Actinomycetota > Actinomycetes > Kitasatosporales > Streptomycetaceae > Streptomyces > Streptomyces sp. NPDC038707. Next base: position 57,748 of record NZ_JBEZUP010000010.1, read on the forward strand.
CGTCTCGACTACAAGCCGGTCGTCCAGACCCGCTACCAGCCGATGGAGCGTAAGTACTGATGGCTACCCCTGTTCTGGACAAGGCGGACGCGGCCGGCCGGCCCGAGCCCGGCTTCGCCGACTCCCCCTACATCACGGTCACCTTCCGTGTCCGCCGGTTCAACCCGGAGGTCTCGGCGGAGGCGACCTGGGAAGACTTCCAGCTGGAGATCGACCCCAAGGAGCGGGTCCTCGACGGTCTGCACAAGATCAAGTGGGACATCGACGGCTCCCTCACCTTCCGCCGGTCGTGCGCGCACGGCATCTGCGGCTCGGACGCGATGCGGATCAACGGCAAGAACCGCCTCGCCTGCAAGACGCTGATCAAGGACATCAACCCCGAGAAGCCGATCACGATCGAGCCCATCAAGGGCCTGACGGTCCTGAAGGACCTGGTCGTGGACATGGAGCCGTTCTTCCAGGCGTACCGGGACGTCATGCCGTTCCTGGTCGTCAAGGAGACGAACGAGCCCACCCGTGAGCGGTTCCAGTCCCCCGAGGACCGCGAGCGCTTCGACGACACGACGAAGTGCATCCTCTGCGCGGCCTGCACCTCCTCCTGCCCGGTGTTCTGGAACGACGGCCAGTACTTCGGTCCGGCCGCGATCGTGAACGCCCACCGCTTCATCTTCGACAGCCGTGACGAGGCGGGCGAGCAGCGCCTGGAGATCCTCAACGACCGCGACGGCGTGTGGCGCTGCCGTACGACCTTCAACTGCACGGACGCCTGCCCGCGCGGTATCGAGGTCACCAAGGCCATCCAGGAAGTCAAGCGCGCCCTGATCACGCGCCGCTACTGACCTGCCGAGGCAGCCTCGCCGAGCCCCACCGCGGTCCGCTGCGGTGGGGCTCCTCGCTTCCCGGGGGCCGGGATCCTAATGTGACGACATGTCAGACGAAGAGTCGTACGAACTGCTCGGCTTCGACAACGTGCTGCTCCCCGTCGGCGACCTCGGCGAGGCCGTCGCCTTCTACGAGCGGGCCGGGTTCACCGTGGGCTACCGGCTGGACGAGGCCGGGATCGCGCTGCTGAAGGTCGGTGCGGAGACCCCCGGCATCCTGCTGCGCGCCGAGGAGGGGCTCGGGCACCGGTCGCCGCACTGGCCCGCGCCACGGGTCTGGCTGGAGGTGCCGGACGCGCGGGCGGCGGCACGGGAGCTGGCGGCCGCCGGGATCCCGCCGCTGGACGAGATCAGCCAGGGCGTCACCGGCTGGACCGTGGAGATCGCCGATCCCTGGGGCAACCTCCTGGGCTTCACGGACTACTCCAAGCGCCCGGCCCTGGCCCGCAGGAGCTGAGCCATGCGTCCCGGGCGGGGGCCCCGGCCGCCACTCGTTAGGCTCCTGCCGTGCCCGCGAAGAACGACGGCCCCGAGGCGGCCGGCCCCCAGAGCAGCAAGTCCGAGCAGACCCGAGCGCTGATCCTCCAGACCGCGATGCGGTTGTTCCAGGAGCGCGGCTACGACAAGACGACCATGCGGGCCATCGCCAAGGAGGCCGGGGTCTCCGTCGGCAACGCCTACTACTACTTCGAGGGCAAGGAACACCTGATCCAGGGGTTCTACGACCGGATCGCCGCCGAGCACCAGGCGGCGGTCCGGTCGGTGCTGGAGCGGGAGACCGACCTGGAGGCGCGGCTCGCGGGGGTGCTGACCGCCTGGCTGGACATCGCCCGGCCGTACCACGAGTTCGCGGTCCAGTTCTTCAAGAACGCCGCCGACCCCGACAGCCCGCTCAGCCCCTTCTCCCCGGAGAGCGAGCACGCCCGCGAGCAGGCCATCAGCGTGCACCGGGAGGTGCTGGCCGGCTCGAAGTCCAAGGTGGCCCCGGAACTGCGGGACGTCCTGCCGGAGCTGATGTGGCTCTCGCAGATGGGCCTGGTGCTGTACTGGATCTTCGACCGCACGGAGAACCGCGAGCGCAGCTACCGGCTGGCCCGGCGCGGGGCCCGGCTGACCGCGCGCGGGGTGGCCCTGGCCCGCTTCCGGGTGCTGCGGCCGCTGGTCATGGAGGTCCACGAGCTGTTCACGGACTTCCTGCCGGGCATGACGAAGGTCCTGCCGGACCCGGGGCGCGGGGGCCGGGAGAGCGGGTGATCACTTCCGGGTGAAGGCGCGGGAACGGGACACGTGGTCCGGGGACTGCCTACGATGATGCTCTCGACACCGGCCCCTAGGAGGCACGCGATGTCCGCTGCATCCGTCGAGCAGCCCTTCGACGCCGACGAGCCGTTCTCCCTGACGGCCATCGCCGACGAGATCATGGAGCGCCATCCGGGCTACCGCGTCGAGATCATCGGAGGCCACCTCCTCGTGACCCCTTCACCGGATGCCCCGCACGCCTTCGTTCTGACGGATCTCATGGTCCCGTTCCTTGCCGCAGGACTGCACAGTCATGAGAGCAAGGTTGCCCAGAACGTCGCGATCAAGCTCCCCACCGGCGCCGAGGACTACTGCATCCCCGATCTCGTGGTCGTGGACGCCGACATCGACGATCACCACATGGAGAACAACGCCTACGACCCGGTCTGCTTCCGCCTCGTCCTGGAGGTCACCTCCACTAACTGGCGGGACGACCTCAAGACCAAGGTCGGCGCGTACGCCGAGGCCAAGGTGCCGGTCTATGTGGTCGTCGACCGCAAGCACCAGCGACTCCACGTGCTCACCGACCCCGACGGGAGCGAGTACACCAGCCACCGCGTGCACGCCCCCGGCGAGAGCGTCACGCTGCCCGACTCGGTCGGTGCCGAGGTCGTCCTCGACGTGGAGCAGATCGTCAGGGCCGGTCAGAAGAAGTCCGACTGAGCGGATCAGCCGCAGCATCCCGAACGCCCCCGCGCCTCTCGGACGCGGGGGTTTCCGTGTGTCCGCTATGAGTTACGGCGCAGTGCGCGCACTCCGCGCAACCCGATGACGCCGATGACCGTCCCCAATACGAAGGAAACGACTGCCAGCAGCAGGTGCACCCAGAAGTACGCGGTCGGGTGACCGTCGTCGAAGGCCAGACCGCTGCCGTCCTTGACGAGATTCTTGACGAAAGTGACCCAGATGACCCAGCTCCACACCCCGAAGGCGAGCAGGAACCAGGAGACAGGGCGGCTGAGCTTCATGAGTCCAGTATCGCCGTCCGGTGTCCGGGTCCGTGCCGGGGGTGCGCGGCGGTCCCTGCTGGTCGCCTCCGCCACGCTGTGCTCCCTGGCCGTCACCGCGCCCGCCGCCCTCGCCGCGCCCTCCCCCACGACGAGCCCCACGGCCACGCCCCCGGCGCAGATGTCCACCCTCGGCGGCGCCCGGCTCGGGATGCCCGGCACGCAGGTCAATCTCGCCCCCGGTGTCCCGGTGCTGCCCAAGGGCCTGACCGCCCGCTCCTGGATCGTCTCGGACGCCGAGTCGGGCCAGGTCCTGGCCGCGCACAACGCGCACTGGGCACTGCCCCCGGCCAGCACGCTGAAGATGCTGTTCGCGGACACCGTGCTGCCCCGGTTCCCCAAGGACACCCGCTACCGGGTGGCACCGGCCGACCTCAAGGGGGTGGGCGACGGCTCCAGCGTGGTCGGGGTGAAGGCGGGCGGCACCTACTCGGTGCGCGATCTGTGGCTCGGGGTGTTCCTGAAGTCGGGCAACGACGCGGTGCACGTGCTGTCCGCGATGAACGGCGGGGTGAAGCAGACCGTCCAGGACATGCAGGAGCACGCCGAGGAACTCCAGGCGCTGGACACCCGGGTGCTCTCCCCCGACGGCTACGACGCGCCGGAGCAGGTCTCCTCGGCGTACGACCTGACGCTGTTCGCCCGCTCGGGCCTGCAGAAGAAGGACTTCCGCGACTACTGCTCCACGGTGAGCGCCCGGTTCGGCGGGAAGGAGATCCGCAACACCAACCGGCTGCTGAGCGGCGACAGCGACGTGCCGGTGTACCGGGGCATCGCGGGCGTGAAGAACGGCAACACCACCCACGCGGGCGCCACCTTCACCGGGGTGGCCGAGCGCGGCGGCAAGGTGCTGCTGGTCACGGTGATGAACCCGGAGAAGCACGAGCACAACGAGGTCTACAAGGAGACCGCGAAGCTGTTCGACTGGGGCTTCCAGGCGGTCGGCAAGGTGAACCCGGTGGGCGAGCTGGTGCCGCCGCGGAGCGCCGCGCCGGCCGGCGCCTCCGCCGGGGCGAGCCCGCGGCAGTCGCCCGGCACGGGCGGCGCGCCGGGGGCGAAGGCGGCGGCGAGCGCTCCCACCGTTTCCGGCGCCGGTGGTGCCGGGACCGCGCTGGCCATCGCGGGCGGACTGCTGGTGCTGCTCGGCGGCGGGGTGTTCCTGGTCAACCGCCGGTGGCCGCTGCCGGACCTGATGCGTCGCCGGTCCCGTCCCTGACCTCGGCGACCTCGGTCTTCTTGCTGCCCGTCGCCGTCCAGGAGGCGCAGAACAGCACGAGTTTCGCGGTGAAGTTGATCCACAGCAGCAGGGCCACGGGGACCCCGAACGCGCCGTACATGCTCTTCGCGGCGACCCCCTGGACATAGCCGCTGAGCAGCAGTTTCAGCAGTTCGAAGCCGACCGAGCCGAGCAGCGCGGCGACCAGCAGACGGCGGCGCGGCGGCTCGACCCCGGGCAGCAGGGTCAGGACGTAGAGCAGGACCAGGAAGTCGGCGAGCACGGCGACGGTGAACGCGGCGACCTGCAGCAGGACGGTGCCCCAGCCGTGCTCGTCCAGGCCGAACTGCCGGGACACCAGGCCGACGGCGGCCGAGGCGAGGGTGGACGCGGCGAGCGTGACCAGCAGGGCGCCGCCGAGGCCGAGCAGGATCACGGTGTCCTTGACCTTGGCCAGGAACGGGTTCTCCCCCTGGTCCGGCAGCTCCCACACCGCGCGCAGGCAGTCCCGCACCTGGCCGACCCAGCCGATGCCCGTGAACAGCAGCGCCGCGCCCGCGATGACCCCGACGGTGCCCGCGTTCTGCGCCAGCGAGGCCACGTCCAACTGGTCGGACAGGCCCGGGAACTGATCGGCGATCCGCTGTTCCACGGTCTTCTGGCGGGCCGGGCCGAGCGTGGCGGCGGTGACCACGGCGGCCACGGTCAGCAGCGGGAACAGGGCCACGAAGCTCACGAACGTCATGGCGGCGGCCAGCCGGGCCCACTTCACCCGGTCCAGCCGCTCGTAGCTCCGCCACGCATGGGTGATCGTCAGGCGGGTGACGATCGGCCCGATGCCGGGCAGCCTCTTCAGCCAGTCCATGATCCGACTCTGCCCGCTGCGCGGGAATGCCAACACCGCGTTTCGCCGCCGGAACGGTCATATGGGGGCGATACGGTCATCTGTCATGAAGGATGCCACCGAACTGCCCCGGTCCCTGCTCGTCCTCGGCGGCACGTCCGAGATCGCGCTGGCCACCGCGCGCCGGCTGATCGCCCGCCGCACCCGCACGGTGTGGCTGGCGGGCCGCCCCTCGCTCGCGCTGGAGAACGCGGCCGGGAGCCTGCGGGCGCTCGGCGCGGACGTCCACACCGTCGCCTTCGACGCGCTCGCCCCCGAGACCCACGAGGGCGTCCTCGGCAAGGTGTTCGCCGACGGCCCGGTCGACCTGGTGCTGCTCGCCTTCGGCGTCCTCGGCGACCAGGCGCACGACGAGCGCGATCCGGTGCGCGCGGTCCAGGTCGCCCAGACCAACTACACCGGGGCCGTCTCGGCTGGCCTGGTCGCCGGCCGCGCCCTCCAGGGCCAGGGCCACGGGTGGCTCGTCGTGCTGTCCTCCGCCGCCGCGGAACGCGCCCGCCGCGCCGACTTCATCTACGGCTCCAGCAAGGCCGGGCTCGACGCGTTCGCGCAGGGGCTCGGGGACGCCCTGTACGGGACGGGGGCGCGGGTCATGGTCGTACGCCCCGGTTTCGTCCGCACCCGCTCCACGGCGGGCCGCCCGCGCACCCCGCTCGCCACCACCCCCGAGGCGGTGGCCACGGCCATCGAGCTGGGCCTGCGCCGCGCCGCCGAGACGGTGTGGGTGCCGGGCTCGCTGCGCCTGCTGACGGCGGCCCTGCGCCACGCGCCGCGGGCCCTGTTCAGACGGCTTCCGCTGTAGCGCTACGGGCGGCTCACGGGGCGACGCGCGGGGCCCACACGTCCGCGTGGCCCGGCTGGGTCGGGACGACCGGCCCCCCGAACGTGTACTCGCGCAGCTTGCGCCAGACGCTGTCGGCGCCCTGCTCGTAGAGCGCGAAGCCGGTGCACGACCACTCGGCCTCGTAGTCCGCCAGCTCCTCGAAGGCGCGGTCCATCGCCGCCTCCTCGATGCCGTGCGCGACGGTGACGTGCGGGTGGTACGGGAAGATCAGTTCGCGCGCCACCGGGCCGGAGGCCTCCCGGATCCGCTGCTGGAGCCGGGTGCACGCCTCGGCGCCCGCGACCACCCGGACGTAGACCACGGGTGACAGGGGCCGGAAGGTCCCGGTGCCGGACAGCCGCATCGGGAACGGCCGGCCCTCCGCGGCGACCTCGGCCAGGTGCGCGTCGACGGCGGACAGGTCGGCCTCGTCCACCTCGGTCGGCGGCAACAGCGTGACATGGGTGGGGATACCGTGAGCCGCGGCGTCGCCGAAGCCCGCACGCCGCTCCTGGAGCAGGCTGCCGTGAGGCTCCGGGACCGCGATCGACACGCCGATCGTTACGGTCCCCACGTCGTCTCCTGTCGTCACGTCTGTCGTCGTCACGTCTGTCGTCGTCTCGGCCGTCCCGTCCCGGCCGTTGGCATCGACTGTACGGCCACGGGTGTCCCGTGGGCAGGCGCGACGGAAGTGATGTGCAGCGCTCTGCCCGCGCGGACCCGTGCGGTCGTACGCCTCAGTGCTTGGCCGGGAGGAATCCCACGCGGTCGTACGCCTGCGCGAGGGTCTCGGCGGCGACGGTGCGTGCCTTCTCGGCGCCCTTGGCGAGGACCGCGTCCAGCGTCTCGGCGTCGTCCAGGTACTGATGGGTGCGCTCGCGGAAGGGGGTGACGAAGTCGACCATGATCTCGGCGAGGTCGGTCTTGAGGGCGCCGTACATCTTGCCCTCGTACTCCTGCTCCAGCTCGGCGATGGTCCTGCCGGTGAGCGTGGAGTAGATGGTGAGGAGGTTGGAGACGCCCGGCTTGTTCTCCGTGTCGTAGCGGATCACCGTGTCGGTGTCGGTGACCGCGCTCTTGACCTTCTTGGCCGTGGTCTTCGGCTCGTCCAGGAGGTTGACGAGGCCCTTCGGCGTGGATGCCGACTTGCTCATCTTGACCGCGGGGTCCTGGAGGTCGTAGATCTTCGCCGTCTCCTTGAGGATGTACGGCTTCGGGACCGTGAAGGTGTCGCCGAAGCGGCCGTTGAACCGCTCGGCGAGGTCACGGGTCAGCTCGATGTGCTGGCGCTGGTCCTCGCCGACCGGCACCTCGTGGGCCTGGTACAGCAGGATGTCCGCGACCTGGAGGACCGGGTACGTGAACAGGCCGACGGAGGCCCGGTCGGCGCCCTGCTTGGCTGACTTGTCCTTGAACTGGGTCATGCGGGAGGCCTCGCCGAAGCCGGTGAGGCAGTTCATGACCCAGGCCAGCTGGGCGTGCTCGGGGACGTGGCTCTGCACGAAGAGGGTGCAGCGGTCGGGGTCGAGACCGGCGGCCAGCAGCTGGGCCGCGGCCAGGCGGGTGTTGGCCCGCAGTTCCTCCGGGTCCTGCGGGACCGTGATCGCGTGCAGGTCGACCACCATGTAGAAGGCGTCGTGGGACTCCTGGAGGGCCACCCACTGGCGGACGGCGCCGAGGTAGTTGCCGAGGTGGAACGAGCCAGCCGTGGGCTGGATGCCGGAGAGCACGCGAGGTCGGTCAGCCATACCCCTTATTGTCGCAGAGGCACGGGGTGGGTTCGGCGGGTGGGGAACTGCGGGCCGCCGGTGGCTGCTCGCGCAGTTCCCCGCGCCCCTCGGGGGGGCGGTTCAGCCGAGGTCGACCTGCGGGTACAGCGGGAAGCCCGCGACCAGGTCCGTGGCGCGGCGGGCGATCTCCTCGGAGACCTTCTCGTCCAAGACGTGGCTCGCCTTGGACGGGGCGCCGGACTTGGTGGTGCCCGGCTCGGTGGTGGTCAGGACGCGGTCGATCAGGGCGGCGACCTCGTCCATCTCCGCGGTGCCGAGGCCGCGGGTGGTCAGCGCGGGGGTGCCGACGCGGATGCCGGAGGTGTACCAGGCGCCGTTCGGGTCGGCCGGGATGGCGTTGCGGTTGGTGACGATGCCCGAGTCGAGCAGGGCCGCCTCGGCCTGGCGGCCGGTGAGGCCGTAGGAGGTGGCGACGTCGATCAGGTTGAGGTGGTTGTCCGTGCCGCCGGTGACGAGGGTGGCGCCGCGGCGCATCAGGCCCTCGGCGAGGGCGCGGGAGTTGTCGACGATGCGCCGGGCGTAGTCCTGGAAGGCGGGCTGCCGGGCCTCGGCGAGGGCGACGGCCTTGGCGGCCATGACGTGCGGCAGCGGGCCGCCGAGGACCATCGGGCAGCCGCGGTCCACCTGGTCCTTGAGGGAGTCGTCGCACAGCACCATGCCGCCGCGCGGGCCGCGCAGGGACTTGTGGGTGGTGGTGGTGACGATCTGGGCGTGCGGGACCGGGTCGAAGTCGCCGGTGAGGACCTTGCCGGCGACCAGTCCGGCGAAGTGGGCCATGTCGACCATGAGGGTGGCGCCGACCTCGTCGGCGATCTCGCGCATGATCCGGAAGTTCACCAGCCGGGGGTACGCGGAGTAGCCCGCGACGATGATCAGCGGCTTGAACTCGCGGGCCTGGGCGCGCAGGGCGTCGTAGTCGATCAGGCCGGTGGCGGGGTCGGTGCCGTAGGAGCGCTGGTCGAACATCTTGCCGGAGATGTTCGGGCGGAAGCCGTGGGTGAGGTGGCCGCCGGCGTCCAGGGACATGCCGAGCATGCGCTGGTTGCCGAAGGCCTGCCGCAGCTCGGCCCAGTCGGCGTCGGTGAGGTCGTTGATCTGGCGGGCGCCGGCCTTCTCCAGGAAGGGCACCTCGACGCGGTCGGCGAGGACGGCCCAGAAGGCGACGAGGTTGGCGTCGATGCCGGAGTGCGGCTGGACGTAGGCGTGGCGGGCGCCGAAGAGTTCGCGGGCGTGTTCGGCGGCGAGGGACTCGACGGTGTCGACGTTGCGGCAGCCGGCGTAGAAGCGGCGGCCGATGGTGCCCTCGGCGTACTTGTCGCTGAACCAGTTGCCCATGGCGAGCAGGGTCGCCGGGGAGGCGTAGTTCTCGGACGCGATCAGCTTGAGCATCCCGCGCTGGTCGGCGACCTCCTGGCCGATGGCGTCGGCGACGCGCGGCTCCACCGCGCGGATCACGTCGAGGGCGGCACGGAAGGCGGTGGACTCGGTGGAGAGGGGGGCGGCGTTCTCGGGCATCGGGGACCTCCGGACGGTGTGCGTACAGCATTCACGTTCGGCCCAGGCGCACGGCACTCTTACCGCTCGGGCCGCTCCCTGATGGTCCGTCCCATCCCAGCGCGCCAGTCACGGCCCGGGGCCAGCCTACCGGGCGCGCCGGGCGGGGAAGATCCCGCGTCCGTCGTGCGAGCGGGGTTAAGAAGGAGGCCACGTCGTATCCGGGCCGATCCGGGAGAGTCCGTGGCCGCTGCCGAAGAAGACCTCGTCGCCCTCGCCGGCGCGCACTGCGCGCCCACCTACGATCCGCTGCCGGTGGTGATCGCCACGGGTGCGGGGGCGTGGGTGACGGATGTGGCGGGGCGGCGGTATCTGGACCTGCTGGCCGGCTACTCGGCGCTGAACTTCGGGCACGGCCATCCGCGGCTGGTCGAGGCGGCCCGGCGGCAGCTGGAGCGGGTGACGCTGACCTCCCGCGCCTTCCACCACGACCGGTTCGCGGCGTTCTGCACCGAGCTGGCCGAGCTGTGCGGGATGGAGATGGTGCTGCCGGCGAACACCGGCGCGGAGGCGGTGGAGGGCGCGGTCAAGACGGCCCGGAAGTGGGGCTACCGGGTGAAGGGGGTGCCCGCGGAGATGGCGAAGATCGTCGTGGCGGGCGGCAACTTCCACGGCCGGACGACGACGGTCATCAGCTTCTCCACGGACCCGGCGGCGCGGGCGGACTTCGGGCCGTACACGCCGGGGTTCGAGATCGTGCCGTACGGGGATCTGACCGCGATGCGGGCGGCGCTGACGGAGAACACGGTGGCGGTGCTGCTGGAGCCGGTGCAGGGCGAGTCGGGGGTGATCGTGCCGCCGGCCGGTTATCTGGCGGGGGTGCGGGAGCTGACCCGGGAGCGGAACGTGCTCTTCGTCGCCGACGAGATCCAGTCGGGGCTGGGCCGGACCGGGCGGACCTTCGCGTGCGAGAACGAGGGAGTCGTGCCGGATGTGTACGTCCTGGGCAAGGCGCTGGGCGGCGGGATCGTGCCGGTGTCGGCGGTGGTGTCGAGCGCGGCGGTGCTCGGGGTGTTCCGGCCGGGTGAGCACGGGTCGACGTTCGGCGGGAATCCGCTGGCCTGCGCGGTGGCGCTGGAGGTGATCGCGATGCTGCGGACCGGCGAGTACCAGGAGCGGGCGGCCCGGCTGGGCGAACGGCTGCACGGGCTGCTGGGCGATCTGCGCGCCACGGGCCGGGTGACGGCGGTGCGGGGGCGGGGGCTGTGGGCGGGGGTGGACGTCTCCCCCGCGGTGGGCACCGGGCGCGAGGTCGCCGAGCGGCTGTCGGCCCGCGGGGTCCTGGTGAAGGAGACCCACGGGGCGACGATCCGTCTCGCGCCTCCGCTGGTGATCGGCGAGGTGGATCTGGAGTGGGGGGTCGAGCAGGTGCGGGCGGTGCTGTCCGGGGCGTGATCAGCCCAGGGGGAGGTCGATGCCGTGCTCGGCGGCGGGCCGGGGTCCGAAGATGCGCCGGTCGGACTCCCGGATGGCCACGTCGTTGATGCTCGCCTCGCGGCGGCGCATCAGGCCGTGCTCGTCGAACTCCCACAACTCGTTGCCGTACGAGCGCCACCACCGGCCGCCGGTGTCGCGGGACTCGTACTGGAAGCGGACGGCGATGCGGTTCCCGTGGAAGCTCCAGAGGCTCTTGCGCAGGGCGTAGTCGAGTTCGCGGCGCCACTTCTCGGTGAGGAAGGCGACGATCTCCTCCCGGCCGGTGAGGAACCGGTCTCGGTTGCGCCAGACGGAGTCCTCGGTGTAGGCGAGGGCCACCCGGTGGGGGTCGCGGGTGTTCCAGGCGTCCTCGGCGGCCTGGACCTTCTGCCGGGCGGTTTCCGGAGTGAACGGCGGATACGGCGGACGGCCTTCGGCCACGGCGGTCTCCTCGGGGCGAGAACGATCGTTCTCCAACGGTGCGGCACCGTAGGGAACGACCGTTCGCACGTCAAGGAGACACCCGGGAGGGACCGGTCCGGGAGGCGTCCGGCCAGGGAGGAGCCGGCCGCGCGCCGGCGGGAGGGGTACCGGCGGTTCTGACGGGTCAGAGGATCACGTGCGGCAGGAAGCGGGCGTACTCGTCGGTGATCAGGCCCGTGGACTCGCGGATTCCCAGGCCCGCCGGTTCGCCGCCGACGACCCAGGTGCCGAGGACGGTGTGGTTGCCGTCGAAGGCGGGGAGGGGGGACAGCTGCTGGTAGCAGCAGGGGTCCTCGCGCGGGGGCGGCGGGGTGCCGGGGGCGTGGACCGTGATGCCCGCGCCCTCGCGGCCCAGCAGGGGCTTGGTCACGTAGCCGGTGGTGGTGGCCAGGTCGCGGGGGCCGTCGAGGTAGGCGGGGAGGAGGTTGGGGTGGCCGGGGTACAGCTCCCAGAGGATCGCCAGCAGGGCCTTGTTGCTGAGCAGCATCTTCCAGGCGGGTTCGATCCACAGGGTGCTGCCGGTGCCGCCGCCGTTGTCCAGGGTGTCCAGGACGTGGCCGCCGAAGGAGTCGGTGGTGAGCCACTCCCAGGGGTACAGCTTGAAGATGCCCCGGATGAAGCGGAGCCGGTTGTCGACGAAGCGGCCGGAGAGGGTGTCCCAGCCGATCTCCTCCATGGCGAGCCAGTCGGTGGTGAGCCCGGCCTGTTCCGCCGTCTCCTTCAGGTAGGCGACCGTCATCAGGTCCTCGCCGAGTTCGTCGGCGGCGGAGTGCGCGAAGTGCAGCGGAGCGCCGGGCGGCAGCAGCGCGGCCTGGGCGCGCCAGGCCTCCACCAGGCGTTCGTGCAGGGAGTTCCACTGGTCCGCGCCGGGGAAGCGCTCCTCCATCCAGAACCACTGCGGGGAGGCCGCCTCCACCAGCGAGGTGGGCGTGTCGGCGTTGTACTCCAGCAGCTTCGCCGGGCCCGTGCCGTCGTAGCGGAGGTCGAACCTGCCGTACAGGGAGGGCAGTTCGGCGCGCCGGTGCCAGGACTCGGTGACCGCGGCGGCCACCCGTCCGTCGGTGATGCCGAGGTCGGCCAGCCGGTCCTCGGCCACGATGTGGTCCGCCGCCGCGAGGCACATGCGGTGCAGGTCCGCGACGGTCTCCTCCAGCGCCTCGACCTCCTGGAGGGAGAAGACGTAGTAGGCGCTCTCGTCCCAGTACGGGCTCAGGGAGTCGTCGGGGTGGCGGGTGAGCGGATAGACGAGGCCCTGGGCCTCGACGGTCTGCTGCCAGCCGGGGCGGGGGGTCGTGGTGCGGCGTTCCATGCGCGTCCTCCGGTCAGCCGCCGGAGCTGCCGTGGCCGCCGCCGAAGCCGCCGCGGCTCACCCCGCCGTGGCCGCCGCCGCTGCTCCCGTCGTCGTCCGACGATCCGCCCGAACCGCCGCCCGAGCCCCCGGACTTGGTGAAGGAGCCGCCGTCGACCCAGCCGCCCTTCTCCTTGCCGTCGTAGTACCAGGCCGCGTTGACCGGCCGCTTGGCGCCCTTCTTGACGGACTTCTTCCGGCCCGAGGAGGAGCCGGTCCCGGACGTCGTCCTGCAGTTCTTGTCGGAGACGACCTTGTAGCCCTTGGCCGCGTTGTAGCTGTCGCGGTCCACGCAGCGCTTGTCCGGGTCGGACGAGCAGGCGGTGAGGGCGGCGGCCAGCAGGCCCACGCCGCCCAGGACGACCGTGCCGGAGCGGAGTTGCCTTCCGGTGTGCGCCATGGTGTGACTCCCCCGTCGGATGTGAGTTCGACGGTCAGCCTAGAGGGGGCAGCGCGTGCGCCCAACCGGGGGTGGCTCGCGGTCCCTTACGGCAGCACCCGGCACAGGGCCTCCAGCGTGCCCGACCACGCGCTGTCCGGAGGCGTGCCGTAGCCGACCACCAGGGCGTCCGCGGGGTCGGCCGGCGCCTCGCTGTGGCGGTAGTAGGACAGGCCGGTCAGGGCCAGGCCCTGGAGGTCCGCCGCCTGCACCACCGGCCGTTCCAGGCCCGGCGGGAGCCGCAGCACCGCGTGCAGTCCGGCCGCGATGCCCGTCACCCGCACCGCCGGTGCCCGGCCGGCCACGGCCGCGGCGAGGGCGTCCCGGCGGCGCCGGTAGCGCAGGCGGGCGGAGCGGACGTGCCGGTCGTAGGCGCCGGAGGTGAGGAACTCGGCCAGCGTGAGCTGGTCCAGCGCCCCGACGGTGTCGACGTGGCCCTTGGCCGCCACCGCCTCCTGGACCAGGGCCGGCGGCAGTACCATCCAGCCCAGCCGCAGCCCGGGCGCGAGGGACTTGCTGGCGGTGCCCAGGTAGACCACCCGGTCCGGGGCCAGTCCCTGGAGGGCGCCGACGGGCTGGCGGTCGTAGCGGAACTCGCCGTCGTAGTCGTCCTCCAGGACCAGCCCGCCGGTGCGCCGCGCCCAGTCCACGACGGCGGCCCGCCGGTCGGGGTGCAGCGGGACGCCGGTCGGGAACTGGTGGGCCGGGGTGAGCAGCACCGCCGCGGCACCGCCGGGTGCGCGGGGGTCGGTGCCCAGCGCGTCGTAGGGCAGCGCGGGGGTCGCCAGGCCCGCCGCGCGCAGCAGCCGCCAGTGGACGTCGAGGCCGTAGGACTCCACCGCGAGGGTGTCCGCCCCGCGCGCCCGCAGCATCGTGCCGATCACCCGCAGGGCGTGCGAGGTGCCGGCGGTGATCACGACGGTGTCCGGGGTGGCGCGCACGCCCCGCACCCGGGCCAGGTATCCGGCGAGGGCACAGCGCAGCTCGCGCCGGCCGCGCGGGTCGCCGTAGCCGAACGCGTCGAAGGGGGCCGCGGTCAGCGCCCGGCGGGCGGCCCTGAGCCACTCGGCGCGCGGGAAGGCGGCGAGGTCGGGGGTGCCGGGGACCAGGCTGTGGGCGGGGCGGCCGGGCTCCCGGCGGCCCGGCCCCGCCGCGGCGGGCGGCGTGGCCGCCACCCGGTCCGCGACCCGGGTGCCGGAGCCCTGCCGGGCGGTGAGCCAGCCCTCCGCGACCAGGTCGGCGTAGGCCTCGGCGACGGTGTTGCGGGCGATGCCGAGGTCAACGGCGAGGGTCCGGGAGGAGGGCAGCCGGGTGCCGGGGGCGAGCCGGCCGGTGCGCACCGCGTCCCGCAGGGCGTCGGTCAGGCCCCGGCGCAGTCCGCCCGCGAGGGCCGGTTCCAGGTGCAGGTCGACGCCCAAAGTGGCCCAGGATTCCGCCATGGGAATGGACCATACCCCTGGGCTGCCCCGGTTCTAGGGTCGAAGGCATGAGCACTCAGGAAGAACCCGTCACCTACGCCCCCGAGGAGCCGGCGCGGCTGCGCTGGGCCCAGCACGCGCCCGAGGTCTACAAGGCGATGATCCAGCTGGACGCCGTCGCCGGCCAGGGCCTGGACCCCCGGCTGCGCGAGCTGGTCAAAATCCGCGCCTCGCAGATCAACCACTGCGCGCGCTGCCTCGACATGCACTCCAAGGACGCCCTCGCGGCCGGCGAGAGCGTGGAGCGGATCATCCAGCTCGGCGCCTGGCAGGAGTCCCGGCACTTCTACACCGAGAAGGAGCTGGCGGCGCTGGAGCTGACCGACGCGGTGACCGTCCTCACGGACGGCTTCGTGCCGGACGAGGTCTACGAGCGGGCCGCCAAGCACTTCGACGAGGCCGAACTCTCCCAGCTGATCGCCGCCATCGCCGTGATCAATGCCTGGAACCGGTTCGCCGTGACCACCCGGACGCCGGCGGGCCACTACCACCCGGGGCAGCACAAGTGAACCGTACCCAGCTGCTGGACCCGGAGGTCTTCCGGGCGATGGCCGCCGTCAGCGCGGCGGCCAAGAAGGGGCTCGGCGATCCGGGCCTGGCCGAACTGGTCATGATCCGCGCCTCGCAGATCAACCACTGCGCGTTCTGCCTCGACATGCACCTCGGGCTGGCCCGGAAGAACGGGGAGTCCGAGGACCGCATCCACTTCCTCAACGCCTGGGAGGAGACCGAGGACCTCTACAGCGAGCGGGAGCGGGCCGCGCTGGCCCTCACCGAGGCGGTCACCTTGCTCACCGAGGGCTTCGTGCCCGACGAGGTGTACGAGGCCGCCGCCAAGCACTTCGACGATGCGGCGCTCGCCCACCTCATCGCGCTGATCACCGTCATCAACGGCTGGAACCGCCTGATGGTCAGCCGCCGTGTGCCACCGGGAGGGCGGCAGCCATGAGCAAGGCGGAACGGTTCCGCGCCCTGCACCGGGGGCGCGCCCCGGGTGACCCGCTGGTGCTGCCCGGACCGTGGGACGCCGCCGCCGCGCGGGTCTTCGCGGAGGCCGGGTTCCCGGCGCTGGCCACGCCGAGCGCGGGGGTCGCCGCCTCGCTCGGGTACGCGGACGGGGCCACCCCGGCCGACGAGATGTTCGCGGCCGTCGCCCGGATCGCGCGGGCGGTGGACGTGCCGGTCTCGGCGGACGTCGAGGGCGGCTACGGGCTCGCGCCCGGGGAGCTGGTCGAACGGCTGCTGGAGGCCGGGGTCGTGGGCTGCAACCTCGAGGACTCCGACGGGGGCGTCCTCAAGGACCCGCACGCGCACGCCGAGTTCCTCGCGGGGGTGCGGGAGGCCGCCGGCGACCGGCTGTTCGTCAACGCCCGCGTCGATGTGTTCGCGCACGGGGACGGCGATCCGGAGCGGGCCATCGAGCGGGCCGCGCTGTACCGCGCGGCGGGCGCCGACTGCGTGTACCCGATCCTCGCCCCGGCGGACCTGGTGCCGCTGCTGCGGTCGGGGATCGAGGGCCCGCTGAACCTGCTGTGCCGGGCGGACGGCCCCTCGCCCGCCGCGCTCGGCGAACTCGGGGCCACCCGGGTCACGTTCGGGCCGGGCCTCCAGCGGCGGGCGACGGCGGCGCTGCGGGAGATCGCCGCCGGCCTGCTGCCGTAGGCCGGGGGTGTCCGGTCAGGGCAGCCACTTCTTCCACACGGACGGGTGGCTGTCCACCCACCTCTCCGCCGCCTCGGCCGGGGACAGCTTCTGCTCGGCGATCATCAGCGACACGTCGTTCTGGTCCTCGGTGGTCCACCGGAACTTCTTCAGGAAGGCCGCCGCCTCGCCGCCGGACTTCGCGAAGCCCGCGTTGAGGTACTTCTTCAGCGGGGTGTGCGGGTAGCCGCAGGCGACCTTCGCCGGGTCCGCGTCGCAGCCCTCCTTGTGCGGGGGCAGTCCCACCTCCGTCATCGGCACCTTCTCGAACAGCCACTGGGGCGCGTACCAGTACGTGAGGAAGGGTTTCCGCTCCTTGGCGAACCGCTTGATCTGGGTGATCTGCGCGGCCTCGGAGCCGGCGAAGACGACCCGGTAGTCCAGTCCCAGGTTCTTCACCAGGGCCTTGTCGTTGGTGACGTAGGACGGGGAGCCGTCCATCAGCTGGCCCTTGCCGCCGCTCTCCGCGGTGCGGAACAGGGGGGCGTACTTGTCCAGGTTGCGCCAGTCGGTGATGTCCGGGTGCTGTTCGGCGAGGTACGCCGGCACGAACCAGCCGATGTGCCCGGTCACCCCGAGGCCGCCGCCGGGCACGACCGTCCCCTTGTCCTCGACGTAGCGCTTCTCCTGCTCGGGGTGGCCCCAGTCCTCCAGGAGGACGTCGACCCGGCCCTGGCCGAGCGCGTCCCAGGCGGGCACCTCGTCGACCTGGACGGTGTCGACGCGGTAGCCGAGCTTGTGCTCCAGGATGTACTGGGCCACGGCCGCGTCGGCCTGCGCGCCCACCCAGGACTGCACGGACAGGGTGACCGTCTTCGCGCCCCGGGCGTTGGCGAACGGGCTGGCCTGCTTGGTCATGTCGGCGGCGCCGCAGCCGGTGGTGAGGGCCAGGGCGGCCACGGCGGCCGTGATCGCGGTACGACGCATGTCAGGCTCCCTTCCCCGCGCGGCGGCGGGCCGGCTGGGTCACCCGGTCGAGCATCAGGCCCAGGCAGACGATGGCGGCGCCGGCCACCAGACCGGTGGCCAGGTCGCCCTGGGCGAGGCCGAAGGCGACGTCGTAGCCGAGGGCACCGCCGCCGACCAGGCCGCCGATGATGACGACGGCGAGGACCAGGACCACGCCCTGGTTGACGGCGAGCAGCAGCGCGCGCCGGGCGAGCGGGAGCTGCACCTGCCACAGCTGCTGCCGTCCGGTGGCGCCGAGCGAGCGCGCCGACTCCAGCGCGGCCGGGTCGACCTGGCGCAGGCCCTGCGCGGTGATCCGGACGACGGCCGGGAGGGCGTAGACGACGGCCGCGGCGACGGCGGGGGCGCGGCCGACGCCGAACAGGGCGACGACCGGGATCAGGTACACGAACTGCGGCATGGTCTGGAAGACGTCCAGGACCGGGCGCAGGGCGCGGTCGACGCGGTCGCTGCGGGCCGCGGCGACCCCGGTGGCGAGGCCCAGTGCGAGGGTGACGGCGACGGCGGCCAGCACCTGGGAGAGGGTGTCGAGCGCCGGTTCCCACACGCCGAGCACGCCGATCGCGGCCATGGCGCCGACGGCGGTCAGCGCGGTGCGCCAGGTGCCGATCGGCCAGGCCAGCGCGGCGACCAGGAGCAGCACCGACCACCAGGGCATGCCTTGCAGTCCGGCGCGGACCGGGTCCAGGACCCAGGTGGTGAAGCGGCCCGCCCAGTCGGCGGTGCCGCCGACGACCGGGACGCCGGAGTAGAGGTGGTCGGTCATCCAGTCGACGGCCCGGTCGACCGGTCCGGCGATGTCCAGGTTCCAGGCGGGGGGCCAGTCGGCCGCGCCGAGCAGCCGGGCGGCGAGGGCGGCGGCGCCGGCGCCGGCCACGGTGACGGCCCAGCCGGTGAGCGCCGGCCGGCCGCCGGTCTCCGGGCGGGCGGGGCCGGCGCCCGCCGCGCCGGTCAGCCGGTCCAGCACGATCGCGAGCAGGACGAGCGGGATGCCGGCGGCGAGGGCGGCGCCGACGTCGACCGAGGCGAGCGCCTGGTACACGCGGTCGCCGAGGCCTCCGGCGCCGATGACGGCGCCGATGACGGCCATGGACAGCGCCATCATGATCGTCTGGTTGAGGCCGAGCAGCAGTTCTTCGCGGGCCAGCGGGATCCGGGCGGTCAGCAGCCGCTGGCGGCGGGTGGCGCCGAGCGACTCCACGGCCTCCAGGACTTCGGGGTCGGCCCCGCGCAGGCCGAGCGCGGTGAGGCGGGCCATCGGCGGGGCGGCGTAGACGACGGTGGCGAGGACGGCCGCGGGGACGCCGATGCCGAAGACCAGGACGACGGGGAGGAGGTAGGCGAAGGCCGGGAGCACCTGCATGGTGTCCAGGACCGGGCGCAGGGTGCGGTCGAGCCGGCCGGAGAGGCCGGCGGCGAGCCCGAGGAGGGCGCCCACGACGACGGAGGCGAGGACCGCCACGACCATCAGGGCGAGGGTCTGCATGGTCGGCACCCACATGCCGAGGGCTCCGCAGGCCAGGAAGGCGACGGCCGTGCCGGCGGCCAGGCGGAGGCCGGCCAGGCGCCAGGCGAGCAGGGCGCCGAAGGCCGTCACACCGGCCCAGCCCGCCGCGAGGAGGGTGAGGTAGACGGCGCGTACGGCGATGACGACCGCGTTGCTGACGTGGCCGAGGAAGTACAGGAACAGGGGGTGGCTGTCCCGGTGGTCGATGACCCAGTCGCCGGCGGCGGCGAGGGGCCGGTCGAGGCTGACGGTCAGGGAGTGGGGCCAGGTGCCGTTGCCCCAGCGGTTCAGCAGGGGCAGGAGGACGGCGGTGAGGAGGGCGAGGAGGAGGAGTTTGGCGGCGGCCCGGTTCCTGAGCAGGCGCGGGGCCCTGGTCCGGGCGGTCGGGAGACTGAGCGTTGCCATCAGACGGCCTCCCGGGTGGTGCGCGCCGGGGGCCGGCCCGCTTGCCGCTGCTCGCCGGATGCCGTTTCGTCCGGGGCAGGTGCCGGCCGGGCGGCACGACGGCCGGCGGCCAGGGAGGAGGCGGCGCTCGCGGCCGCGGCGGTCCCGGGCGGGGTGGCCGCGGCGGGCGCCGCGGCGGTCCCGGGCGGGGTGCTGAGGGTTTCGGGGGGTTCGGGGGTCACGTCCCGCTCGGACGCGGTGTCGGGGGCGACGCCCGCCACGACGCCGAGCAGGCGGTCCGGGTCGACCACGCCGAGGCAGCGGCCCGCGTCCACCACCCGGGCCGGGGTGCCCGCCCGGGCCACCGCCTCGATGGCCTCGGCGACCGTGGCCTCGGGGCGGAGGGCCGGGCCGTGTCCGGCGTCCTCGGGGGACACCGGGCGCATGGCGCTGCGGCAGGTCAGCACCTGTTCGCGGGGGACGTCGCGGACGAACTCGCGGACGTAGTCGTCGGCCGGGGCGCCGACGATCTCCTCGGGGGTGCCGAGCTGCACCACCCGGCCGTCGCGCATCAGGGCGATGCGGTCGCCGAGCTTCAGGGCCTCGCTCAGGTCGTGGGTGATGAAGACCATCGTGCGGCCCTCCTCCCGGTGCAGCCGGGTCACCTCGTCCTGCATGTCCCGGCGGATGAGCGGGTCCAGGGCGCTGAAGGGCTCGTCGAACAGCAGCACCTCGGGGTCCACGGCCAGGGCCCGGGCCAGGCCCACCCGCTGGCGCTGGCCGCCGGAGAGCTGGCCGGGGCGGCGCTTCTCCATGCCCGCGAGGCCGACCTTGGCGACGAACTCGGCGGCGCGCTCCCGGCGTTCGGAACGGCCGACGCCCTGGATCTCCAGGCCGTAGGCGACGTTGTCGAGGACCGTGCGGTGCGGGAGCAGCCCGAAGTGCTGGAAGACCATGGCGGCCCGGTGCCGGCGCAGTTCGCGCAGCCGGGAGGTGTCCATCGCGCGGACGTCCTCGCCGTCGATGGCGATGGTGCCGGCCGTCGGCTCGATCAGCCGCGTCAGGCAGCGGACCAGGGTGGACTTGCCGGAGCCGGACAGACCCATGACGACGAACACCTCGCCCTTGCGGACGTCGAAGGAGACGTCCCGGACGGCGGCCGTGCAGCCGGTGCGGGAGCGGAGCTCGGCGGGGGTCAGCGCGCTCAGCTCCGGGTCGGCGGGGACGCGCTCGGCCTTGGGGCCGAAGACCTTCCACAGGCCGGACACCGAGAAGACCGGGTCGGCGGTGGTGGGCGGCTTGCGGGTGGGGACGGTGAGGGTCATCGCAGGTCACCTCCGATCAGGTCGGCGGCCTTCTCCCCGACCATGAGCACCCCGATCATCGGGTTGACGGCGGTCATGGCCGGGAAGACGGACGCGTCGGCGATACGGATGCCGTCTAGACCGCGGATGCGCAACTCGGGGTCGACAACGGCGAGTTCGTCGTCGGCGGCGCCCATCTTGCAGGTGCCGGCCGGGTGGTAGACGGTGTGGGCCGCCTTGCGGGCGTACTCGCTCAGCTCGGCGTCGCCGGTGATCTCCGGGCCGGGGCACACCTCGCGCTTGAGCCAGCCGGCCAGCGGCTCGGTCCTGGCGATCTCGCGGGCGATGCGGATGCCGTCGACCAGGGTCCGGGCGTCGTAGTCGTCCTCGTCGGTGAAGTAGCGGAAGTCGAGGGCCGGCTTGACGGCGGGGTCCGCGCTGGTCAGGTACAGGCGGCCGCGGCTCCTCGGCTTGGGGATGTTCGGGGTCATGGAGACGCCGAACTCCGGCCTCTCGTAGCCGAGGCGCTCCGGGTTGTCGGTGAACGGGATCTGGTAGAAGTGGAACATCAGGTCCGGTCCGGCGTGCTCCGGGTCGCGGCGCACGAACAGGCCCGCGTCGGAGTCCATCGCCGAGTTCTCCGGGATCGGGCCGTGGGTCTCCCAGACGATGACCGACTCGGGGTGGTCGAGCAGGTTCTCGCCGACGCCCGGCAGGTCGTGCGCGACGGGAATGCCGAGCGCCTCCAGGTCGGCGCGGGGACCGATGCCGGAGTGGAGCAGCAGGCGCGGGGAGTCGACGGCGCCCGCGCACAGCACGACTTCCCGGCGGGCCCGGACCAGCAGTTCCTCGCCGTCCTTGGTGCGCACGCGCACGCCCTCGGCGCGGGTGCCGTCCAGTTCCAGCTGGTACGCCCAGGTCTCCAGCAGGATCGTCAGGTTGGGACGCTCGTCCATCACCGGGTGGAGGTAGGCGACGGAGGCGGAGGAGCGCTTGTTGGTCTCCGGGTGGTAGGCGAGGTCGAAGAAGCCGACGCCCTCGCTGAACGGCGCGCGGTTGAAGCCCTCGACGCGGGGTACCCCGAGCGCCTCCTGGGCGGCGTCGACGAAGTCGCGGGCGATGGCGTTCCGGTCCTTCTCGTCCACGGAGACGATGTTGTTCTTCAGCCGGGCGAAGTAGGCCTCCATGGGGACGGCGCCCCAGCCCTTGGCGCCGGCGGCCTCCCACTCGTCCCAGTCGGAGGGCAGGGGCTTGAAGGAGATGAGGGTGTTGTGCGAGGAGCAGCCGCCGAGGACGCGGGCGCGGCTGTGCCGGATGTGGGAGTTGCCGCGGGGCTGCTCCACCGTCGGGTAGTCGTAGTCGAGTTCGCCGCCGAGCAGGCCCATCCAGCGGCGCAGGGTGAGGACGTCGTCGCGGCCGACGTCGCTCGGGCCGCCCTCGATGACGGCGACGGTGACGTCCGGGTTCTCGGTGAGCCGGGAGGCGATGACGGAGCCGGCCGTGCCGCCGCCGATGACGACGTAGTCGTAGACGTGGGGGGTGCTGTCGGACATGGGGGTACTACTCCAGGGACTCGGTGCAGGGGGAGTCGAAGGCCGCCGGCCGGTGGGACGGGTGGGGGTCGGTCAGTGGGCTGGGTCGAGCCGGCCGGGTGCTGAACGGCGGTCAGCCGGCGAACCAGCGCACCGGCTTCGGCGCCAGGTTCTGGTAGACGTGCTTGGTCTCGCGGTACTCGGCGAGCCCGGCGGGGCCCAGCTCACGGCCGGTGCCGCTCCTGCCGAAGCCGCCCCACTCCGCCTGCGGCAGATAGGGGTGGAAGTCGTTGATCCAGACGGTGCCGTGCCGCAGCCGGGACGCGACCCGGCGGGCCTTCGCGGTGTCCGCGCTCCAGACCGCGCCGGCCAGGCCGTACTCGGTGTCGTTGGCGAGGCGGACGGCCTCCTCCTCGGTGCGGAAGGTCTCCACGGTGAGGACCGGGCCGAACACCTCCTCGCGGACCACGCGCATCTCGCGGTGGCAGGCGTCCAGCACGGTGGGCTCGTAGAACCAGCCGGTCGCGGGGCGCTCGGGGGACGGCTCGGGCCGCTTGCCGCCGCAGCGCAGGACGGCACCCTCCGCCAGGGCGGAGGCGACGTACGCCTCGACCTTGGCGCGCTGCTGCTCGGAGACGAGCGGGCCGCACTCGACGCCGTCCGCCGTGCCGCGGCCGAGCCTGATCTGCTGGGCCCGGCGGGCGAGTTCGGCGACGAAGCGCTCGCGGACGGACTCCTCGACGATCAGCCGGGAGCCGGCCGAGCAGACCTGGCCGCTGTGCAGGAAGGCCGCGTTGAGGGCCTGGTCCACGGCGGTGTCGAAGCCCTCGTCGGTGGCGCAGGCGTCGGCGAAGACCACGTTGGGGTTCTTGCCGCCGAGTTCGAGGGCGACCTTCTTCACGGTGGGCGCGGCGGCCTGGGCGACCTTGATTCCGCTGGTCAGACCGCCGGTGAAGGAGACCAGGTCGACGTCGGGGTGCTCGGCGAGGCGGGCGCCGACGGTGTGGCCGGGGCCGGTGACGAGGTTGGCGGTCCCGGCGGGCAGGCCGGCCTCGGCGAGCAGCCCGATCAGCGCGACGGTGGTCATCGGGGTGATCTCGCTGGGCTTGACCACGAAGGTGTTGCCGGCCGCCAGCGCCGGGGCGATCTTCCAGCTGGCCTGGAGGAGCGGGTAGTTTCAGGGGGTGATCAGGGCGCAGACACCGACGGGTTCGTGGACGACCACGCTGTGGATCTCGGGCGTGCCCGCGTCGACCACCCGGCCGGGGGCCTCGGCGGCGACCAGGTCGGCGAAGTAGCGGAAGGCGTCGGCGACGCAGTCGATGTCGACGCGGCCCTCCTCGGCGGTCTTGCCCGCGTCCCGGCTCTCCAGCAGGCCGAGTTCCTCGCGGTCGCGGGTGAGGAGGCCGGCGACGCGGCGCAGCAGCGCGGCGCGTTCGGCGACCGGGGTGCGGGGCCAGGGGCCGTGGTCGAAGGCGTGCCGGGCGGCGGCCACCGCGCGGTCGGCGTCCTTCTCGTCCCCCTCGGCGACCACGGCGAACGGCAGGGCGTCCGCGGGGTCGAGGATCTCCCGGGTCGCGCCGGAGGCCGCCGCCAGCCACTCCCCGTCCGCGTGGATGGTCGCCCGGGGCTGTCGTTCCGTTCTGTCCGCCATGTTCGGTGTTGCCTTCCGTTCCTGTTCCGTGCCCCTGTGTCACACGCGTGTCACGCTCGGGGACCGTCGCCGCCTGCCCAGGGCTCCGGCCGGGCATGCGGAATCCGGGGCCGAACGTGCGCGGGGTCACGGAAAACGGGGGCCATAGCGGGTGGAAACGGAAGGCCGGTCGCGGCTAACCGGTCGCCGGCCCCGGCGTCAGCAGCTCCCGTACGCAGGCGCGCAGCCAGGCGTGGGCCGGGTCGGCGTCGTGGCGCGGGTGCCAGGCGAACCCGACCGTCATGGTGGGCAGCGGCAGCGGGATCTCGAAGGCGACCAGTCCGAGGGCGTCGGCCAGCGGGCGGCCCCACTCGGTGATCAGCCCGATGAGGTCGGTGTCGCGCAGCGTGAACAGCGAGGCCGGATAGCTGCCGACGCTGCCCACCACCCGGCGCCGGAGACCGAGCGCGGCGAGGGCGTCGTCGACGGGTCCGCGCTGTCTGCCGCGCCGGGAGACGACGAGGTGCCCCGCCGCCCCGGCGAACCGCTCGGGCGTCACCTCCCCCTCCAGCAGCGGGTGCCCGGCCCGTACGACGCCGAGCATGCGGTCCTCGTGCACGGTCTCCACATGGACCTCGGGCGCGGCCGAGTCGATCACCCCGACCTCCAGGTCGGCGATGCCCTGCCGCAGGTACGGGGCGTCCGTGTGGCTCTCGCTCAGGAAGCGCAGCCGGATGCCGGGGACCTCGCGGGCGGCGCGGGCGAGGAGGGCGGCGCCGTGGGTGGCGGCGATCATGTCGTGGCCGAGAACGGTGAAGGTGCGGGTCACCGTGCGCAGGTCGGCGTCCCGGCCCGGCGCGAACAGGGCGCGGGCCCGCTCGACCACGGCGCCGACCTCGGCGCGCACGGCGAGCGCGTGCGGGGTCGGCACCATGCGTCGGCCGGCCCGGACCAGTACCGGGTCGCCGAGCGCCTTGCGGATCCGGCCGAGGGTGCGGCTCATGGCCGGTTCGGACAGGTGCAGCCGGCGGGCGGCGCCCTGCACGCTCTCCTCCTCCAGCAGCACGTCGAGCGCGACCAGCAGATTCAGGTCCAGGCCGGTGGATTGCGTCATGTGCAGGTGTTCCTTGCGAAGGTTGCACTGGAGGTAAGGGCGGGGCCGAGCCTACGGTGAGGACGCATCCCACACCACCCACCAGCTCCCGGAGGAGCCGTGCCCGCGCACGCCCTGACCCGCCCCGTCCTGCTCACGCTGTGCGCCTGCGTCCTGGTCGCACAGAGCATGGTCGCGGCCGTCAACCTGCTGATACCGCAACTGAGTTCGTCCGCCCTGCACCCCTCGCACACCGAGGTGCTGTGGACGGTCGACGCCTACGTCATCGTCTTCGCGGGCCTGCTGATCCCGGCCGGCGCGCTCGGCGACCGCCACGGCCGCAAGGGCGCCCTGCTCGCCGGCCTCGCCCTGTTCGCCGCGGGCGCCGCGACCAGTGCGCTGGCCCCCGGACCGGCGCTGCTGATCGCCGGCCGGGGCCTGTCCGGGGCCGGGGCCGCGCTGATCACGCCCGCGACGATGTCGATCCTGGTGCACCTGGCCGGGCCCGGGCACCGGGCCCGGGCGATGGCGTCCTGGACGCTGGCCATCGGGCTGGGCGGGATGGCGGGCAACCTGGGCGGCGGGCTGGCCGGCCAGTACCTGTCCTGGCGGGCGCTGTTCGCCGCGATGGTGCCGCTGGCGGCCGTGCTCGCCGCCGCGGTCGCGGTGACCACCCCGCGCACCGCCCGCTCCGCGCAGGGCAGCCCCGACCCGGCCGGCACCCTGCTGCTCACCGCGGGCCTGGCCGCGGTGCTGTTCGGCATCATCGAGGGTCCCGGCCACGGCTGGACGTCGGCCCGCATCCTGGCCGCGTTCGCGGCGGGGGTCCTGCTGCTGGCCGCGTTCACCGGGCACGCCCTGCGCTCGCGCGCCCCGCTGTTCGACCCGCGGGTGTTCCGCTCCGCCGGGCTGCGGGCGACCTCGCTGGGCCTGGCGACCGGCTTCTTCGGCCTGTTCGCCCTGTTCTTCGTCAACTCGCAGTACCTGCAGCAGGTCAAGGGGTTCGGTCCGGCGCTGACCGGGGTCGCGATCGTGCCGCTGATCGTCGGCATGGCCCTGGTCCCGAGGTTCGCGGCCCGCTGGTCGGCGCGTCCGCGTCCGGTCGTCGGCACGGGGCTGGCGCTGATCGGCCTCGGCCTGCTGGCCGCGTCCACGGCGGACGCGCACACCCCCTACCCGCTGTACGCCTGCTGGCTGCTGGTCATCTCGGCGGGCACGGGCCTGGCCATGCCCGCGCTCACCCTCGGCGTGGTGGTGTCCCTGCCCGCGCACCAGGCGGGCCTCGGCTCCGGTCTCGGCACCTCGGCCCGCGAGATCGGCGCCGCCCTCGGCGTCGCCGTCGCCGGCACCGCCCTCGCGGGCCACGCCGACTTCGCGAGCGGCATGGGACCGGCGCTGCGGGTGGTGGGCCTGACGGTCCTGGCGGCGACGGCCCTGGTCGTCATCGGCCACCGGGACCCCGGCCGCCCGTCCCGGTCGGCCCCGGTGGCGCGCGTGACACGGGAGCCGGTGGCCT
Source organism: Streptomyces sp. NPDC038707 (assembly GCF_040636485.1). Lineage (NCBI taxonomy): Bacteria > Bacillati > Actinomycetota > Actinomycetes > Kitasatosporales > Streptomycetaceae > Streptomyces > Streptomyces sp. NPDC038707. The sequence continues at coordinate 84,025 of NZ_JBEZUP010000010.1, forward strand.
GAAACGGTCGGTGCGTCCCGGGCGGCGGCGCACAATGCGGGCCCCGACCGGAAGGACCCGCCGTGCGCCGTATCCCCACCTGTGTGCTGACCGACGCGGCCCCGCCCCGGGTGAGCGGCGGCCACGCGGTGGACCGCTTCGTTCAGATCGGGTCCCTCACCAAGGCCCTGACCGGCACGTTGCTCGCCCGGCTGGCCGAGGCGGGCGTGGTCGCACCCGGCGACCCGGTCGAACGGTGGCTCCCGGCCCCGCCCGGCACCGGGATCACCCTGCTGCACCTGGCCCGGCACACCTCGGGCCTCCCCCGGCTGCCGCCCGGCCTCGGCCGCCGCGACCCGTACGCCGCTTTCGGCCACGCGGAGCTGGCGCGGCTGGTCCGCCGCCTGGACACCGTCGCCGTACGCCCGCCGGGGGACGAGGAGTACTCCAACCTCGGGTACGCGGTCCTCGGCGCCGCCCTGTCCGCCGCGGGCGGCGCCGCCTACGAGGAGCTGCTGGAGGCGTACGTCCTGCGGCCGGCGGGCGTCACCGAGGTGGCCGCCCGCCCCGCTCCCGCACACCGGCTGACGGCGCCCGGCCTGCTGCCGGGGACGCGGCGCCGGCCCTGGACGACGGACGGGGCGGTCCTCCCGGCGGGCGGCCTGTGGGCGACACCGCGCGCGGTCGCCGCGCTCGTCGTGGCGCTGCTGGTGGAACGGCGGCTGGGCGGGCCCGGCCCGGGGTGGCAGTCGGCGGGTCCGCTCACCTGGCACAACGGCGCGACCGGGGACGCGTCCGTGTTCGCGGGGGCGATGGCGGACGGGCGGGGGGCCGTGGTGCACCGGCTGAACGGGCGGCCGGAGGACACCGACCGGGCCGGGATCGCGCTGCTGAGGCGGGCGTAGGCCGCAAGCAACGAGCCCGGAAACAGCCCCGGAACGACGAGTCCGGAAACGACGAGGTCCCCTCCCGCCGCAGCGGGAGGGGACCTCGTGTGTGGAGCGCCGGGCAGGCCTTGCACCTGCATCTCCCCGCAGGAAGCGGGGCGTCTTTCCTTGGACCACCAACGCACAGTCGGCTTCCGGGAGTTCCGGTGGCCGGTGTGTGATCAACTATAGCCCACACCGGCCGCCGGGGTCACCTTCGGACGCTCAGATGAGGCCGAGGCCGCGGACCGCCTCGCGCTCCTCCGCCAGCTCCTTGACGGAGGCGTCGATGCGGGCGCGGGAGAACTCGTTGATGTCCAGGCCCTGGACGATCTCGTACTTGCCGTCCTTGCAGGTGACCGGGAAGGAGGAGATCAGGCCCTCCGGGACGCCGTAGGAGCCGTCCGACGGGATGCCCATGGAGGTCCAGTCGCCCTCGGCGGTGCCGTTGACCCAGGTGTGGACGTGGTCGATGGCGGCGTTGGCGGCGGAGGCGGCCGACGAGGCGCCACGGGCCTCGATGATCGCGGCACCGCGCTTGGCGACGGTCGGGATGAAGTCCTCGGCCAGCCACTTCTCGTCGTTCACGACCTCGGCGGCGTTCTTGCCGGCGACCGTGGCGTGGAAGATGTCCGGGTACTGGGTGGCGGAGTGGTTGCCCCAGATGGTCAGGCGCTTGATGTCGGCGACCGAGCTGCCCGTCTTCTTCGCGAGCTGGGTCAGCGCGCGGTTGTGGTCCAGGCGGGTCATCGCGGTGAAGCGCTCGGCCGGGACGTCCGGCGCGGCGGCCTGCGCGATGAGCGCGTTGGTGTTGGCCGGGTTGCCTACGACGAGCACCTTGATGTCGTCCGCCGCGTGGTCGTTGATGGCCTTGCCCTGCGGCTTGAAGATGCCGCCGTTGGCCTCCAGCAGGTCACCGCGCTCCATGCCCTTGGTGCGCGGGCGGGCGCCCACCAGCAGGGCCACGTTGGCGCCGTCGAACGCGACGTTCGGGTCGTCGGTGATCTCGATGCCCCGGAGCAGCGGGAAGGCGCAGTCGTCCAGCTCCATCGCGGTGCCCTCGGCGGCCTTGAGCGCCGGGGTGATCTCCAGGAGGCGCAGCTTGACCGGCACGTCCGCGCCGAGCAGCTGGCCGGAGGCGATGCGGAAGAGCAGGGCGTAACCGATCTGGCCGGCCGCGCCGGTGACGGTGACGTTCACGGGAGTGCGGGTCATGGCGTTCTCCGTATGACAGCTGGCGGTGGGGCGTCCCTGCCCCGGGCGGATGATCGATCTCTTGGTATCAAGAGAGATCAGCGGTCAGGCTATCGCGCATCCGGCATGTGAGACCCCCGGGGCCGTGTGGCTCACCCCACAAGGGGACCAGTGGGACGTAATGCCTGGCCGGCCGTGGTGGGGGCGGAAACGAACGGCGGCCGTGCGCCGTCCGGGAGAGGAGGGACGACGACGGCCGCCGGAGGGGGGCCGGAGTTCCGGACTCCCGTGGGGGTACGGTTCGCGTGCCCAGGATCTGGGGCCCTATGCACGCGGACCGGAATTTCTCACTCCGTGCAGCCGGTCTGGCCCGAGGCGAGCGTGGCGCACGCCCTGGCCTGGGCCGGGTTCCGCACGGCGACCATCGGGGTGTACCCGATCGTGTCCCCCGAGGCGGTGATGTCGCCCGTCTGCCGCTCCTTGCCCGCGGTGACCCGCACGGAGTCGCCGGGCACGCCGCTGGTGATCCGGCCCCAGGCCGTGCCGCAGGCCTTGCTGTAGCGGACCTCCAGGGTGGTGGTGCCGACGGTGGCGGTCTTGGCGGTGGTCACCAGGTCGCCGCTGCACCCCATGGCCTCGGCGTCCTTGCCGGTGCAGGCGGAGCCGGCGCACTTGACGCCGGGGGGCGGGCTGACCGGGGCGGCCGACCGGGAGGGCTTGGCCTCGTTCCCGGCCTTGCCGTCGCCGTCGTGGTGGGTGAACCAGAAGACACCGGCTATGAGGACGAGCACGCCGATCAGCCCCGCGAAGAACATCACCACCTGCTGCCGGCGCGCGGACCACCGCTCCGCCGGCCCGGGGCGCCCTGCGGGAGTACGGGCGGGACCGGGCGTGGACCCGGCCGGCGGGGTGCCGAGAGCCCGGGTGGCGTCCGGCCCGGCGGGGGTGCCGGGGGCGTTGAGGGCGTGGGGCGGGGTGGCCGGGGTGGTCGCCGCGGCTCCGTCCGACCGCACCCCGGGCCAGGTGCCCGGGCGGGCGCTCGCCTGCGAGGGGCCCCGGTAACCGGCCACTCCCCAGCTGTTCTTGACGGGCTTGTCCGCCTCGCCGCCGGTCGCACCGGTCCGGCCGGAACCGTCGGCCGGACGCGCGCCGGAGCCGCCGCCGGTGACCGCCCCGCCGCCGGCCACCGGCCAGGTGACCCGGGGCGGGCCCCCGGCGGCCTTCCCCTCGGCGGCCTTCCCCGCGCCGTCGGCCGTGCCCCCGCCCTCCGCCGTACGCCCGCCGGCACCGCCGCCCTTCGCCCAGCCGGTGGTGCCGGAGCCCTTCCGGGTGGCCGTGCCCGCGCCGCCCGCGCTCCCCGGACCGTCCTTCGTGCCGCCCTTCGTACCATCCCGGGCGCCGGTGTCGGCGTCCCGGGCCGACGGCTGGGCCGGGACGGCGGGCGGACCCCCGCCGGGGCCGGCGGCCGCCGGGACGACGGCGGTACCGGCACCGCCCGTCCCGGAGCCCTTGCCCGGCTCCTCTCCGGGGTCTTGCCCCGCGCCCTTGCCCAGCCCCTTGCCGGCGCCCTTGGCGAGACCCGGACCGGTGCCCTTGCCCAGCCCCTTGCCGAGGCCGAGGCCCTTCACGACGCCCTTGCCGACGCTCTTCCGGTCGCTCTCCCCCTCCGCGATCCGCAGCGCCTGCAGCGTGCTGCCGTCCCGCAGTTCGGCCTGGCTCCAGACACGTTCGGCCAGCTCCCACAGCGTGGTCAGCGGGCCCGGAGCGGTGCCGGTGACCTCCGCGAGGGCGATGACCGCGCCCTTGGGCGCCAGCAGCCGGCCGTCGAGGTACCGCTCCCAGGACGTCGTGCCGTAGCCCGTCCGGTCGGCCAGTGCCGTGATGTCCAGGCCGCTGCGGTCCACGAGTTGCCGCAGTCCGACGGTGAACTCCTCGATCTGCGGGTGCAGATCGTCCGGCAAGGCTGTCCATCGAGGCATGGGTTCCCCCTCTTCCCCCGGTCGTGCTGTCGATCGCGCACCCCGGACACCCACAGGGATGCATTGACCAAGGATCCCAGTTCCCGGAGCCGGACGCACACGACGGTCCGTCAGCAGCCGGGAGTGACCAGTCCCGTCTCGTACGCCAGCACCACCGCCTGGGCCCGGCTGCCCAGGTCGAGCTTGGACATCGTGCGGTTGAGGTGGGTCTTGACGGTGGCCTCGCTGATGTAGAGGCGGTCGGCGATCTCCGGGTTGGACAGGCCGCGCGCGGTGAGCTTGAGCACCTCCACCTCACGGGAGGTGAGCGCGTCGAGGGCGGGCGGGGCCTCCTGGCCGGACGGGGTCCGCTGCCGGGCGAAGGCCTCCACCAGGCGCCGGGTGACGCTGGGCGCGAACAGCGCGTCGCCCCCGGCCACCGCGGTCACCGCGGCCAGCAGCCGCTCCGGCCCGGAGTCCTTCAGCAGGAACCCGGAGGCGCCGGCCCGCAGCGCCCCGTACACGTACTCGTCCAGGTCGAAGGTGGTGAGCACCAGGATCCGCGGCGGGCGGTCGGCGGCCTCGGCGAGGATCCGTCCGGTGGCCTCGATGCCGTTGACGCCGGGCATCCGGATGTCCATGAGGACGACGTCGGGGCGAGTGTCGGCGGCGAGCCGCACGGCCTCGGCGCCGTCCGCGGCCTGGCCCGCCACCTCGAAGCCGGGTGCCGCTTCCAGCAGGCCGACGAGCCCGGCCCGGATGAGGAACTGGTCGTCGACGACGAGCACTCTGATCATCCCGCCGGTCGTCCCCCCGCCGTGCGCCTCCCGTTACCGCTCCGCGTCCGCCGCGCTGCCGCGTCCGCGGCCCGCGGCCGAGGTCGGCAGGGTCAGCAGGACCTCGTAGCCGCCCCCGGAGCGTGGGCCGGCCGAGACCGCCCCGCCGTAGAGCTTGGCCCGCTCCCGCATGCCTATCAAGCCATGACCCGCGCCCGCCGGGACTCTGGCCGGATCCGTGCCCCCGCCGTCGTCGGTGACCCGGGCCGTCAGCTCCTGGGCGCCGTACCGCAGTTCCACCCGCGCGCGGGCGGGACCGGCGTGTTTGAGGGCGTTGGTGAGGGCTTCCTGGACGACGCGGTAGGCGCACAGTTCGACGCCGGGCGGCAGCGGGCGCTCGGGACCCTCGACGGCGAGGTCCACGGGCAGCCCGCCGGCCCGGACCCGTTCGACGAGGTCGCCGAGCCGGGCCAGGGTGGGCATGGGGGCCCGGCCGGGGGACCCGGGGTCCTCCTCGCGCAGCACGTGGAGCATGCGGCGCAGTTCCTCCAGGGCCTCGCCGCTGGTGTCCGCGATGGTGCCGAGCGCGTCGCGGGCCTTGGCGGGAGCGGAGTCGAGGACGAACCGGGCGAGGCCCGCCTGCACGGAGATGACCGACATGTGGTGGGCGACCACGTCGTGCAGTTCACGGGCGATCCGGCCGCGTTCCTCGGCGACCGCGCGGCGGGCCCGCTCGGCCTGTTCGGCGCGCAGCCGACGGGTGAGTTCGGCGGAGCGGCGGGCCAGGTGCCCGAACCAAACCAGCACCGAGCAGTACAGCAGCGCCTGGCCGAGCACGGACGCCATGGACGGGGTGTGGCTGACCACGCCGGCGTACACCCAGAGCGCGGCCAGACAGCCCGCGCAGACCAGGGCGGCGCGCAGCGAGCGGGTGGCGGCCACGGTGTACAGGGCGAGCAGGCAGCCGAAGGTGCACACCACGGGCCAGTAGCCGAGGGTGACGTAGACGGCCGCCGCGGCCTCGACGGCGGCGAACGCGGTGACGGGGTGCCGGCCGCGCAGGGCGACCGGGAGGTGGGCGAGGGCGACGAGGAGGTAGGCGGGGGCGTCGAGTTCCGGCCACCCCTGCGACCGGGACTCCCGTCCGAGCAGGACGGCCACCAGGGCCATGGCCGAAGCGATCAGCGCGTCCACGACGAGCGGGCGGGGGGTCCTCGGTCGCATCGCCGCAGGGTAACCCGCACGGCCGGAGGCCGGAGTCAACCCCGCGCCGTACCGCGGAAGTTGCAGGAAGCGCCCGGCTACCACCCCGGGTGGTACGGAGGCTCGGCCCGGAGGTGGACGCGGGGCGCGGCGGACGGCCGTAGCGTCGGGTCAGGGGAGCGGGGGGATACGGCGGGTGGCCCGCGTCCTTGGGGGAGGAGCGGGCCACCTGGCGTACGGCGTGGGCTACTTGGTGACCGTGAAGTGCAGGATGTCCTTCAGGAAGGGCAGCTTCAGCAGCGGGTCGGGCTGGATCATCAGCGCCAGCAGGACGATCACCAGGCCCATGACGCCGTAGGTGACGATGTCCGTGAAGCGGGAGCGCACGGCGAGCATGCCGACGCCGGGCAGCAGCCAGCGCAGCACCGCGCCGCCCAGCAGCGCCAGGCCGATGATCAGGGTGCCCGCGCGGAACGCGTCCAGCGCGGTCACCAGCAGGCCGACCGCGACCAGGCCGACGACGGTGAGCAGCGGCCACTGCCGGGCGGGTGCCGGGGCGTCGCCGGGCGCGGCCCGGCCGCCGCCCTCGGGCCGGGCGGTGTCCTTCGTGCGCCATCTGCGGGGCGGTGTCCGCCCGGCGCCGCCGCGCGGGAAGCGGCGCGCGCGGCCCCCCGCGGCCGGCCCGGTGAGCCTTTCCCGCAGGGCCGGTTCCGCGCGCCCGCGGGCGTCCTCAGCCGGCACTGCGCTCCGCCGCCTCGACCACGTTGACCAGCAGCTGGGCCCGGGTCATCGGGCCGACGCCGCCGGGGTTCGGGGAGATCCAGCCGGCCACCTCGGTGACGTCCGGGTGGACATCGCCGACGATCTTGCCCTCGGCGTTGCGGGAGACGCCGACGTCCAGGACGGCCGCGCCGGGCTTGACGTCCTCGGCGCGGATCAGGTGCGGGGAGCCGGCCGCCGCGATGATGATGTCGGCGCGCTTGAGGTGGGCGGACAGGTCGCGGGTGCCGGTGTGGCACTGGGTGACGGTGGCGTTCTCGCTGCGCCGGGTGAGCAGCAGCGGCATCGGGCGGCCGATGGTGACACCGCGGCCGACCACCACCACCTCGGCACCCTTGATCTCCACGCCGTGGCGGCGCAGCAGGGTGAGGATGCCGTTGGGGGTGCAGGGCAGCGGGGCGGGCTCGTTCAGGACCAGCCGGCCAAGGTTCATCGGGTGCAGGCCGTCGGCGTCCTTGGCCGGGTCCATCAGCTCCAGGACGCGGTTCTCGTCGATGCCCCGGGGCAGCGGCAGCTGGACGATGTAGCCGGTGCAGGCCGGGTCGTCGTTCAGCTCGCGGACGACCGCCTCGATCTCCTCCTGGGTGGCGGTGGCGGGCAGCTCGCGCTGGATGGAGGCGATGCCCACCTGGGCGCAGTCGCGGTGCTTGCCGGCGACGTACTTCTGGCTGCCGGGGTCGTCCCCGACCAGGATCGTGCCGAGGCCGGGCGTGACGCCCTTCTCCTTCAGCACCGCCACGCGGGCGGTCAGATCGGACTTGATCTCGGCTGCGGTGGCCTTGCCATCGAGAATCTGGGCGGTCATGTCCCCATCCTCGCGGATGACCCGCTCCAGGTTCCAATCCGGGTGCCGGGGCTCGCGGGTTGATGTTGCACTTGCACAACGCCTCCCGGCCCGGCTGGACAAGTAAGACGCTGTTAAAGAACGATGAGTGCACAGTGCCGCGGGCAGTACCGGGGGGACGGACCGCATTTCTGTAGAACTCTCCTCCGCACCGTGCCGCGCGTCGTCCCCGCACTTGAGCAACACGACGGAGGAAGTCCCGCCATGAGTTTCGGCGACCCGAACAACCCCTACGGCGCCCCGCAGGCGCAGCAGCCGGGCTACGGCCATCCGCAGCAGGGCCAGCAGCCCGGTTACGGCTACCCGCAGGCGCCGCCCGTCGGCGCGTACGGCATGCCCCCGGCGCCCGAGACCATGCCCGGCACCGTCAGCGCGGCCCGGGTGATGATGTGGGTGATCGTCGCCCTCCAGGTCATCGGCGTCGCCCTGTTCGCGTTCAGCGCCGTCAGCGTGAACGCCGCGAAGAACGACAACGACCTCAAGGACGACGCCGCCTTCCAGCGGCTCGCCGACTACTCGTCCGGCCTGCTGTGGGGGCTCACGCTGTTCGCCGTGGCCTGGGCGGTGCTCACCATCATGCTGGCGCTCAAGTTCGGCAACGGCGGCAACGGCGTCCGTGTCACGACGCTGGTCTACGGCATCATCACCGCGATCCTCGGCATCTACCCGTTCATCGTCGTCGGCCTGGTGCACACCGTGCTCGCCATCCTGATCGCCTGCTTCGTCGGTGGCTCCAAGGGCTCGGCCTGGTTCAACCGCCCCCGGTACTGAGGCGTCGGCGCCCACCCCGCTCACAGGCCGCGTTCCGTCCGGGCGGACGGAACGCGGCCTGTGCCGTACCGCCCGTTCGAGGGCGGCGAAATCCCCTGTGCGAACGCACAGGTGATCCCGCCCGCGGCCGGCGGGCGGGATCACGCGGGGACTGCGGGGGTCAGTGGAAGAAGTGGCGCGTGCCCGTGAAGTACATGGTCACGCCCGCCTTCTTGGCGGCCTCCACGACCTGCTCGTCCCGGATCGAGCCGCCCGGCTGGACGATCGCCCGGACCCCGGCGTCGATCAGGATCTGCGGGCCGTCGGGGAACGGGAAGAACGCGTCGGAGGCCGCGTAGGCGCCCCGCGCCCGCTCCTCGCCCGCCCGCTCGACGGCCAGCTTGCAGGAGTCGACGCGGTTGACCTGGCCCATGCCGACACCGACCGACGCGCCGTCCTTGGCGAGCAGGATCGCGTTGGACTTCACCGCACGGCAGGCCTTCCAGGCGAAGGCCAGCTCCTTCAGCTCCGCCTCGGAGAGCGCCTCGCCGCTGGCCAGCGTCCAGTGGGCGGGGTCGTCGCCGTCGGCCTGGAGCCGGTCGGTGATCTGGAGCAGCACACCGCCGTCGATGTGCTTGGCCTCGTCCGCGTTCGCCGGGGCGCCCGGGGCCTTCAGCACGCGGATGTTCTTCTTCTTGGCGAGGGCTTCCAGCGCGCCCTCCTCGTAGTCCGGCGCGACGATGACCTCGGTGAAGATCTCGGCGACCTGCTCGGCCATCTCCTTGCTGACCGGCCGGTTCACGGCGATCACGCCGCCGTACGCGGAGACCGGGTCGCAGGCGTGCGCCTTGCGGTGCGCCTCGGCGACGTCCGCGCCGACCGCGATGCCGCACGGATTGGCGTGCTTGATGATCGCGACACAGGGCTCGTCGTGGTCGTACGCGGCACGGCGGGCGGCGTCCGTGTCCGTGTAGTTGTTGTACGACATCTCCTTGCCGTGCAGCTGCTCGGCCTCGGCCAGGCCGCCGGTGCCGTCGACGTAGAGGGCGGCGTCCTGGTGCGGGTTCTCGCCGTAGCGCAGGGTGGCCTTGCGCGTGTAGGTGGTGCCCGTGAAGTCGGGGAAGCGGGAGTCGTCGGCGGGGGCGTAGGACGCGGCGAACCAGGAGGAGACCGCGAGGTCGTACTCCGCGGTGTGCCGGAACGCCTCGGCGGCCAGCCGCTTGCGGGCGGCGAGGTCGAATCCGCCGTCCTGGACCGCGGCGAGCACGTCGGCGTACCGCTCCGGGCTGGTGACCACGGCCACGGACGGGTGGTTCTTGGCGGCGGCGCGGACCATCGAGGGACCGCCGATGTCGATCTGCTCCACGCACTCGTCGGGGGAGGCGCCGGAGTCGACGGTCTCGCGGAACGGGTACAGGTTGACGACGACCAGGTCGAACGGCTCCACGCCCAGCTCGGCGAGCTGCTCGCGGTGGCTGTCCAGGCGCAGGTCGGCGAGGATGCCCGCGTGCACCTTCGGGTGCAGGGTCTTCACCCGGCCGTCCAGGCACTCGGGGAAGCCGGTCAGCTCCTCGACCTTGGTGACGGGGACGCCGGCGGCGGCGATCCGGCCGGCCGTGGAGCCGGTGGAGACCAGCTCCACACCGGCCTCGTGCAGCCCGCGGGCCAGCTCTTCGAGCCCGGTCTTGTCATAGACGCTGACAAGCGCACGGCGGATGGCCCGCTTGGCGTTGCTCTCGGCGGTCACTGGATAACTACCTTTCGTCCCTCAATGCGATAGCCGTGGCGGGCGAGCCGGCCCACGACCTCTACGAGCAGCCTTCGCTCGACTTCCTTGATGCGCTCGTGCAGCGCGCTCTCGTCGTCCTCGTCGCGGATCTCCACCACGCCCTGGGCGATGATCGGCCCGGTGTCGACGCCGTCGTCGACGAAGTGGACGGTGCAGCCGGTCACCTTGGCGCCGTACGCGAGCGCGTCGCGGACGCCGTGGGCGCCGGGAAAACTGGGGAGCAGGGCGGGGTGGGTGTTGACGAGGCGTCCGCCGAACCGGGCCAGGAACTCCTTGCCGACGATCTTCATGAACCCCGCGGAGACCACGAGGTCGGGCTCGTACGCGGCGACGGCCCCGGCGAGGGCGGCGTCCCACTCCTCGCGGGTGCCGTGGTCCCTGACCTTGCGCACGAAGGTGGGGATACCGGCGCGCTCGGCCCGGGCCAGCCCCTCGATGCCGTCGCGGTCGGCGCCCACGGCCACGACCCGGGCGCCGTACGCCTCGGGGCCGACGGCGGCGATCTCGTCCAGCAGCGCCTGCAAGTTGGTGCCGGAGCCGGAGACCAGCACGACGAGGCGCTTGACTGCCGGGCCGGCGGAGGTGGCGGCCACGATGGGGCCCTTTCTCGGGTTGCGATCCGTGTGCGGCCGGTTTGTACGGTCGTACGAATGCTTCACGCCCCCCGATACGGGGAAGTCTACGAAGCGGCCGGCCGTCAGCAACGATACCGGCACTCCGGACGGGCCCCTCGGGACGGGTGCCCGGCCGGACGGTAGCGTTCGCGGGGAATCACGAAAGAGCAACCCCGGGAACGCGGTCGCCGTGCGGTGCGTTCACGGGGAGGAAGCTCACGACGGAACTGCCGTAGTCACCTAGGGGAAGACGCTCTTTTGATGCCCGATCGCAGCCCGCGACTCCTGACGTTCCCGCCGCGCCCGGCCCAGGGAGGCGAGCGGGGCGCCGCACTGCTGCGGGAGCGCCCGTCCTCACCCCCGGCCCACACCCCGGGAGGCGGGCACGACGGCTCCGGACAGGGTGCCGGCGGCGGCTCGGGACGGGGTGCCGGCGGCGGCTCGGGACGGGATGGCGGGCGGCAGGAGGACAATCCGTTCGCGCCGCCGCCGGAGGGCGCTCCCGACCGGCCCTGGCGGCCCCGGGATCCGGGGGCCGCGGGTGGTCCCGGCCACGGGCCCGGTCAGGGACCGGGCGCGGGACAGCAGGGCCAGGAGCAAGGACAAGGACATGGGTACGCCCCGTGGCCGGGGGCCGGTGCGGGGCAGGACCCCGGTCAGGGGCAGGGTCAGGGTCCCGGTCAGGGGCAGGGACCGTGGGGCGGTCAGGGGCAGGGCCCGTGGGGCGGTCAGTGGAGCGACCGGCAGCCCGGCCGTTCCCCCGGCGGTTTCGGCGAGCGGCCGGGCGGCGGACCGCAGGGGCCCGGCGGACCGACCGGTCCCGGGATGCGCTGGGACCCGAGGGACCCGGCCCAGCGGCGCGCGCGGTTCGCCCTGCTCTCCGGCATGTGGTCCGTCTTCTTCGTCCTGTTCAGCTGGCCGTACGTGGCCCTGCTGCTGGGTGCGCTGTCCCTGTACTGGGGAAGCAGCGCGCTGCGCGCCAAGCCGCGCGGTCAGGGCCCGGACGCCCCGGCGGCCCCGCCCGGCCGGCCCCACACGACGGCGGCGGTCGGCGGCCTGGTCACGGCGTCCCTGGCGCTGATCCTGGTGGCCTCCACGTTCACCGTCCAGCTGGTCTACCGCGACTACTACACGTGCGTCGGCGACGCGCTCACCCACGAGGCCAAGCAGTCCTGCGAGACCCTGCTGCCCCACGAACTGCGCGGCGTCCTGGGCGGCCAGAACGACTGAGGCCCCGTCCGCACGCCCTTCTGCCGCCGCCGAAGCACCGCAACGGAGCGGCTGAGGACGGTCACCCCGAGGAGTCCGGCAGGTGGCCGGGGCGAGGCTCCTGCGGGTCCGGGCCGGCGGGCCGGTGCTCGGCGGGCGACGGCTCTGCGGGGACTGGCTCGGCAGGGGACGGCACTGCGGGGAGCGGCTCGGCGGGTGGTGTGGGGAGCGGCTCGGCGGGTGGTGTGGGAGCCGGGTCCGGCGCGGCCTGTCCCGGGGCCGCCCGGTGGGAGGCCCGGCCCATGTCCTCGTGCCAGTCGCCGGTGCCCCCGGCGCGGGACGCGGTGAACGGCGTGCGGAACGGGTCTTCGGCCGGGAGGAAGTCGTAGAGGTCCTCCTCGGCGGCCTCGGCCGCGGTCTCCGTCCGCGCGGGCGCCTTCCGCCTGCCCCGGCCCCACCGTCCGGTCCCGGGGGCCTCCGCGCCCCGGTCCGTGGCCTCCGTGGCCGCCCCCGGCGTCGCCGTGCCCCGGGGCACGACGGCCACCGCGCCTGCCTGCGGCGCCGTACTCTCCGTCTCCGCGCCCTGTGCAGGACCCCCGCCGGGGCCCGGACGCCGGCCGCACAGCATCCGCCAGGCACGGGCGAGCAGGGCCACCGGCAGGGCGAACACCGCCGTCCACAGTCCGGCCGCTCCCCCGGCGCGCAGCCACAGCGGGCCGAGCCGGGACAGCGCGGCCACGCCCAGCGGTCCGCCGGCCAGCGCGGTGAGCAGGGCGACGGCCGCCGCGCAGACCACCGCCGTCAGCAGCACCACTCCGGCGGTCGGGCCGACCGGCCAGCGGGCCCGGGCCGGTTCCCCGGGCCCCGGCGGCCGTACCGCCGCCCGCGCCACGAACCACCCCGCCGTCATCCCGGCCACCGCCGGCACCAGCCCCACCACCCAGTGCTGCGGCGTACCGGCGCCCGGTTCCGGCACCGCGGCCAGCAGCGGGAACGCCGGCAGCAGCGGGGCCGGGTCGGACGCGAACGGGCTGACCAGGTGCCCGGCGCCGAGGTCGAAACCGGGACCGAGGGCGTAGGAGGCGGCCCACAGCGCGGCGTTGGGGATCAGCGCGATGCCGAGCAGCAGCACGGCGAACCGGCCCGTCCAGCTCTCCGACAGCTGGAGGAAGGACGCCCGCGCCACCGCGCCGTGCCACACCAGCGACACCCCGACCAGCAGCGCACCGCCGCCGAGGAGCACCGCGGTGGCGGCGCCGGCGGCCCGGGCGGCCGCACCCAGCCGGGCCTGCTCGTCCATGCCGAACACCAGCCGTCGCACCCGTCCCGGCAGCACCGCGAGCACGCTCAGCAAGGGCTCGGGCGGGCAACCGTGGCCCGACCACACCCCGGCACCGGCCGCACTCGCCACCACGGCCGGGAGGCACACCGTCAGCCACCCCCAGTGCGGGCGCAGTTCACCACCGGAGCAGTACAGCGCCGCCGCGACACCCACGCCCAGATAGCCGAGGACCACGCCCGTCCACGCCGTACGCGCGGGCACCGGCGGCGGGCCGTCCGGTTCGGCGGGCGCGTCGGTGGCGTCCCGGGCCGCCCGGTACAGCAGCCACACCGGCAGGGCGAGCAGCAGCAGCGGGGTGAGGCCGACGGGCATGGGGGCGCCGGAGAGCGTGCCGGGGCGGATCAGTTCGACACCGTGCGCGAGCAGCCACAGGGCGGCGGCGACGTGCAGCGCACCGGTCGGTCCGCTGTCCGGGTACGGCGAGCTGACCCACAGCACCATGACGAGGACCGCCGCCGCCCCGAGGCCCAGGCCGGCCGCGAGCGCCCCGGCCAGCAGACTCGCGGCGAGTCCGGGCGAGCGGTCGCGCAGCCGGGAGAGGGCGGGCGACGACGACGAGGGGCGCACGGTCATCCGGATCACGCACGCCATGCTGCCAACGACACGCGCTTTCCCGGTGTAACGGGCGAACCGCCGATGTGTCGCCCAATATATGTTTATGTTCTTTTTCGTACGAAAGGGTGCATGGTGACGACGCAGAACCCCGCCGGCCCGCCACCGCCGGCCCACCGCCGACGCCTGCGCCGGTCCCGGCCGCTGACGCCGGTTCACAAGCCGTCCGGGCAGGTGGCCCCGGACACCGCCGCGGCGGAACCGGAGCAACGGGCCGGCGCGCCCGCTGAACCCTCCGGTCCACTGCGGCAGCTGACCCCCGCTCAGGCCTTCGACGCCCTCTACGCCTTCTGCGCCCCCGCCCTCGTACGCCAGACCTATCTGCTCACCGGGCGCCGGGAGCTGGCCCGCGAGGCGGTGGAGCGGGCCTTCCAGCTGGCCTGGCAGCGCTGGCCGGACGTGGCCCGGGACCGGGATCCGGCCGGATGGGTGCGAGCGGTGGCCTACGACTGGGCGCTCTCCCCCTGGCACCGCTTCCGCCCCCGCCACCGCTCCCCGGAGCCCCCGCCCGCCGACCCGGCCGACCGGGAACTGCTGCACGCGCTGCTCAGGCTGCCGCCGGCGTACCGGCGCACGCTCGTCCTGTACGACGGTGTGGGGCTCGATCTGCCGGAGACGGCGGCGGAGACGGAGGCGAGCACACCGGCCGCCGCCGGCCGGCTGACCCGTGCGCGCGAGGCGGTGGCCGCGCGGCTGCCGGAACTGGCCGACCCCGACGCGCTCCATCGGCGGCTGCTCGAACTCGCCTCGGCCGAACGGCTGGGCGCGGCCGGGGCGACCCAGGTACGGACCGGCTCCGAGCGCCGGAACGTCTTCTGGACCCGGGCGGCCATCGCCTTCACGGTGACCATCGTCGGCGCGACCACCCTCACCCTGCGGACCGCGCCGACGCGCTACGAGCCCCCGATCGCCCCGGCGCAGGCGGTGCGGGGGGTACCGGCGGCGGGAGCGATGGGCCCGCTGTCACGGGAGGACCGAGCGCTGCGGGAGAAGCTGAGAAGATCCGAGACGAGCGGGCCGGAGAGAGTGTTCCCGCAACCCCGCTGACGGCCACCCGCCCGACCGCACGACTCCGGCAGCCGGCCACGAGACCGGGCGGGCGGCCCGTACGACTCCGGCAACCGGCCGCAAGACCGGGCGGGCGGCCCGTACGGCTGGGACAACCAGCCGCGAAACCGGGCACCGGCCGTACGACCGGACAACCGGCCACGAGACCGGGCGGTCGGCCATGCAGCTCGGACGAGGGGCCACGAGACCGGACGGTCGGCCATGCAGCTCGGACGAGCGGTCGTGAGCGGGACGCTCGACGGCGAGACGGGGTGTCCCGCCGTGAGGCTCGGCGGGCCCTCTGGAACCAGGGCGCGCTGTGCGGCCGGGCGCCCCTGG
Organism: Streptomyces sp. NPDC038707; assembly: GCF_040636485.1. Lineage (NCBI taxonomy): Bacteria > Bacillati > Actinomycetota > Actinomycetes > Kitasatosporales > Streptomycetaceae > Streptomyces > Streptomyces sp. NPDC038707. The sequence continues at coordinate 99,387 of NZ_JBEZUP010000010.1, forward strand.
GAGCCAAAGGCCTCGCCGGGTGCGGCCGTGCCGAGGCGGGGGCGCGCACGGAGGCGGTGCCCCCGCGCAACGTCCGGCGGAACGCGGGCAGGCCCGCCCCGTCGCCCGGGGCGGGCCTGCTTGCGGTCGGCTGAGCCGGTCAGGCCGAGAGGATCTCCCGGGCCAGCTTCGCCGTCTCGGTCGGGGTCTTGCCGACCTTGACGCCGGCGGCCTCCAGGGCCTCCTTCTTGGCCTGTGCGGTGCCGGAGGAGCCGGAGACGATGGCGCCGGCGTGACCCATGGTCTTGCCCTCCGGCGCGGTGAAGCCCGCGACGTAACCGACGACCGGCTTCGTCACGTTCTCCTTGATGAACGCCGCGGCACGCTCCTCGGCGTCACCACCGATCTCACCGATCATCACGATGAGGTCGGTCTCAGGGTCGTCCTGGAACGCGGCCAGGGCGTCGATGTGCGTGGTGCCGATGATCGGGTCGCCACCGATGCCGACGGCGGTGGAGAAGCCGATGTCGCGCAGCTCGTACATCATCTGGTACGTCAGCGTGCCCGACTTCGACACCAGGCCGATGCGGCCCGGCTTGGTGATGTCACCCGGGATGATGCCGACGTTCGACTGGCCCGGGGTGATGATGCCGGGGCAGTTCGGGCCGATGATGCGGGTCTTGTTGCCCTTCTTGCCGGCGTACGCCCAGAACGCGGCCGTGTCGTGCACGGCGATGCCCTCGGTGATGACGACGGCCAGCGGGATCTCGGCGTCGATGGCCTCGACGACCGCGTCCTTGGTGAACTTCTCCGGCACGAAGATGACGGAGACGTTGGCGCCGGTGGCCTCGATGGCCTCCTTGACGGTGCCGAAGACGGGTACCTCGGTGCCGTCGAAGTCCACGGTCTGACCCGCCTTGCGCGGGTTCACGCCGCCCACGACGTTCGTGCCGTCACCGAGCATGAGCTTGGTGTGCTTCATGCCGGTGGCGCCGGTCATGCCCTGGACGATGACCTTGCTGTCCTTGTTGAGCCAGATAGCCATGGTGGTTTGAGTCCTCGTCCTCGTACTTACTTGGCGGCGGCCAGCTCGGCGGCCTTGTCGGCCGCGCCGTCCATGGTGTCGACGCGCTGCACCAGCGGGTGGTCGGCGTCCGTGAGGATCTTCCGGCCCAGCTCGGCGTTGTTGCCGTCGAGGCGGACGACGAGCGGCTTCTCGACCTTCTCGCCGCGGTCCTCCAGGAGCTTCAGGGCCTGCACGATGCCGTTGGCGACCTCGTCGCAGGCGGTGATGCCACCGAAGACGTTCACGAAGACGGACTTCACGTCCGGGTCGCCCAGGATGATCTCCAGGCCGTTGGCCATGACCTGGGCGGAGGCGCCGCCGCCGATGTCCAGGAAGTTGGCGGGCTTGACGCCGCCGTGCTTCTCACCGGCGTACGCGACGACGTCCAGGGTGCTCATGACGAGACCGGCGCCGTTGCCGATGATGCCGACCTCGCCGTCCAGCTTGACGTAGTTGAGGCCCTTCTCCTTGGCAGCCGCCTCGAGCGGGTTGGCGGCGGCCTTGTCGTGGAGCTCGTCCCAGTCGTGGCGGAACTCCGCGTTGTCGTCCAGCGACACCTTGCCGTCGAGGGCGATGACCTCACCGGAGGCGACCTTGGCCAGCGGGTTGACCTCGACCAGCAGGGCGTCCGACTTGATGAAGGTGTCCCACAGCTTGACCAGGACGTTCGCGACCTTGTCCGCGACCTCGGCCGGGAACTTGGCGGCCTCGACGATCTCGCGGGCCTTGGCCTCGTCCACACCGTCGATGGCGTCGATCGCGATCTTGGCGACGGCCTCGGGGCGGGTGGCCGCCACCTCCTCGATCTCCATGCCGCCCTCGACGGAGGCGATGGAGAGGAAGGTGCGGTTGGCGCGGTCGAGGAGGAAGGAGACGTAGTACTCCTCGAGGATCTCCGGAGCGGTCTCGGCGATCATGACCTTGTGGACCGTGTGGCCCTTGATGTCCATGCCGAGGATGTCCGTCGCGCGGGCGACGGCCTCGTCCGGGGTGGCGGCCAGCTTCACGCCACCGGCCTTACCGCGGCCACCGACCTTCACCTGCGCCTTGACGACGGACTTGCCGCCGAGCCGCTCGGTGATCTCGCGCGCCGCCTCAGGCGTGTCGATGACTTCACCGGCCAGCACCGGTACATCGTGCTTGGCGAAGAGGTCCCTCGCCTGGTACTCGAACAGGTCCACGCGCTTCCGTCCCTATCAGTGATCTCGCGGTTCGTTGGATGCGTGGGCGTGCCGCGAAGGGCAACGTGACGTCCGCTTGTCACAAGGGGGGCGCACACGGTGTCCGAGCGCGCGGCATGTCCGTCTCGCAGGTTATCGCCGCTTGCGGGGGCTCCCTAAATCGAGGGTCACACACGAGCGGTGATACCTGTCACATGATGCCGCGTTCTCTGGCACGGGGTGCCGTCGTATGGGTGCGTTGCGTGGCCCGCGGGTGGTGTGCGCGGCTCTGCTCGACTCTGCTCGGCTCTGATCGGCTCTGCGCGGTCTCACCGGGCGGTTACGGGCCCGGTGAGACGCGCTGCTCCGCGCGACCCCGGCCGGTGGCCGCCGGAGTCAGGTCACGCCGGGTCGGGTATCGGCAGCGGGCGCTTCTCCAGGGCCGCCGCCATCACCTCCGGGAACAGGTCGGGGGTGCAGGCGAAGGCCGGTGCGCCGAGCGCGGCGAGCGCCGCCGCGTGGTCGCGGTCGTAGGCGGGCGCCCCCTCGTCCGACAGCGCGAGCAGCGCCACGAACTGCACCCCGGACGCCCTCATCGCGGCGACCCGCTTGAGCATCTCGTCGCGTATGCCTCCCTCGTAGAGATCGCTGATCAGCACGACGACGGTCTCGGCCGGACGGGTGATCCGCTCCTGGCAGTAGGCGAGCGCCCGGTTGATGTCCGTGCCGCCGCCGAGCTGGGTGCCGAAGAGCACGTCGACGGGGTCGTCCAGCTGGTCGGTGAGGTCGACGACCGCCGTGTCGAAGACGACGAGCCGGGTGCTGATCGACCGCATGGAGGCGAGGACCGCCCCGAAGACCGACGCGTACACCACGGACGCCGCCATCGACCCGGACTGGTCGATGCAGAGCACGACCTCCTTCTTCACCGATCGCGCGGCCCGCCCGTAGCCGATCAGCCGCTCGGGCACGACCGTGCGGTACTCCGGCAGGTAGTGCTTGAGGTTGGCCGCGACGGTGCGGTTCCAGTCGATGTCGTGGTGGCGGGGGCGCTGGACGCGCGCGCTGCGGTCCAGGGCGCCGCTGAGGGTGGCCCGGGTGCGGGTGGCCAGCCGCTTCTCCAGTTCCTCGACCACCTTGCGCACCACCGCGCGGGCCGTCTCCCGGGTCGTCTCGGGCATCGCCTTGTGCAACGAGAGCAGCGTGCCGACCAGGTGCACGTCGGGCTCCACCGCCTCGAGCATCTCGGGCTCCAGCAGCAGGGCGGCCAGGCCGAGCCGGTCGATGGCGTCGCGCTGCATGACCTGGACGACGGGGGCGGGGAAGTAGTCGCGGATGTCCCCGAGCCAGCGCGCCACGGACGGCGCCGAGGCGCCGAGCCCGGCCGAACGGTCCCGCCCCGTCCGCGGTCTGTCCCCCGTGCCGTAGAGCGCGGCCAGCGCGCCGTCCATCGCCGCGTCCCGGCCGGTCAGCGTGCAGCCGGTGCCGTCCGCCTGGTCCCCGCCGAGCACCAGCCGCCAGCGCCGCAGCCGCTCCCGCGCCGGGTCGGCTTCCGGTACCGGTGCCCGTTGCGGTGCCGGTGCCCGTTCCGGCGTCTGTCCGGCCGTCGTGTGCGTCATGTGCCCACCCCCGCGAGGCTCTCGTGGTCTGTCATGTCCGTCGCGTCCGTCGTGCCCGTGCCGTCGTCCGCCGCCAGGCCGAGCAGCAGCCGCAGCACGGGCAGCACGGCGTCGGCGCGCGCGGTGTCCGGTTCGGCGGCGAAGCCGGGGACGGCGGCCCCCTGGGCGGCACCGCCCGGACGGTCACCGGGGCCGCGCCGGACCAGTTCGCCGAGGGTTCTGCGCACCCCCGGCTCATACGCCGCGAAGGTGCGCCGCAGCAACGGCAGTACGTCGGTGAAGGCGTCCGCCGGCACCCCGGTCAGCCAGGTGTCGAGCAGGCCGAGCAACCGCTCGTCGTGGACCAGCAGCAGCCCGCCCCCGCCACCGGCGAAGCCCTCGACCCAGGCGGCGGCCACGGCGGGCGGCGTGCCCGGCGACAGCGCGAGCCCCATCAGCCGGGCCGCCTCCTCGGGCCGCAACGCGCCGTCGTCCAGCAACAGCCGCACGGCCCGCCCCCGGATGACCCCGGGCGCGGTCTCGCGCAGCGACAACGTCCGCAGCACCGTCCGCCAGCGGTCCCGCAGGCCACCGCCGGCGCTGTGCCCGTCGGCGCTGCGCCCGCCGCCGAGGGGCTCGCCGGTGAGGGGCTCGCCGGTTGCGCGGGAGGCCCGGCCGTCGCCGCCCCCGGCACCTTCCCCTCCCGTCGCCGTCAGGCTCTCCGTCAGCAGGCCCACCGCCGTGTGGACGGCGTCCACATGGCCGCGCATCTCCTCCGCGGCGTCCGCGTCGAGGGCGGCGCAGGCCGGGGGCAGGCCGACGAAGACGCGCTCGGCGAGGCCCGCGGCGACCCCGGCCAGCGCCCCGGTGTCGGTGCCGCGCACGTCGCCGTAGCGCAGCGAGCGGACCAGGGCGGGCAGGGCCTGGGCCAGGTGGCCGACGTCGGTGTCGAGGGCGGCCCGGTCGGCGAGCACCCGCATGACCACGGGCAGCGCCTCCGGCAGCCCCGCCAGCAGGCACTGCTCGGCGAGCGCGGTGACGTCGGCCAGGGCGTGCGCCGCCGCCGCGTCCGCCTCGGCCTTGGCCCGGGCCGCCGCCTGTACGGTCGTCCCCCACACGCCCGCCTCGGCGACCCGCACCGACAGCTCCGGTTCCCAGCGCAGCCGCCAGGTCTCCCGGAACGTGCCCGTGCCGCCCCGGGACCGGGCCGGCTCCCCCCAGCCGACGCCGAGCAGCCGCAGCCGGTGCAGCAGCCTGCTGCGCCCGGCGTCGGTGTCGCCGCGCAGGTCCAGCTCCAGGTCGCGCTCCAGCGCCTCGGGCTTGAGCCGCAGCGAGCGCTGCTGCCGGGCCAGGTCGCGCTGCAAGGGCACCGCGGGCGCCGACTCCGGCACCTCACCCAGCGCGTCCCCGACCACCAGCCGGTCGCGCACCAGCGCCAACGGCACGTCCGAGCCTTCGCACAGCACCGCGCGCACCGCGTCGGTGGTCTCGCCGAGGCCCGGCAGCGGGCGGCCGCGCAGCACCGCCAGGGTCTCCGCGAGCCGCACGGCCTCGATGACGTGCGCGGAGGACACGATGCGGTCCTCCGCGCGCAGCAGCCCGGCCACTTTCGTCAGCCACCGCTCCACCGGCCGGTCGGGGGCCTGGAAGAGGTGCTCGTACCAGCCGGGCGAGTCGATGCCGGCGCCGTACCCCGCGGTCCGGGCCAGTCTGCGGTGCGTCCACGGCACCCAGGTCACGTCGGTCTTGACCTTCGGCAGGCCCCGGAGCAGCGCCCGGTCGGCGGTGACGGTGGTCCGCTCGCGCAGCGCGGGCACGTGCCAGGCCCCGCACACCACGGCCACGGCGTGCCCGCACTCCTTGCGCGCCGCCCGCAGCCGCAGCCGCATGTGCGCCTCCCGGACGAGGTCCCGGCGCCCCCCGGCGCCGTACCGCTCGCGCAGCGCGGTCATCGCCTCCTCCACCGCCGCGAACGGGGCGAAGGGGTCGTCGGCGCCCGGCCCCCGGTGCTCGACGACGTCCTCCCACCAGCGCTCCGGATCGTCGTACCCGGCCGCCTCGGCGAGCACGGCGAGCGGATCGACCCGGACCTCCTCGGCGTCGCCGGGCCCGAACCGGCGCCCGCCGGGACCGGTCTCCCGGTCACCCGGGCCCGCCCCGCTTCCGTCGGAGGGCGAGTCGCCGCCACCGCCGGCACCCGCGTCGCCGCCGTCCGGAGCGACCACCTTCGTGCGGGAACCGGCCCCCGTCCCGTCCGGACCGGCCCCGCCCCCATCGGACCCGGCCCCCTCCGCGTTCTCTCCCCACGCCAGCGTGTGCGTGGCAGGCAGGTCGATGAAGCGGGCCGGGACGCCGTGGTCCAGGGCCCAGCGGATGGCCACCCACTCGGGGCTGAACTCGGCGAACGGCCAGAACGCCGAGCGGCCGGGCTCGTCGACCGCGTGCGCGAGGAGGGCGACCGGGGGCCGCAGATCCGGGTCGGCGGCCAGCGGGATCAACGCGTCGGCCTCGGGCGGCCCCTCGATCAGGACCACGGCGGGCCGGGCGGCCTCCAGCGCGGCCCGCACCGCGCGCGCGGAGCCGGGCCCGTGGTGCCGTACGCCGAGCAGCAGCGGCCCTGCGTCGTAGGCCGTGCTCTCCCGGGGGCCGGTCATGCGCTCGCCTCCCGGCAGGCGCGGTAGAAGTCGGTCCAGCCCTCGCGCTCGCGCACGACCGTCTCCAGGTACTCCTGCCAGACGACCCGGTCGGCCGCCGGGTCGCGGACGACGGCACCGAGGATGCCGGCGGCGACATCGCCCGGGCGCAGCACGCCGTCGCCGAAGTGGGTCGCCAGGGCGAGGCCGTTGGTGACGACGGAGATGGCCTCCGCCGTGGACAGCGTGCCGCTGGGGGACTTGAGTTTCGTCCGGCCGTCGGCGGTGACGCCGTCGCGCAGCTCGCGGAAGACGGTGACGACCCTGCGGATCTCCTCGATGCCGTCGGGCGCGGCCGGCAGGTCCAGGGAGCGGCCGAGCTGGTCGACCCGGCGGGTGACGATGTCCACCTCGGCGTCGGCGCTCTCGGGCAGCGGCAGCACCACGGTGTTGAAGCGCCGGCGCAGGGCGCTGGAGAGGTCGTTGACCCCGCGGTCACGGTCGTTGGCGGTGGCGATGAGGTTGAAGCCGCGGACCGCCTGGACCTCCTCGCCCAGTTCGGGGATGGGCAGGGTCTTCTCGGACAGGATCGTGATCAGCGTGTCCTGCACGTCGGCCGGGATCCGGGTCAGCTCCTCCACCCGGGCCGTCATGCCCTCGGCCATGGCGCGCATGACGGGGCTGGGCACGAGGGCGTCGCGGCTCGGGCCGTGGGCGAGGAGCCGCGCGTAGTTCCAGCCGTAGCGGATGGCCTCCTCCGGGGTGCCGGCCGTGCCCTGCACCAGCAGTGTCGAGTCGCCGCTGACGGCGGCGGCCAGGTGCTCCGACACCCAGGTCTTGGCGGTGCCGGGGACGCCGAGCAGGAGCAGGGCGCGGTCGGTGGCGAGGGTGGTGACGGCGACCTCGACGATGCGGCGCGGGCCCACGTACTTCGGGGTGATCACCGTGCCGTCCGGCAGGGTGCCGCCGAGCAGATAGGTCGCCACCGCCCACGGCGACAGCTTCCAGCGGGCCGGGCGCGGGCGGTCGTCCTGTGCGGCGAGCGCGGCGAGTTCGGCCGCGAAGGCGTGCTCGGCGTGCGGTCGCAGCGCCTGCGCGGTCTCGTCGCGGTGGGGTGTGGCGGTCGTCGGTTCCACGGACACAGTCATGGCTGAGGCCCCCTCCAGCTCGGCCGGTTCGGTTCTGGCATCCACCGTGCACCACGCCACTGACAATCGCTGTGACCTGCGGGAACGCGCTCGCCGGGGCGATTGTCAGTGGCGGGGCCTACCGTCGGTGGCATGACTGAGCAGGGGGTGCGCTGGACCGCGGACCAGGTGCTGGCACTGGCGCCTGACGCCGCGTCACGCAAGGCGGGGAGCAAGCTCGGGGTGGCCGGGCCGTGGTCCGGGACCGGAAGCGGAGAGGGGACGGTGTGGGGGCTGTGCAAAGGCAGTGGCAGCAGGCCGTACCAGACGGTGGTGGACCTGGCCGGCGCCGACGGGCCGGGATACCGGTGCAGTTGTCCGAGCCGTAAGTTCCCGTGCAAGCACGCCCTCGGTCTGCTCCTGCTGTGGGCGGGTGACGAGGACGCGGTGCCGGCGGGTGCCGAGCCGCCGGACTGGGCCGGGCAGTGGCTCGCCGGCCGGCGCGGCCGGGCCGAGGCCAGGAGGACGCGGAGCGAAGGCGGTCCGGACGGCGGGCCCGCCGATCCGGAGGCGGCCCGGCGGCGGGCCGAGCGCCGGGCCGAGCGGGTCACGGCGGGCGCCACCGAGCTGGAGCAGCGCCTGACGGACCTGCTGCGCGGCGGCCTGGCCGCCGTCGAACAGGCGGGGTACGGCTGGTGGGACGAGACGGCGGCCCGCATGGTCGACGCCCAGGCGCCGGGCCTGGCCGCGTACGTCCGGGAGCTGGGCACGATCCCGGCGTCCGGCGCGGGCTGGCCGGCGCGGCTGCTGGAGGAGAGCGCGCTGCTGCACCTGCTCGACCAGGGCTGGCTGCGCCGCGACCGGCTGCCGGACGCCCTCGCGGCCACGGTCCGGGCCCGGATCGGCCTGCCCGCCGCGCCGGACGGCCCGCCGCTGCGCGACCGCTGGCTGGTCCTCGCGCAGTACGACGTCACGGACCCGAAACTGACGACGCGCCGGATATGGCTGCACGGCGCGGAGACCGGCCGCACCCGGCAGCTGCTGTCCTACGGCGCGGCGGGCCGGCCACCGGAGCTGTCCCTGCCGGTCGGGCTGGCGCTGGAGGCGGAGCTGTCCCTGTATCCGGGCGGGGGCCGGGCCCGGGCCGCCCTGGGCGAGCGGTTCGCCGCGCCGGTTCCGGCCGCGTTCCGCCCGCCGGGGACGACCACCGCCGAGGCGGCGGCCCGCTACGGCGGGGCGCTGCGGGACGACCCCTGGCTGGAGTCGGTCCCGGTGACCCTGGAGCGGGTGGTACCGGTCCCGGACGGCGACCGGTGGCAGCTGGCCGACGCGGACACGGACACGGCCCTGCCGCTGACCGGACCGGCCCGCTCCCGGCCCGGCCTGTGGCGGCTGGTCGCCCTGTCCGGCGGCGCCCCCGTCACCGTGTTCGGGGAGTGCGGCCACCGCGGGTTCACCCCGCTCACGGCCTGGTCGGAAGGGTCGGGCGAGGCGGTGCCGCTGTGCTGACCGGTCGTACGGACACCCGAGGACAGGCGGACGAAGGGGAGGGAGCGCGATGAACGGGGCACCGGACGGCAGGCACACGGCGATACCGGACGGCAGGGACACGGCGATACCGGACGGCACCTGGGAAGATCTGGTCACCACCGCGCTCCTGGGCACCGACCGGCGCGCCCCGGCGCACGTCCCGCCCGGCCGCACGGCACCGGCGGCGCTGCTCGACGCGGCGGCCGTGGCGACCGTACGGCGGCGGGCCGGACTGCGCCCCGGACGGGCGGCGGGCCGGCCGGAGCGGGCGCCCGCCGATCCCCGCCCGCCGCTGCCCGCACCGGCGGCTCGCCGGCTCACCACCCTGCTGGCCGACCGCTCCGGCGGCGCGGGCGGCGGGCGGCGGGGCAGCTCCCCCGACCTGATGGAGCTGCTCCCGCAGTGGCTCGCGGCGGCCAACGCGCACGGGTACGCGGCGCCCCCGCAGGCGCTGCCCGCCCTGCTGGACGCGGCCCGCGGCCGCACCGACCTGCGGCCGGCGGCGCTGGCGTTCGCGGGCCCGCGCGCCCTGTGGCTGGCCCGGCTGAACCCGGACTGGCGGTTCGCCCTGCGCGCGGCCCCCGGCGGCGGTGCGGCCCTGCCGGACACCGAGGACGCCGAGGCGGTGCGCCGGCTGTGGCAGGAGGGGCTGTTCGCGGAGCGGGCCGCGCTGCTCGGCGCGCTGCGCGCCCGCACGCCCGCGCGGGGGCGGGAACTGCTGGCGTCGACGTGGGCGACGGAGCGGGCGGAGGACCGGCTGATGTTCCTGGACTCGCTGCGCACGGGTCTGTCGGACGCGGACGAGCCGTTCCTGGAGCAGGCACTGGGCGACCGCAGTCGCAATGTCCGGGCCACGGCGGCGGAACTGCTGTCGGCGCTGCCGGACTCGGCGCTCGCCGCGCGGATGGCCGTACGGGCGATGGGCTGTGTGGCCCTGGACCGCACCGGGGACGCGCCGGCGATCGTGGTGGAGGCGCCGCTCGCCTGCGACGCGGACATGGAGCGCGACGGCGTGGTGGCCACGCCCCCTCCGGGCCGGGGCCAACGGTCTTGGTGGCTGGGGCAGTTGGTGGAGTCCGCGCCGCTCGCCACCTGGCCGGGGCGGCTGGGCGGGCGGACGCCCGGGGAGATCGTGGCGCTGCCGGTGACGGACGGCTGGCAGGGCGAACTGCACGCGGCCTGGTGCCGGGCGGCGGTCCGGCAGCGGGACGCCGCGTGGTCGCGGGCGCTGCTCGGCTCGCCGTCGGCACCGGAGGCGGGCGGGCCGGGGGCGGTGTCCCTGGCGGAGCGGGCGAAACTGCTGGCCGCGCTGGAGCCGGACGAACGAGCCGCGTGGGTGGCCGGGTTCATCGCCACGCACGGCCTGTCCGAGGCGTTCCAGCTGCTCGGGGTGTGCGCGGTGCCGTGGGCCGCGCCGCTGGGCCGGGCGGTGGTCGACGCCCTCGACATCGCCCGGGAGGCGGGCAGTTACCCGTGGAGCTTCAGCGGGGTGATGGGGCTGGCGGAGCGCTGCCTGGACCCGGCCGAGGCCACCCGGCTGGAGGCTCTGCTGGCGCTGCCCGACGAGCCGGAGGACGCCGCTCCGGGCTCCGGCGGGTACTGGGCGGAGGCGTTCCAGCGGCTGGTCACCACGCTGCGGCTACGGGCGGAGATGGCACGGGAACTGCAGCCGCCCGGCCCGCGGGAGGAGGGCGCTCAGCCGCCGGACGCGGCCGGCTGACGCACGTTCTCCCGGACCCATTCCACGATCGCCGCGGTCGTCGCCCCGGGGGTGAAGATCTCCGCGACGCCCTTCTCCTTGAGCGGCGCGATGTCCTCCTCCGGGATGATGCCGCCGCCGAAGACCAGGATGTCCTCGGCCTCGCGCTCCTTGAGCAGGTCGATGACCGCGGCGAACAGCGTGTTGTGGGCGCCCGAGAGGATGGACAGGCCGATCGCGTCGGCGTCCTCCTGGATGGCGGTGTCGACGATCTGCTCCGGCGTCTGGTGCAGGCCGGTGTAGATGACCTCCATGCCGGCGTCGCGCAGAGCGCGCGCGATGACCTTGGCCCCGCGATCGTGGCCGTCGAGCCCCGGCTTGGCCACCACCACGCGGATCGGACCGGCTGCCACACCCATCACTGCCTCCATCAAGCGACCACGGAAGCGATCGCTTCCGTGCGTACCGACAAGTACCGCACTCTTGGCGCGTCCCGCCATCGTCGAAGTGAACGAACGTTATCTCCAGCATCCCGCACCGGGCGGTTTTACGGTGCGCGGCGAGGGGGAAATCACATGGTGGGACATGTGGCACACGGGAGTCGAGGGCGATCCCCGGGTGCCGACAGGAGGTCGGCCGATGAAGGTCACCGGGGTACTGCCGCTCTTTTCCCCGCTCTGCCGCCGCCTGTGGCCGGGCAGACTGGCCGGACTGTCCGTGACGCTGCTCCGCGCGACGGCCCTGGAGGCCACGATCCTGGCGGGCCACCTGCTGCTCTACCCCACGGGCCTGTTCCAGGAACGCCGCTCCCCCGCCCTGCCCGCCCCCGCCGACGGCGCCGCCCGGCTGCCGGTCCGGCCCGCCCCGCCGGTCGTGCTGCTGCACGGCTTCATCGACAACCGCTCGGTGTTCGTCCTGCTGCGCCGCACCCTCGCGCAGCACGGCCGGCAGCGCGTCGAGTCGCTGAACTACTCCCCGCTCACCTGCGACATACGCACGGCCGCGGAGCTGCTCGGCCGGCACATCGAGGAGATCTGCGAGCGCACCGGCAGCGCCCGGGTCGACATCGTGGGGCACAGCCTCGGCGGCCTGATCGCGCGCTACTACGTCCAGTGCCTCGGCGGTGACCAGCGGGTGCGCACGCTGGTCACGCTCGGCACCCCGCACTCCGGAACCCGGGTGGCGCCGCTGGCGGACGCGCATCCGATCGTGCGGCAGATGCGGCCGGGTTCGGCGGTGATCGAGGCGCTGGCCGGGCCCGCCCCCGGCTGCCGGACCCGGTTCGTGAGCTTCTGGAGCGACCTGGACTCCCTGATGGACCCGCTGCAGACGGCTTGCCTGGAGCATCCCGACCTCGACGCGCACAACGTCCGGGTGAGCGGCATCGGCCATCTCGCCCTGCCGGTGCACCCCGCCGTGGCGGCCGGCATACGCGAGGCCCTCGACGCCCCGCACCCCGCGGACCGGATCAGCGGCGGCCTGACGGTGGCCTGAGCCGACCGGGGCGTACCGGAAAGGCGCGCGGACGCCGCACAGGACGTACACAGTCGGCACAAATCGCCGCTCGACATCGAACATTCTTCGAACGCAAAGCCAAAGTCGCGTTGGGAGCCCCCGAAACACGGCCGAATGCCCGTTTACGGCCCACACGAAACCGTCCGAAGATTGTCGCGCCCAGGTACCGCCGGGTACAGTCGCCGCACTGCTCTGGCAGCCCCTGTTGTCGAGGCGAAAGAGAAGTTGGTGAACGACCGTCACCCGTCGGGGACGATGACCACCCCGGCCCCGGCTTCCGACGCCTCCACCGGGCACTACGCGCCGTACGGAGCACAGGAAGCCTCCTACGACGACCTCACCACGTACGGCGGCTATGACGCCACCGGTTTTGCCGACACCCCCGGAAGCGCGGCCTTCGACGCGGACCCGCTTTTCGGCAGCCTCCCGGGCACCGAGCCGACCACCGGCGCCTACGGCACCGCCCAGTGGCAGACCGGCACCGGCCAGCTCCCGGCCTACGACCCGTACGCGGCCCGGCATGCCGGCGCCTACGACTCCGGGGTCTACGACAGCACCGCCTGGGCCGTCCCCGCGCAGGCCACCGGAAACGATGTCAGCGGCCAGTGGGACACGAGCACCTGGCAGCAGTCCGGCCCCTCCGGTACCGCCGACACCACCCAGCAGTGGGCGTGGGACACCCAGACCTTCGACACGGGCGCGTACGACGCCACGCAGTGGAACTCGGCCGGACCGGAGCCGGACGGCGAGCCGTTCGACCAGCAGGCCACCGCGACGTTCGAGGCGGTCGGCGCCCCCGCCCCCGGCGTCCCGGCCACGGCCTTCGCGCAGGAGCCGTACGAGGACACCGGGTTCGCCGGGCAGCCCTCCGCCGCGGACGAGGCGGACGCCACCGGGGAACTGCCCGCCGTGCCCGTCCTGCTGGAGGGCCAGGAGGAGATCACCCCCGTGCCGGCGGCCCGCGCGGCCTCACGCGGCGCGGGCCGCTCCCGGCGCCGTACGCCCGCCAAGCGTTCGGCGCTGCTGACCGTCGCCGTGCCCTCGGCCTGTGTGATGGGGGTCGCGGGGATCGCCGCCGCCTCCGTCAGTGCGCTCACCGACGACTCCAAGGACACCTCCACCACCGCCGCGGACGCGCAGCCGGTCAAGCCGTCGGTCGCCAACAGCCGGCTCGACAGCCAGCTCCAGACCCTCTCCGCCGGCGCCGACGACTTCGCCGACCGGGCGAGCCGCACCCAGGAGCGGATCGACCTCAAGGCGCAGCAGGAACTGGAGAAGAAGAAGGCGGCGGCTCAGGCCGCGCTCAAGGAGCGGCTGCGCCCCAAGTTCGCGCTGCCGGTCGCGCAGCACGGGCTCAGCGCCTACTACGGCCAGGCCGGCATCAACTGGATGTCGGTGCACACCGGCATCGACTTCCCGGTCTCCTACGGCACCACGGTGCTGGCCGCCACCGACGGCACCGTCACCACCAAGTGGAACAGCGCCTACGGCAACATGATGATCGTGACGGCGAAGGACGGCACGGAGACCTGGTACTGCCACCTGTCCAGCTACCGCGTCGCCTCCGGTACGACCGTCAAGGCCGGCGAGCCCATCGCCTACTCCGGCAACTCGGGCAACTCCACCGGCCCGCACCTGCACTTCGAGGTACGGCCGGCCGGCGGGTCGGCCATAGACCCCCTGCCGTGGCTGCGCAGCCACGGCCTGGACCCCACCTAGCCGACAGGGCCCCGCTTCCCGGCGGGGCCCTTTTCGGTACTACAGCTTCTCCACCGGCGCGTACCGCAGCAGCAGCCGCTTCGGCTTGGTGTCGCCGAAGTCGATCGTCGCCTCCGCGTTCGCGCCCGTGCCCTTCACCGCGACGACCGTGCCGAGCCCGAACTGGTCATGGGTGACCCGGTCACCGACGGCCAGCGCGGCCACCGGCTTCTCCGCCGTGCGCCGGGTGGCGAAATCGGACGCGCCCGACGCCGAGGAACGCGAACGGGTCGAGGAGAGCGAGGCCGCGACCCCGGACGCCGGCGCCGTGGCCCCGGTCCGCTTCCACTCCACATGGACGGGCGGGATCTCCTCCAGGAAGCGGGAGGGCGGGTTGTACGACGGCTGGCCCCAGGCGCTGCGCAGCGCCGCGCGCGTGAGGTACAGCCGCTCCCGCGCGCGCGTGATGCCGACGTACGCCAGGCGCCGCTCCTCCTCCAGCTCCTTGGTCTGGCCGAGGGCCCGCATGTGCGGGAAGACGCCGTCCTCCATGCCGGTCAGGAACACCACCGGGAACTCCAGGCCCTTGGCGGTGTGCAGGGTCATCAGCGTGATGACGCCGCCGCCGTCCTCCTCGTCGGGGATCTGGTCGGAGTCGGCGACCAGGGCGACCTGCTCCAGGAAGTCGGCCAGCGTCCCCTGCTCGCCCTCCCCGCGTTCCTGCTCGAACTCCAGGGCCACGGCCGCGAGTTCCTGGAGGTTCTCGATCCGGGTCTCGTCCTGCGGATCGGTGGAGGCCTGCAGTTCGGCCAGGTATCCGGTGCGCTCCAGGACCGCTTCGAGGACGGTGGCCGGACCGGCGCCGGACTCGACGATCGTGCGCAGCTCCTCCATCAGCGTGTTGAACCGCTTGACCGCGTTGGTGGAGCGCGCGGCCATGCCGTACGCCTCGTCCACCCGCTTCAGGGCCTGCGGGAAGCTGATCTTCTCCCGCTGGGCGAGGGCGTCGATCATCGCCTCGGCGCGGTCGCCGATGCCCCGCTTGGGCACGTTGAGGATGCGGCGCAGCGGCACCGAGTCCTCGGGGTTGGCGAGGACACGCAGGTAGGAGAGGACGTCCCGGACTTCCTTGCGCTCGTAGAAGCGGACGCCGCCGACGACCTTGTAGGGCAGGCCGACGCGGATGAAGACCTCTTCGAAGACACGGGACTGGGCGTTGGTGCGGTAGAAGACGGCGACGTCCGAGGCGCGCGCCTGGCCCGCGTCGACCAGGCGGTCTATCTCGTCGGCGACGAACTGGGCCTCGTCGTGCTCGGTGTCGGCGACGTACCCGGTGATCCGGGCGCCCTGGCCGGCGTTGGTCCACAGGTTCTTCGGGCGGCGGGACTCGTTGCGCTCGATGACCGCGTTGGCGGCGGACAGGATCGTCTGAGTGGAGCGGTAGTTCTGCTCCAGCAGGATCGTCGTCGCGTCCGGGTAGTCCTCCTCGAACTGGAGGATGTTGCGGATCGTCGCGCCCCGGAAGGCGTAGATCGACTGGTCCGCGTCACCGACGACGCACAGCTCGGCCGGCGGGACGTCGTACTCGCTCGGCGGAGCGTCGCCCTCGCCGGCGGCGTGCTCCCCGGTGCCCACCAGTTCCCGGACGAGGGCGTACTGCGCGTGGTTGGTGTCCTGGTACTCGTCGACCAGGACGTGCCGGAAGCGGCGGCGGTAGTGCTCGGCGACATCGGGGAAGGCGCGCAGCAGGTTGACCGTCGTCATGATCAGGTCGTCGAAGTCCAGCGCGTTGGCCTCGCGCAGCCGGGACTGGTAGAGCGCGTAGGCCTGCGCCAGGGTCTTCTCGAAGCCGTCGGCGGCCTGGGCGGCGAAGTCCTCCTCGTCGATCAGCTCGTTCTTCAGGTTGCTGATCTTGGCGCTGAAGGACTTGGGCGGGAAGCGCTTCGGGTCGAGATCCAGGTCGCGGCAGACCAGGGCCATCAGACGCTTGCTGTCGGCCGCGTCGTAGATCGAGAACGACGACGTGAAGCCGAGCTTCTTGCTCTCCCGGCGCAGGATGCGCACGCACGCGCTGTGGAAGGTCATCACCCACATGGCGTTCGCACGCGGGCCGACGAGCTGCTCGACGCGCTCCTTCATCTCGCCCGCGGCCTTGTTGGTGAAGGTGATCGCGAGGATCTGCCCCGGGTGGACGTTCCGCTCGGCCAGCAGGTAGGCGATGCGGTGGGTGAGCACACGGGTCTTGCCGGAGCCGGCGCCGGCGACGATGAGCAGCGGGGAGCCGGCGTGCACGACGGCGGCACGCTGGTTCTCGTTCAGCCCCTCCAGGAGGGCGGCCGAGTCCAGCGCGGGGCGCGGGGCGCCGTCGCGGTAGTGGGTGTCCCGGTCCGGTGGCATGTCGAACTTCCCGCCGAACAGATCGTCCGGAAGCGGCTCCGGAGCATGATCGTCATCGGGCGGTGGCGGAGGCTCCTCCTCGTGCCCGCGAGGGGCCTGGAGGTCCGCCAGGAAGCTGTCGTCAAAGAGGCTGCTCATCGCTCTACGAGTCTAGGGCGCCCCACCGACAACCGGTCGCCGTCCCCGGAACATCGCCCGTTTCCGGGGCGGTTGATCTTCCCGCGCGCGACGTCACCCGGCGGGCCCACCTGGTCACGGACGCACGTCCCGGCCCCCAGGTCACGGAAACGTATCGGACGGGGCGCATGCCGTCCTTCACGGGAACTTCACGAGCCGGCCAGGTTGCCACAGTGTCGCAGGGCCGGCGCCGAGGCGTGCCGCGGATCAGGTCCAGAGGACGGCGATGAAGATGTTGGCCACGGTCAACAGGCCGACCAGTCCGAAGACGCCCTTGTCGATCCGTTCCTCGTCGCGCTTCACGTAGACCAGGCCGAGGATCACGATCAGCAGGGCCAGCTTGATCCCGAGCTTGATGTTGTTGAGGTGGTGGTCGTCGGCCTGGTTGAGCCCGACGAGAGCCACACCGGTGACCAGCATGGTGAGCGCGCCGTGCAGCATCCCGGGCACGAACCGGGCCGTGCCCTGGCCCATCGCCTTCATCTGGGTGAGGAAACCGCCGAGCAGCGCGGCGATGCCGATGATGTGCAGGCCGACGAAGAGATGGATGAGTACGTCCATGGAGCCGGAGCCTAACGAGGACCCACCGGCCACCCCGCCACCGACCCCCGCCGACCGTCCCGGGCAACCCTGACGGCACCCCGGCCTCAGCCCTGACGTTTCCCCGGCGCCACCCCTGCCAACGGCCTCCGACGACCCTTCCGGCGCCCCGTCACCAGCCCTTGAACGCCCTCGCGCACAGCCCTCGCCCCACCCCGCCGACTCGAGCAGGCCTGAGCCTCCCATCCCGATCGATCATGCATAAATGCGCTCCATAGCACCCCACCGCCCCCGCCAGTCCCTGTTTCCCCACTTTGATCATCACGGCCCGTGAAGGCGACGACTCCGGAAAGCCCAAGCGATCACCTGCGATCACACAACGGTCGACGCGAACCAGTTCCGTACACCTGGTCACCGACCCGTCACCGTACGTTCTAACGTCCTCCCCCAGGTGGTCGGCTCCCCTTGCCGGCCGCGGCAACCGGCCACCACCGAGAAAGGTCCGGCGGCGGCCACTCCCCCTGCATGGGCCGCCGCGCGGCGCACGTACGGCCGCCCGGCCGTGCGGAGTCGTACGAGTCGTACGGAAGGACGTGACGGTTCCAGGTGGCAGCCCACCGCAAGCCCCCGCAACGCCCGCTCACCGGCCATACGGTCCGGACGGCCGCCACGCTCGCCCTGGCGGGCGCGGCCACCGTGACCTGCTTCGACGGAACGGGCCACGCCGACCCCGGGCCGACTCCGTCACAGGTGAAGGCCAGGGTGCAGACGCTGTACCGGGAGGCCGAGGCCGCGACCGAGAAGTACAACGGGGTGAAGGAGGAGGCGGACGCGGCGCAGCGGCGGCTGAGCGCGCTGCAGGACGAGACCGCCCGCAGGCAGCAGCGGCTGAACACGGCCCGGAACGCCCTGGGCTCCCTCGCGGCGGCGCAGTACCGGGACGGCGCCATCGCCCCGGCCTGGCAACTGGCCCTCTCCAGCGACCCCGACCGGTACCTGGACGGTGCCGCGCTCGCCGAGCGGGCCGGTGACCGGCAGGCCGCCGCGGTGTCACGGGTGCGCCGGGAACTGGGGGAGATCGAGCGGCTGCGCGGCGCCGCCCGCGTCGAGGTGAGGTCGCTGCGCTTCCGGCAGGCCGAGCTGCGCCGGCAGAAGAAGACCGTCACCGGCAAGCTGGACGAGGCCCGGCGGCTGCTCGCCCGGCTGACTCCCCGACAGCGCACCGAGGTCACCGACGCGGACGCTTCGGCGGGACGCGCCTCCCGGTCGGCCGCCGATCCGCGGGAGCCGCTGGCCGGATCCGTCCCGGCCCCCAGCGGGCGCGCCGCGGTGGCCGTCGCGTACGCCTACGGCAAGCTCGGCAGCCCTTATGTGTGGGGCGCCACCGGCCCGCACGCCTTCGACTGCTCGGGGCTGGTGCAGGCCGCCTACCGCGCCGCCGGCCTCGCCCTGCCGCGCACCTCCTACGCCCAGATCAACGCGGGCCGGCGGGTCTCCCGCTCCGAACTCCGGCCGGGGGACCTGGTGTTCTTCTACCCGGGCATCAGCCACGTCGGCATCTATGTGGGCGGCGGCCGGATGATCCATGCCCCGAACCCGTCGGCGCCGGTCCGCCTGGCCCCGATCGACCAGATGCCGTTCGCGGGGGCTACCAGGGTGGCGTGAGCAACGGGCGCGGGCGGATCCGCAGGGGTCAGACCAGCCGGCGCGCGGTCGCCCAGCGGGTCAGCTCGTGCCGGTTGGACAGCTGGAGCTTGCGCAGGACCGCCGAGACATGGGACTCGACCGTCTTCACCGAGATGAACAGTTGCTTCGCGATCTCCTTGTAGGCGTAGCCCCGGGCGATCAGGCGCAGCACCTCGCGTTCCCGCTGGGTGAGGCGGTCCATGTCCTCGTCCACGGGCGGGGCGTCGGTCGAGGCGAAGGCGTCCAGGACGAACCCGGCCAGCCGCGGGGAGAAGACGGCGTCGCCCTCCTGGACGCGGAAGATCGAGTCGATCAGGTCGGTACCGGTGATGGTCTTGGTGACATAGCCGCGGGCGCCGCCGCGGATCACCCCGATCACGTCTTCCGCGGCGTCGGACACGGACAGCGCGAGGAAGCGGACGGGCCGTTCGGCGTCCGCCGTCAGGGCCGCGCACCGGCGCAGCACCTCGACCCCGCCGCCGCCGGGGAGGTGCACGTCGAGGAGGACCACCTCGGGCCGGGTGGCGGTGATGACCGCGACCGCCTGGTCGACGTCAGCGGCCTCGCCGACCACCTCGACGCCGGTCTCGGCGGTCTGGCCGATCTCGGCCTGGACGCCGGTGCGGAACATCCGGTGGTCGTCCACGAGCACCACCCGGACGTGCCGCCCGCCCGCGCCGGCACCGGATGGGCCGGGACCGGCCGCCTCCGCCGCCCCCACCGTGCCGTTCGCCTCGGTCGCGTCGCTCATGACGTCTTCTCCGCCCTCTCCATCTCCAGCTCGACCTCGGTACCGCCGTCGGGCACCGCCCGCAGCCGGGCCGTGCCGCCGTTGCGCTCCATGCGGCCGATGATCGATTCTCTGACACCCATGCGGTCGGCGGGTATCGCGTCGAGGTCGAAGCCGGGGCCGCGGTCGCGCACGGACACGAAGACCGATTTCCCCTCGACTTCGGCGTAGACCTGTACGGCACCGCCCTCGCCACCGTACTTGGCGGCGTTCACCATAGCCTCGCGCGCGGCCTGCATCTGCGCTCCGGTCCTCTCGTCCAGCGGGCAGTCGCCGACGATGACGACCTCGATGGGCACGCCGTGTTTGTCCTCCACCTCGGCGGCGTTGCGCCGCACCGCCTCGGCGACCGTGTCCGGCTCGTCGGCCTCGTCCTTGCCGGTGCCCTCCGGCCTGTACAGCCAGGTGCGCAGGTCGCGTTCCTGGGCGCGGGCGAGGCGGCGCACCTCGCCCGCGTTCTCGGCGTTGCGCTGGATCAGGGTGAGGGTGTGCAGCACGGAGTCGTGGACGTGGGCGGCGACCTCGGCGCGCTCCTGGGCACGGATGCGCATCAGGCGTTCCTCGGAGAGGTCCTGGGTCATGCGGACCAGGTAGGGACCGGCGAGGAGCGTGATGCCGACGAGCACGACGAGCGCGGCTTGCAGGACCGCGCCCAGGTGGGCGGTCGATCCCTGGAGGACGAAGATTGCCGTGACCCCGGCCGTGACGAGCAGGACACCGCCGGCCGCCCGCAGCAGGGTCAGGGTGCGGCGCCGCCGGCCGACCTCCACCCAGCGGGCCCGCCGGGCGTTGTCCGCCTGGCGCCACACGAGGGCGACACCGGCCGCGACCAGCACGGCGGGCACCAGATAGGCCTTGGTCGCGCTGCCCAGGTTGACGCTGCGCACGAAGACCATGGAGACGACGACCATGAGGAGCAGGGCGGCGATCTGTCCCCGGTCCGGTCTGCGGGCCATCAGCCGGCGCCGGCCGTCCGGTGCGGTCTCCGTGCCCGCCAGCGAGGACCTGTGGTCGCCGACGCCGCCGACACCGAGAGGGACGAAGAACCAGAACGCGGCGTAGAGCAGCGCTCCGAGCCCGTCGGCCATGAACAGGCCGGCGAAGACGAGCCGCACCCAGATGACGGGCAGCCCGAGATGCCCGGCGAGCCCTCGCGCCACTCCGCCGAGCCAGCGTCCGTCGCTGCTGCGGTAGAGCTTGCGCGGGGGCCGCGGATCGTCGAGTGGCAGGCTTGCGGCTTCCGGCATGCCAACGATGGTCACACGGGCGGCGGGGCGGAGCATCAGGGTCGGTCCCGGAGACGCCCCTGATCTTCTGTCGGGACCGGTCCGGGTGGGCGGCCCGGGCGGCGCCGCCCGGCCCGCGGTGCCGCTCGAACGCTTCCCCGCCTCGTCTCAGGGCCGATTTCAGGGTTGTCCCAGGGTCGTCCCGACTGCCGCCGGGGCGGCCGGGCGGTCACCATGGACGCATGACCGATCACGAGCACGCCGCGACGGGTCCGGGACCCGGCCCCGGCCCGCGCCCCGCCCCGGGCACCGGGCCGACGGATGCCGCGCCCGCCGCGGCGGGAGGCACCGGAGCGGCCGGCGCCCCTGGTTGCACCGACTCCCCCGGCCGCGCCGGCTTCCGCCCCCGTGCCCGCGACGCTGCCCCTTCCTCCGCGCAGGAGCCGGAGCGGCAGGAGAGCCCCCGGCTTCCCGAGCGGTTCCGGCGCGACCGGGGGCACAAGATGATCGCGGGCGTGTGCGCGGGGCTCGGGCGGCAGACCGACATGGACCCGGTGATCTTCCGGATCACCCTGGCCGTGCTGTCCGCGACGGGCGGCCTGGGCCTCATCTTCTACGGCTTCGCCTGGCTGCTGGTGCCGTACGACGAGGAGGAGAACGAGGTCCGCAAACTCTTCACGGGCCGCGTCGACGGCCAGGCGCTGGCCGCGGTCCTGTTCGCGCTGGTGGGCTGCGGGATCTTCCTGACGATGCTGAGAAACGGCGGGGTGCTGGCGTTCGCCACGGTGCTCGCGCTGCTGCTCGCGGGCGCGGGGTACTGGTCGCGGCGCCGTGACGCCTCCGACCACGATCCGCTGGCGGCGCAAGCAGCCGCCGACGCACCGCCGGAGGCCCAGGCTCCGCCGGTCGTCACCTACCCGTCCTGGTGGCGGGACCCGATCGTCAAGGACGGCACCCATGTCGGCGGCACCGGGTATCTGTGGGGGCCCGGCGACGCCCGCGGACGGGACCTCACCTCGGTCGTGGACGTCGGCATCGCCACCCCCTGGACCCATCCCGGGGCGATACCCGCGCCGGCGGCCGAGCCTCCGAGAACGCGCGGCCCGCGCTGGATCGGCGGCTGGGTGTTCCTGCTGGCCCTGCTGGCGGGTGGCCTGGGCACCTGGTCCGGCTGGTACACGCACCCGCTGGGAACCAGCCTGCAGACCGGCCTGGCCTGCGCGCTGGCGGTGTTCGGACTGGGCATAGCGCTCAGCGCGTTCCTGGGCCGGACCGGAGCCGGGACGGTGTTCTGGGCGCTGGTCACGGCGGCCCTGCTCGCCGGGGCGGCGGCGCTGCCCCGGGACATCACCACCGACTGGAGGGAGGCCTCCTGGAAGCCGGCGACGGTGGCGCAGCTGCGGTCCGGGTACGACCTCGGCACGGGACGGGGCACGCTGGACCTGACCCGGGTGCGCCCGGCCCCCGGGCAGACGGTCGCCACGGACGCCCGGGTCGGTGCCGGTCAGCTGAAGGTGATCGTGCCGGCGGACGTGACCCTGCGGATGGACATCGATGTGGGCATCGGCGACATCCGGTTGCCCGAGGACCGTGGACAGGACGTGGATGTACGGCCCGGCAGGCATCAGGACGTGACCCTGATACCGGCCGAGGGCGCCGCCAAGGGCCCCGGGACACCGGGCACGCTGGAGCTCACGCTCGGCGTCGGAGTGGGAGAGGTGGAGGTCAGCCGTGCTGCGTCATGAGTTCCAGCCCGGGAGGCTGGTCGCCGGGTTCTTCCTGACCGTCACCGCCGTGGCCTACGCGGGGGACGCGGGCGGGGCGTGGGACACGCCGTGGTTCGCGGTGATCCCGCTGGTCGTGGGCGGGCTGTGTCTGGCCGGCGCCACGGCCGTGCTGGCCCGCGCGATACGCGGACGGGGCGGCGCCGAGGAGGGTCAGCGGTAGCCGCCGGGCCACCGGCGGGCCCGCCAGGCGGCGTCCACGGAGAAGTAGGGGGCGCCTGCGAGGATCAGCGGGAGCCAGGCCATCAGATAGGCGAGGTCGTTGCCGTAGTAGTAGGGGGTGGTGGCCCAGCTCATCGTCAGCCAGAGGCTGAGCGAGATCAGCGCGCCGCCGAGCGCGGCGAGGCGTCCGAAGAGACCGAGCAGGGTGGCGATGCCGACGGCCAGTTCACCGAGGGCGATGGCGTAGCCGAAGCCGACCGGGCTTTTCAGGGCCAGGTCGATCAGGGCGGGGATCGCGGCGGAGTCGCGGGCCGCGCGCATGGTGTCGCCGATCGAACCGGCGCCGGCGGAGTGCATGAAGGCACTGTCGGTGAGCTTGTCCAGGCCGGCGTAGCCGAAGGTGACGCCCAGGAAGAGACGCAGGGGCAGCAGGGCGTAGTGGGTGGCGGTGTCCCGGAGGCTGCGGGGCTCGTTCAGCCGGGGAATGCGCGTATCCGTCCGCATGCCTTGAGTCATCGCTACAAGCCGCCTTTCACCCGCTGTGCCCCCTGATGTGACGATACGTATGACGAAGGGAGCCCGTTCAATCCTGTCCTAGATGATTTTCCGGATTTCGGCCCCCCGCGGCGAGCCCGCTCCCTCACTCCGTCACCTGGAGCGGGTACCGGTTCGTCGCCGCGCCGGCCGCGGTGATCACCTGGACGTCCACCTGGCCGGGCTCCACGTCCGCCGGCACGGGCACGGTCAGGGTGGTGTCCGTGGGATTGCGGAAGCCGCCGGTGACGGGGACCAGGGGCACGTGGACGTCGACCGCGCCGATGCGGACGACGGTCCGGGAGAGCCGGTCGGCGCCCTGCGCGCCGGGCGGGACGAAACCGGTGCCGCGGATCTCGATGTCGTCGCCGGTGCGGACCGGGCCGTCGAGGTCACCGGGTTCGCGGGCACGGACCACCGAGTGGATCACCGGCCGGCCGCCCTCGGCGTACTTGCCGGCCAGGTAGGTCGCTGCCGAGATCACGACGATCACGCCCAGGCCCCAGGGCAGGTCGGGCAGTTGGCCGGGATGGCGGGCCAGCCGTACGGCGGCGAACAGCAGGGCGACGGCGCTGATGGCGAGGTACTGGATGTCGGTGAAGGCGCCCCGGCCGGAGTCGTCGGTGAGCAGGTCGGCGGCGCGCGGCCGGTGGGCCGGCACCTTCTGCAGCCGTTGGGCGTGGATGCGCAGGCCCGCCACCCGGCGGACCAGGACGGCGACGGCGCACACGACGGCGAGGACGGTCACCGTGCCCGCGCCGCGCGCCAGGGCGAGGCCGGCGATCAGCGCGTCGCGTTCGGCGGGGCCGGAGGCGGCGGCCAGACGGAAGGAGAGCAGCAGGACGGCATAGCCGACGAACAGCACCCAGCAGACGGCGACGGTACGGGAGGTGGAGATGCGGTTGTCCTCGCCGATCACCGGTGCGAGCGCTCCCCCGCGCGCCCGGTGCAGGAGGCAGGCGGCGGTCAGCGCGCCGGCGACGGCGAGCGCGGCGAGCAGGGCCGCGGTGCGGGCAGCGGTCCAGCCCGCGCCGATCGCGGTGAGCGCCTCGGTGAGCAGCAGCGCGGTGACCGCGCCCCACACCGCGCACACCGTGCGCAGCCACAGCCCGGCGAGCCGGACCGCACCCTCGGCACGGGCCTGTGCGGCGACGGCCTCGGCCCGCTGGGTGAGTTCCTCGGACACCCACTGGCGCGATGCCGAGGCCGAGTACGCCACGGCCGCGGGCAGCCCCCGTCCGGCGGCGAAGTCGTCGCGCCGGCGCAGGAACGCGGCGACGGCCCGCCGGTGTCCCGCCCGTGCGCCGCGCGGACAGTCCTCGCAGACGCAGCCGCCCTCGTGGGCGCTCCCGGCGCCCGGGCCCGCCTCCGATTCCGCCTCCCGCATCGCCACGTCCGACGCCCGCCTTCCCCACGACCTGCCGGCCCGGCCGGTCCCGCCGACATCACCCGCGGCGCGCGCGACGGCCCGGCAACTCCCCTGTGACGACAGCGCATTGTGCCGTATGCGGGGCCCGCCGGGGAGGCCGTTCAGGGTCGGCGCGGGTGAACCGGGGTCCGTCGTGTTGACCCGGCGCCGGGAATCCCGCTTCGCGGACGGCTCAGTCGAACAGGTCCGGTTCGGCGCGGCTGATGTCCTGCCAGAGCGGCTGGTAGTTGATCCAGGCCACCAGGTCGCCGCCGAGCTGCTCGCGGGTCGCGACGGCCGCCTTGTGGTCGATGAGCACCGGCCGGCCCGCCGCCTTGGCGGTGAGCTGCACCTGGCAGCACCGTTCCAGGGACAGGAACCACCAGGCGGCGGCGTCCACCGAGTCGCCGACGGTGAGCAGCCCGTGGTTGCGCAGCACCAGCGCCTTGCGGGAGCCCAGCGTGGCGGCGATCCGGCGGCCCTCCCCGGCGTCGACGGTGACGCCGGTGTAGGCGTCGTAGAGGGCGATGTCCTCGTAGAAGGCGCAGCTCTCCTGGGTGAGGGGGTCGATCAGGTCACCGAGGGCGGCGAGGGCGCGGCCGTGCACGGTGTGGCAGTGGGCGACGGCGACCACGTCGGGGCGGGCGGCGTGCACCTGGGCGTGCACGGTGAAGGCGGCCTGGTTGACGTGGTAGCGGCCGTCGACGACCTGGCCGTTCTGGTTGACGAGGACCAGGTCGCCGACGGTGACGTGCCGGAACGGCATGCCGAACGGGTTGACCCAGAAGCAGTCGGTGTACTCCGGGTCGCGGGCGGTGATGTGTCCGGACACCCCGTCCTCGAATCCCGCCCGCCCGAAGATCCGCAGGGCGCCCGCGAGCCGCTCCTTGCGGTGCCGGCGTTCGTCCTCGGCCGACTCGTGCATCGGCGGCATGGCGAACCGCAACCGGTCGGTGGGCAACGGCAGGGGCGGGGTGGGCCCGTGCATGGATCCTCCAGCGGGGGGACTGCGCTACGGGCGGGAAAGTACCCCCGGTCGGCGCGGATCGGCAGAGCTGTCCGGTGAAGAAGACGTGTGCGCCGCATACCCGACAGAAGGTGTCGGGATTGAGCGGCAGGCTGGCGTCCATGAACTGGACAGCCTTCCGTACCGCCGTGCCCGAGCTGGCGGCGATCACCGAGGAGCGCTTCGGCGCGTACCGGCACCACGTCCTCGCGACCCTCCGCAAGGACGGCTCGCCCCGCACCTCCGGACTGGAGGTGCGGTTCCTGGACGGGGAGCTGTGGCTCGGCATGATGCCGCGTTCCCTCAAGGCCCTGGACCTGCTGCGCGACCCGCGCTTCACCCTCCAGGCCAACCCCGGCGACGGCACCGGCCTGGGCGCCGGCGACATCCGGGTCAGCGGGCGGGCGTACGAGGTCGGGGAGGGCCCGGAAAAGGCCGCGTACGTGAAAGAGGTGGAACCGCCGCAGCCGTTCCACCTCTTCCGCACCGAGCCGACGGAGGTCGTCCGCACCTACGTCGAGGACGACAGGTATCTGGTCGTCCAGGTCTGGCGGCCCGGTGAGCCCCTGCGCACGGTCAAGCGCGCCTAGGGCCTACTCCCACTCGATCGTCCCCGGCGGCTTGCTCGTCACGTCGAGGACGACCCGGTTGACGTCGCGGACCTCGTTGGTGATCCGGGTCGAGATGCGGGCCAGGACGTCGTAGGGCAGCCGGGACCAGTCGGCGGTCATGGCGTCCTCGGAGGAGACCGGGCGCAGCACGATCGGGTGGCCGTAGGTGCGGCCGTCGCCCTGGACGCCCACGCTGCGGACGTCCGCGAGCAGGACCACCGGGCACTGCCAGATGTCGCGGTCCAGGCCGGCCGCCGTCAGCTCCTCGCGGGCGATGGCGTCGGCCTCGCGCAGCAGGTCCAGCCGCTCCTTGGTGACCTCGCCGACGATCCGGATGCCGAGGCCGGGGCCGGGGAAGGGCTGGCGCTGGACGATCTCCTCCGGCAGGCCCAGCTCCTTGCCGACCATGCGGACCTCGTCCTTGAACAGCTTGCGCAGCGGCTCGATCAGCTTGAACTCGAGGTCCTCGGGCAGGCCGCCGACGTTGTGGTGCGACTTGATGTTCGCGGTGCCGGTGCCGCCGCCGGACTCCACCACGTCCGGGTAGAGGGTGCCCTGGACCAGGAACTCCACGGCCGGGCCCTCGTCGGCGATGATCTCGGCCTGCGCCTGCTCGAAGACGCGGATGAACTCGCGGCCGATGATCTTCCGCTTCTCCTCGGGGTCGGTCACCCCGGCGAGCGCCTTCAGGAAGCGCTCCTCGGCGTCGACGACCTTCAGCTGGACGCCGGTGGCCGCGACGAAGTCCTTCTCGACCTGCTCGGTCTCGCCCTTGCGCATCAGGCCGTGGTCGACGTAGACGCAGGTCAGCTGGGAGCCGATGGCCTTCTGCACGAGGGCGGCGGCGACGGCGGAGTCCACGCCGCCGGACAGGCCGCAGATCGCGCGCTTGTCGCCGACCAGCTCGCGGATGGCCTGGACCTGCTCCTCGATGACGTTGCCCGTGGTCCAGTCCGGCTTCAGCCCGGCGCCGCGGTAGAGGAAGTGCTCCAGCACCTGCTGGCCGTGCGTGGAGTGCATGACCTCGGGGTGGTACTGGACGCCGTAGAGCTTCTTCTCGTCGTTCTCGAACGCGGCGACCGGGACGACGTCCGTGGACGCGGTGACCGCGAAGCCCTCCGGGGCGGCGGAGCAGGCGTCGCCGTGGGACATCCACACGTGCTGCTCCTCCGGGGTGCCCTCGAAGAGGGTGGAGGACACCTTGGAGACGTGCAGGTCTGTCCGGCCGTACTCGCGGGCGCCGGTGTTGTCGACGGTGCCGCCGAGGACCTGCGCCATCAGCTGGAAGCCGTAGCACATGCCGAAGACGGGGACGCCGGACTCGAAGAGTTCGCGGTCGAGGCGGGGGGCGCCCTCCTCGTACACCGACGAGGGGCCGCCGGAGAGAATGATCGCCGCGGGCTTCTTGGCGAGCATGTCGCGGACCGGCATGGTGCTCGGCACGATCTCGCTGTAGACCCGCGCCTCGCGGACGCGACGGGCGATGAGCTGGGCGTACTGCGCGCCGAAGTCGACGACCAGGACGGTGTCGGGGGTGGCGGCAGACTGGGTCGCTGATGACACGGGGTGCCTTCTGGTGGTCGGGCGGGGGTCTGTACTTCCGATTCTAACGGGGTGGCCGCCGGACCTCGGAAATCTCCGAGGCGGCCCTCCGTGGCATACTGGCCGCATGCGCAAGCACTCGACCTTCGTCTTTACCTATGGCATCCGGCCCGCCGGCTGCCATGGTCGTGCTGCTTGAGCCAACCGCCAAGCGACTTCCCAGGCGCCCCGGGCCGACAAGGCCCGGGGCGCCTGTCGTTTCACCGGGTTCGTCGTCCCAGGGCTTCCGTCATCCCGATCGAGGAGCCCCCTATGACCACCACCACCCCGGAAGCGACGATCGCCGACGCGCGCGAGCGCATCGACGCGCTCGACGACCGGATCATCGGCCTGATCCAGGAACGGATGGCCGTCTCCGCCGTCGTCCAGCAGACCCGGATCGCCTCCGGCGGGCGGCGGGTGCACCTGTCCCGCGAGATGGAGATCCTCGCCCGCTACCGGGACGCCCTCGGCAAGCCCGGCACCAGCCTCGCCATGACCCTGCTGGAGCTGTGCCGGGGTCGCATCTGAGTTCGGCCGCGCTCTCACCCGTACGGTGCCGTGACCGGCCCGCGGACCGCTTCGTTGAGGGGGTGTGTCCGTGCCAGCCAGGGGCGGGCGACAGAACCACGCGTGGCTCGCCGGAGCGATGAGGCGTACGGGTCGTGCCGTACGCCGTGGGACCTCGCTCCGGGACGTGACCGGACGGCAGGGGACAGCAGCCCGGTCATCAGGAGAACGGCCGGCTCCGGGGACGCCCGGGGCCGGCCGGTCCGACAACCGCAGACAGCTTCCGACACGGCGCCGGTCCCGGGCTTCGGCGCCGACCGAGCGAAGGGCCCCGCGGCCCCTCCGTCCCGCGGGGCCCTTCGCCCTGCCCGAGCCCCCCTCACCTCCCGGTGTGGCGGAGATCACACGGCAGGCGCGGCGCTTCCGGGCAACCCTTCCAGCTCTTGACCGATCCAACCTGCCGGATCAAGAAGCGGTGGCCGGGACCTGCTTTCGGAGGGGGATGCAGGTCCCGTCCGCTGCCCCCCGCACGCGTCCGGCGGGTCCGGTCACTTCTTCGGCGGCACCGCCGGCATCCCCAGGAACGGCAGTCGCAGCGCGCCGAACGCGTCCGCCGGGACCACCGGCGCCTTGGGCTCCACCGGTGCCAGCCGCTCGTACGCCGCTCCCTGCGCCGGGCGCGGGTCCTCCTCGCCCTTGTTCGGCCAGAACGACATCGCCCGCTCCGCCTGCGCGGTGATCGTCAGCGAAGGGTTGACGCCCAGGTTCGCCGAGACCGCGGAGCCGTCCACGACCGAGATGCCGGGGTGGCCGTAGAGCCGGTGGTAGGGGTCGATCACGCCCGTCTCCGGGGAGTCCCCGATGGTGCAGCCGCCCAGGAAGTGCGCGGTGAGCGGGGTGCCCATCAGCTCGCCGATGTTGCTGCCGGCGAAGCCGTTGATCTCGGCGGCGAGCGCGGAGGCGGCCTCGGTCGCGGCCCTGATCTGCTTGGGGTTGGGCGCGCCGTGCCCCTGCCGGGCGGTCAGCAGGCCCCTGCCGAGGCCGGCGGGCTTGAGATACGTGGTCAGCGAGTTGTCCAGGGACTGCATGACCAGGCCGATGATGGTCCGCTCCGACCAGCGCCGGTTGGACAGCGAGCGGGCGACCTGGACCGGGTGCCGGGCCGCGTTCGCCAGCCAGGCCAGCACGCGCGAGGACCCCTCGGCGTACGGCACCTGGAGGATGGACAGGCTGCCCATCGCGTTGGAGCCCTTGCCGTAGCGGACCGGCTCGATGTGGGTGTTCTCGTCGGGGTGGACCGAGGAGGTGATGGCGACGCCCTGGGTGAAGTCGGCCCTGGGCGTGCCGGTCGCCCGGCGGTAGCGGCGGTCGTCGGTCTGCGCGCCCACCAGTGCCTCGGAGTTGGTGCGGGTCAGGTCGCCGAGCCGGGGGGACAGGTACGGCAGCTGGCGGCCCGCCTTCATGCGGTGCAGCAGGGTCTGGGTGCCGTAGGTCCCGGCCGCGAGGACGACCCTGCGGGCGGTGAACACCCTGCCGTCGGCCGTCCGCCTGCGGTCCGTCGGCAGGGTCGCCACCGCGTAGCCGCCGCGCGAGTCGTCGGTGACGGACACGACCGTCGTCATGGGGTGGACGACCGCGCCCGCCTTCTCCGCCAGGTGGAGGTAGTTCTCGTTGAGGGTGTTCTTCGCGCCGTGCCGGCAGCCGGTCATGCACTCGCCGCACTCGGTGCAGGCCCGCCGGTCGGGCCCGGCCCCGCCGAAGTAGGGGTCGGGCACCCGCGCGCCGGGCTCGGCCGTCGTCGTGCCGTCGGCGTCCTTGCCGTCCCCGAAGAACACGCCCACCGGGGCGAGGTGGAAGGTGTCGCCGACGCCCATCCGCCTGGCCGCCGCCCTCAGATGGACGTCGGAGGGGGTCATGGTGGGGTTGAGCCGCACCCCGAGCATGCGGCGGGCCTGGTCGTAGTACGGCCGCAGCTCCTCCTGCCAGTCGGTGATGTGCCCCCACTGGGGATCGTCGAAGAATGCCTTCGGCGGTACGTAGAGGGTGTTGGCGTAGTTGAGCGAGCCGCCGCCGACGCCCGCGCCGGCCAGCACCATGACGTTGCCCAGCAGGTGGATGCGCTGGATGCCGTACATGCCGAGCCGGGGTGCCCACAGGTAGTTCTTCAGGTCCCAGGAGTTCTTCGGGAGGGTGGCGCGGGTGAAGCGCCGGCCCGCTTCCAGCACTCCGACCCGGTAGCCCTTCTCGGTGAGCCGGAGGGCCGACACCGAGCCGCCGAATCCCGAACCGACGACGATCACGTCGTAGTCGTACCCGTCCTCGTCCCGGGTCTGGACAGACTGCTCCTGCGACACGTGCTCTCCTCGGTGAGAACGGGTGCTTTCCGAAAGGGGTTTC
Organism: Streptomyces sp. NPDC038707; assembly: GCF_040636485.1. Classification (NCBI taxonomy): domain Bacteria; kingdom Bacillati; phylum Actinomycetota; class Actinomycetes; order Kitasatosporales; family Streptomycetaceae; genus Streptomyces; species Streptomyces sp. NPDC038707. Next base: position 130,201 of record NZ_JBEZUP010000010.1, read on the forward strand.
TCGGGGAACGGGGGGCTTCTCGGGGAACGGGGGGGGCTTCTCGGGGAACGGAGTCACTCGGGGAACACGGCGTCCCCTAGCGGAACCGGAACGCCTTCATCAGGCGCAGGCTCGTGTTCATGAACCGGGCGTACGCCTCGTCGTCCATGCCCAGCGAGGGCGCCATCGGCAGCAGCCGCTGCTGGGCGACGGTCTGGGCCTCCGTGTACTTGAGGATGCCCTCGGAGCCGTGGCGGCGGCCGAGGCCGGAGTCCTTCATGCCGCCCATCGGGGACTGGACGCTGCCGTAGGCGGGCGCGTAGCCCTCGTTGACGTTGACGGTTCCGGTGCGCAGCCGGGCCGCGATGTCCCGGCCGCGGCGGGCGTTCGTCGTCCACACGGACGCGTTCAGGCCGTACGGCGTGGCGTTGGCGCGTTCCACGGCCTCGTCGTCGGTCCGGAAGCGGTAGACGGAGACGACCGGGCCGAAGGTCTCCTCCTCGCAGACGGACATCGCGGGCTCGACGCCGTCGAGGATGGTGGGCTCGAAGAAGTAGGGGCCGATGTCGGGCCGGGCCACGCCGCCCGCGATCACCTCGGCGCCCTTGGCCACGGCCTCCTCGACATGCCGTTCGACGGTCTTGAGCTGGCGTTCGCCCACCAGCGAGCCCATGTCGGCGCCGTAGGCGAGGGAGTTGCCGAGCCGCATGGCCTTCGTGCGGGCGGCGAACCGGTCCAGGAAGGCGTCGGCGACGGACTCGTGGACGTAGAGCCGCTCGATGGAGACGCACAGCTGGCCGGCGGAGGAGAAGCAGGCGCGGACGGCGCCGGCGGCGGCCTTCTCGATGTCGGCGTCGTCCAGCACCAGCATCGCGTTCTTGCCGCCGAGTTCGAGGGAGACGCCGACCAGGCGGGAGGCGGCGCCGACGGCGACCTCGCGGCCGGTGCGGGTGGAGCCGGTGAAGGAGACGTAGTCGGCGTGCCGGACCAGTTCGGGGCCGACGACCGGGCCCTCGCCGAGGACGACCTGGAACACACCGTCGGGCAGCCCCGCCTCGATCAGCAGGTCCCGCGCCCACAGCGCGGTGAGGCAGGTCTCCGTGTCCGGCTTCATCACCACGGCGTTGCCCGCGGCGAACGCGGGCAGGGCGTCGCCGACGGACAGCTCCAGCGGGTAGTTCCAGGGGGCGATCTGGCCCACCACCCCGCGCGGGTGGCGCAGTTCGGTGACCTTCGTCAGGCCCGGCACGGCGCCCGCGTGCCGCTTGGGCCGCAGATACGCGGCGGCGCGGCGGCCGTAGTGCCGGGCGGCGACGGCGACGGCCTGCACCTCCTCGTGCGCGTGCAGGCGGGCCTTGCCGGTCTCGAGCTGGATCAGGTCCAGGACCTCGGCCTGCCGCTCCAGCACCAGGTCGTGGAAGCGCAGCAGTACGGCGGCGCGCTGCCGTACCGCGGTCGCCGCCCAAGCGGTCTGCGCGGCACGGGCCGCCGCGAATGCGTCCCGTACGTCGTCCGGGGTGGACTCGGGCAGGTCGGCCAGCTTCTCGCCGGTGAACGGGGTGTGGCTCGCGGTGCGGCCGGAGCCGGTGACGCCCTTGGTGAGCCGGGCCACCAGCTCCGGGGTGACCACGTCGGCGGCGGTACGGGCGCCGTCGGGGGCGGGCGCGAGCGGGTTGGTGCCGGCGATGTCCGGGGCCTGCGTGTCCGTCATGACGCGCAGGGTATGCCGCGGCGGCCCCTTTGTGTACCCGTCGGTAACGCGGATTCACCGACCGCTCACATCCCGCCAGTGATCACTGGCAGCGAACGCGCTGATCAGGGCGTTGACGGGGTGGCGGTCAGTCGGCTCCGGGTTTTTTCACCGGCAGCGCGGGGCGAGGAGGCGCAGGGGGGTGCGGCGGGCGGCGGGTCCGGGTTCCGGGGCCCGGGGCTCCGGCGCCGGAGCCGGCATGGACGTGGACACCGGCACCGGTTCCGGTTGCGGTTCCGGTACGGCGGTGAGGCCCGCGCAGTCGCGGAGCGCGGCCTCGGTCCGCGCCGCGTCCGGGCGGGCCGCCGGTTCCTCGGCGTGCAGCCGGTCCAGCAGCGGACCCAGCGGCCCGGGGTCCGTGTCCCCCACGGCGGTGCGCAGCAGCGCGCCGAGGGACCACAGGTCGCAGGCCGGTCCGGCACCGGGCCCGGCCGCCCGTTCGGGGGCCACGAAGCCGGCCGGCGCGTCCCCGGCGGGCCCGTCGCCGATGCCGAAGTCGGTGAGGACGACGCGCCCGGTACCGGACTCCAGCAGCACATTGGCCGGTTTGACGTCCCGGTGCACGATGCCGACGGCGTGGGCGGCGCGCAGCGCGCCGAGCACGGCGAGCCCGATCCGCGCGGCCTCGGCGGGCGGCAGCGGTCCGCGCCCCAGCACCTCGCGCAGCGACTCCCCCGCCACCAGCTCCATGACGATCCACGGGGTTCCGGCCTCGGTGACCACGTCGTACACCGTCACGGCCGAGGGGTGGCGCACCCGGGTGGCGGCGCGGGCCTCGTGACGGAGCCGGCGGGCGAGGCGCCGGCTCTCCTCGTCGGTGACCGGATCGCCGGGCAGCAGCGGCTCCTTGAGCGCGACCGGCGTCCCCCGCTGTTCGTCCAGGGCCCGCCAGACGGTGCCGGCCGGGCCGGTGCCGAGGCGTCCGGTCAGCCGGTAACGGCCGCCGATCAGACGTGCGTCGGGCGGATGTGCGCCGTCTTCGGTCATGTCCCATCAGTACCGTGCGCGGCGCGCCGCTGTCGAAGCGGGCGGCCCTCACCCGCCGGCCGAGAAGGTGTCCACGGCCACGTCGAAGTACTCCCGTGCCTCGCGCACCTTGCCGACCGGCGCCGACACCCACACGTCGTACAGCCTGCCGTTCTGCTCCCAGCACAGGTCGTAGGTGTGGCGCGGGCCCTCCGCCGCGCTGAAGCCGTTCCAGGTGAACTCCCAGAAGGCGGCCGGGTGTCCGGCGTGCGTGGTGGGGGTGACCCGGCCGTCGTGGTAGCCGGGGTTGTTCTCGGGTCCGGCGGCGGCGGAGCGCTCCAGCACGCCCCGGGGGCCGCCGGGTCGCGGGCCGGTGATCTTGACGCCCAGGCGGAAGGTCTGTCCGGGCGAGAGGTAGAAGACGCGTTCGCCGTGCGGGCTGCGGGTGAAGTCCTCCGGGACGGCGAGGGAGAAGCCGGCCGGGTCGTGGGCCGTGCGGTAACCGGAGGGGGCGGTGTGCGTGCCGGTGCCGGGTGAGGGAGTGACCGGTGTCCGGGGCGCCGTCGGGACGGGCGCCGTACCCGTGCCGGTGCCGGTCGCCGGGGTGGTGGCCGTGCCGCCCGGGGTGCCGCCGCCCGCGTCGCCTCCCTGGTGCAGCAGCAGCGCGGCGGCCGTCACGCCCGCCCCGGCCAGCGCGGCCACCAGCAGCGCGGCCACCAGGACCCCGCGCGGGGCCGGCCGGGCCGGGGGCGGCTGTGCCGTCGGCCGGCCCGGGCCGGGCGGCGGCCCGCCGTGCGGCAGGTCCGGCGGGGTCGGCGAGTGGGCCACCGGGACCTTGTGCGTCCGGCCGCCGCCGATCCGGTGCAGTCGCCCCACGCCGTGCGCTCCCGCCGTACCGTGGCCGCCCGGCGCGGCCGGTGTCCGGCCGGTCTCCAGGTACGCCCGCAGCATCCGCTCGGCGTCCGCCGCGCCCAGCCGCCGGTCGGGGTCGCGCTCCAGCAGCCCGAGGACGACGGGCAGCAGCGGCTCGGCCTGGGCCGGCGGGCGGATCTCGGCGGAGACGACGGCGTGCAGGATGCCGCCCAGCGAGTCGCGCCGGAACGGCGATTCGCCGCTGAGCACCGTGCACAGCAGCGCGCCCAGCGACCACAGGTCGGACTCCGGCCCGGTGCGCAGCCCGGACATCCGCTCGGGCGCGGTGTACTCCGGCGAGCCCACGAAGGCGCCGGTCTCGGTGAGCGTGGTGGCGCCCTCGACCTGGGCGATGCCGAAGTCCGTGAGGACGACCCGGTCGGTGCCGGACTCGATCAGGACGTTCGCGGGCTTGATGTCCCGGTGCAGCACGCCCGCCTCGTGCGCGGTGTGCACGGCGCTCAGCAGGGCGATGCCGATCCGCGCGGCCTCGGCGGCGTCGACCGGGCCGTCCCGGGCGATCCGTTCGGCGAGCGAGGGACCGTCGACCAGCTCCATCACGAGGTACGGCCGGCCGTCGTGCTCCACCACGTCGTGCACGACGATGATGTGCGGGTGCCGCAGCTGGCAGACCGCGCGGGCCTCGCGGAAGGTGCGGTCGCGGCGGCGGCGCGCGTCGTCGTCCGGGAGCGAGTCGTCGGGCAGGAACTCCTTGACCGCCACCTGACGGCCCAGCACCTGGTCGCGCGCCCGCCACACGACGCCCATGCCGCCGCGCCCGACGCGTTCCTCCAGGCGGTAACGGCCCGCGATCAGCCGGAATCCGGCTCCCTCGGTCCCCATGCGCCCCATCATGCCGCAGCGGGCGCCCGCGTCCTCGAAATCCGGTCGTGGTCCGCGGGCAGGCGGTTCACCGGTCGGACAGCCGTTCCCGGCGCGGGGGGCGCAGTCGGCGGCGGCGGGCTCAGCGCGGCTCCTGCCAGCCCTGGAGCACCGCCTTGAACCGCGTGCGGGCCTGGTCCCAGTCCGCGGCGGGCGAGGACATGTAGATCACGTACTCGGTGCCGTCGCGCGCGATGTACGTCTCCTCCACGGCGCGCCGCGGGCCCGGGAATGCGATGTCCTTCGCGAGCGCGGTCCAGGTGTACTCCCAGACGGAGCCGCCCAGATCGCGGTAGACGTTCTTCTCCAGCCGGACCCGTTGGTAGTCGACCAGCCGCCGGGCGAGCTGGCCGTCCAGGTCGAGCTGGTGGGAGTAGGCGTCCTTGAAGTCGGGCGAGGTGTCGATGGCGATGCGGACGAAGTGCTCGCCGTCGTCGGGCGTGTAGTCGACCTGCCGGAGGTCACCGGACACCCCGACGACCCTCCGCGACCAGCCCTCGGGCAGATACAGGCTGAAGCCCCACTCGTCGTCGTACCGGCGCCAGGAGGCCGGGATCGTGCCGTCGGCGCCGGGCGTGGCGCTGCCGCTCGCGGCGGGCGAGGGCGTGGCCGGGCCGCCGTGCGCCCCGCCGCCCCCCTCGGTGGTGCTCCACTTCTGGACGGCCACCGCGGCGCCGGCGCCGAGCACGGCCGCGAGGGTGACGACGAGCGCGAGGGTGCGCAGCCGGCGGCGGGGCCGGGCCGGGGTAGACACACCCGCCGGACCGGGCGGTACGGGCGCCACGGCCGTCGGTCCGGTGAGGGAACCGGCCGCGCCCGCCGGGGCTCCGGGGAGGCTCCCGCCGGGCCCGGCCGGGTGAGCGGCCGTGCCCGTGCCCCCGCCGGCCGTCCCGGGGGTGGGCACGCCCGCGCCCCGGGTCGGCAGGAACTCCTGCGCGGCGCGCGGTCTGCGCCCCTCCGCCGCCTCGGCGAGCATCTGCTCCGCCGCCGCGACGCTCGGCCGTCCGGCCGGGTCCTTGTGCAGCAGCGCGGCGATGACCGGTTCGAGCGGGCCGGCGTGGCGCGGCTCGGCCGTGTCCTCCTCGACGATCGCCTGCATGGTGCTCAGCGGCGAGGTCCGCCGGAACGGCGAGCGTCCCTCGACCGCCGTGTACAGCGTGGCGCCGAGCGCCCACAGGTCGGAGGCCGGGCCGGGGTCGTGGCCGCGCACCCGCTCGGGGGCCAGGTAGTCGACGGAGCCGACGACCTCCCCGGTGCGGGTGATGGTGGAGTCGCCCTCTATCTGGGCGATGCCGAAGTCCGTGAGCAGCACCCGGCGGTCCCTGCCGAGCAGGACGTTGCCGGGCTTGACGTCCCGGTGCAGCACACCGGCGGTGTGCGCCGCGCGCAGCGCCCGCAGCACCCACAGTCCGATCCGCGCGGCCTCCGCCGGCTCCACGCGGCCCTGTTCCTTGACCAGGTCGGCCAGCGACTCGCCCTCGACCAGCTCCATCACGATCCACGGCCGGCCGTCGTGTTCGAGGACGTCGTGCACGGTGACGACGGCGGAGTGGTTGATGCGCGCGGCGGCCCGCGCCTCGGCGCGGGTACGGGCGAGCAGCACGGCCCGGTCGCCACCGGAGGCGTAGAGCGCGGCGGTCAGCTCCTTGACGGCGACCATCCGGTGCAGCACCTCGTCGTGGGCGCGCCACACCCGGCCCATCCCGCCCCTGCCGATGGACTCGGCGAGCCGGTAGCGGCCTGCTATGAGCAGGCCCTGCATCTGATTCACGTTGCCCCGCAATGCTCTTGACAGGGCCAGACTAAGGACCGGCCCCCACCCAGGGAACCAGCGGGGTACACCGGTGACCGCACTGTGACGATGGTCGTTCCCCCGCGGACGGGGAACCGGAGCCCCCGAGCACGCGCTGCTCAGCCCGTGTAGCGATACGTCGCCACGGCCTGCTCGTACAGCCGGGTCACCGCGTCCCGCTCGCCCTCCGGACCGCGCACCTGCACGATGTGGTAACGGCCGTTCAGCAACAGCGCCATGTTCCGCACGAACCGGTCCCGCCCCTGCCCGTCGGTCCAGGTGAACTGCCCCTCGGCCATGGTCCGTCCGCCCACCTCGGTGGTCCGCAGACCGCTCGCCGTGGACCAGCTGGAGTCGCGGTACGGCTGGAGCTCCCGCTCCTTGTCCCGCTGGTAGGCCATCGGATCGCTGCCGTAGGCGGACGCCCCGTCCCGGCCCGGTACGACGACCAGCTCGAAGTTCCCGTGGGCGTAGACCACTTGGCCGCTGCCGTTCCTCGGGGTGCGGTCCCAGCCCTCGGCGACGGCGATCCGGAAGCCGTCGGGATCCTTGCGCAGGGTGAACCCGTCGGGCACGGAGGGGTCCCCGCCGGTCTGGGTCTCGGTCGCGGGCGCGGAGGTGCCGCCGGCCGGCGCGCTCCGCCCGTCGGCGGGCTGCCGGGTGTGCGCGGGCAGCGGGCTCGTCCGCCCGGCGCTGCCGGTGCGGTCCCCGCCGGTCTCCCGCTCGGGCATGAGGAACATCGCGTAGGCGACCCCGCCCGCCAGCAGGAGCAGTATCAGCAGGAGCAGGGTCCGGCCGAGGCTGCGCGGCGAACGCGCACCCTCGGAGGCCCGCTTGTGCCGTCCGTGCGGAGGGGCCACGACCTCGCCCGCGCGGCGGCGACGGCGCACCAGCTCGCCCCGGCGCCGCACGATCGGCAGCCGGCTCGGGTCGGCGGGCGGCACGCGGACGACCCGGGTACCGGCCTCCGGCTCCGGCGCGGACCGCACCAGGGACCGCAGCCAGCCGCTCAGCTCCTCCACGTCCGGCCGCTCGGTGGGGTCCTGGCGCAGCAGCGACTCCACGACCGGGCGCAGCGGCCCGCACTCCTCCGCGTACGCGGGCGGCTCGGCGCACACCAGCTGCACCAGCTCGGCCGTGGACTCCTCCGGGTACGGCGCGTGTCCCTGCACGGCCCGGAACAGCAGCGCGCCCAGCGCCCACAGGTCGGTGGAGGGGCCGATCGGCGCCGCCAGCTGCCAGTTCTCGTGCACGGGCCCGGCCTGCTCCGGCGCCCACCGCTCGGTCACCGGCCCCACCACGGCCATCCGCACCTGCCGGGCCCGCTCGGCGGCGAGCGCGCTGCCGGGGCCTCGGCGCAGGGCGCCGGGAGTGTCCCAGCCGGAGGCCGGGACGGCGCCCGGGCCCTGCGGGCGAACAGGCCCGAGCCCGGGGGCGAGTCCGGACTCCGGGCGGTCGTACGGGCCGGAGGGGCGGCCGGTGCCGGGACCGGACCCGGGGGTGCCGGGGCCGTCGGCCGGTGGGTGCCGCCGGTCGTGCCCCTGGGGCGGGACACGGCCGGGCCGCGACTGCGCCGGGGGCAGGCCCAACCGCCGGGTGCCGCCGTCGAGGGCCTGGGGGCCGCCGTCCGGAGCCTGGGCCGTACCACCGCTCAGGGCCTGGCGTGGGTCGGCGGAACCGGGGCGTGGGGCGGCGCCGTGCCAGGGGGTGCCGCGCACGCCGTACGGATCGGCTATCCGGCCGGGCGGTACCGCGCTGCCCGGGTCCGAGGGGTACGACGGCTCCGCCGGGCCGTCGGCCCGGTCGGCGCCGGCCGGCGGGCGGGCGCCGGGCAGGGCGGGACGCGGGCTGTGCTCCGCCTCGTGCACCCGGGCGGCGGCCCGGGCGCCCGCCCGGTACGCGGCGATGGCCCCGGCCCGCGCCGCCCGGACATCGGCACCGGTGTCCAGAGCCGGCTGCCCCGCCGCGCCGGGCATCCCGTCGTCACCGGGCGCCGGCAGCGCTCCGGCCGCCCGTGCCCGGATGGCGGCCCGCCGCACGGCCTCCGGGTCGGCGTCCGGGTCGGCTCCCGGCACGCCGTCCGCCGCACCGCCGGGACCGGAGGAGCCGGCCAGGTCCCCGCTGCGGTCCGCGTCCGCCCCCGGCCGTCCCGGGTCCCCGGCCGGGCCGGCGCCGAGGGCCTCCCTGGAGCCCTCGCCCCCTGGCATCTCCTCTGGCGTGTCCTCGGGGGCCGGCACCGGGTCGTACCCGCAGAGCGCCTCCTCCGCCGCGCCGGCCGCGAGACCGGTCAGCACCACACGGCCGTCCTCGCAGACCAGGACCGTGCGGAGGGTGATGTTGCGGTGCACCCAGCCGTGGGCGTGCAGCACCCGGAGCGCCATGAGCACGTCGGAGGCGACCTCGGCCGCCCGGTACGGCGTCAGCGGCCGCTCGGTGAGCAGGGCGGCCAGCGGGCGCGCGGCCACCAGCTCGCTGACGATCCACAGGGACCCGCCCTCGGCGAACACGTCGAAGACCTGGTCGAGGCGCGGGTGGTCGGGGACCTGGGCCGCGGCCTGCGCGGCCTCGACGGCGCGCCGCACCGCGGGGTCGGCGGGCCGCCGGGTGGCGGCCCCGGCCTCCGCCGTCCGCCGCGGCGGACGCTCGCGGGCGGTGAACCCCTCGGGCAGTCCCTCGGCGTCCAGCACCTCGGCCTCGACGACCTCCGGCAACGGCACCTGCCGGACGAGGACTTCCTGGCCGCTGTAGGTGTCGAAGGCGCGGCTCTCGGTGAATTCGTAGGCGTCGGACGGCGGCAGCGGCAGGCGGTAGCGGCCGGCGAGCACCCGACCCGCGTAGTCGTCCACTGTGCCTCCCTCGGCCGCCCGGCTGGTCATGTCCGTCCGTCCCACGACCGTCTCGCACACGCATGCGGCCGCGTACGGTCCGCGACCCTTCACGATACGTGCCGGAGGCAACCCGCACCGTGCGGATGACGGATTCTCAGGCACCAAACCGGCGGGCGGTGTCTACGACTTGGGTGCGAAGGACTTCGTCAGCGTCTTCCAGGTGTCCTTGCGCAGGTCGCCGTGCCAGTCGGCGTCCCGCGCGGTGTACATCAGCGCGTAACCGAGGTGGTCGTTCACCACGAAACCCCGGTCGACGGTGCGGAACTCGGTGCCGTCGTCGACATAGGTGAACTCCCAGTCGGCCGTGTTCCAGCCGCGGTAACCCACCTTCTCTATGCGGATCTTGTGGTACTGGGAGCGCACCATGTACCGCTCCTGGTTCCGCCAGTCCGCCACCGGGTCGTCCTTGGGCGTGCCGGTCCAGGCGACGAGCAGCTTCTGCCCCCGGGGACCGGTGTAGCGGTCCCCGGCGGCACCGGTGGTCCGGTACTTCCACCCCTTGGGCAGGCCGATCGAGTAGCCCTGGCCGCCCTTGCGGGTGCTCTCGACCGGTGCGCTCCCGCCCTCCTCGCCGGCGGGCGCGGCGGATTCACCGGAGCCGTCCGAGTCGCCGGCGGCCGGGCTCGCCCCGGTGTCCGTGGCGGAACCGGTGGCGGTGGCCGCCGAACTCGCGCCGTCCGTCCGGGGCGCGCTGCCCGACTCCCCGGCCGTGTCCTTGGTCCGCTCGGCGGTCGGGCGGGCGCCGGCGGCGGACTCGGCCCCGCTGTCCTTGCCGTCGTCGCCGCTGAAGGCGAAGGCCAGCACGGTCCCGAGCACCGCGAGCACGACCACGGCGACGATGACCACCAGCGTGCGTCTGGGCACCACGTCGGTGAGCGGCGCCCTCGGCACCGGCCGCGGCGGCAGGTCCAGGTCCGGCGGCGGCACCACGGGCCAGCCGGAAGCCGGCTTGTTCGTGCTGGAGTTCGGCCCGGCGACGCTTCCCGGCCCGCCCACGGCACCGGTCCGCGTCCCGTTGACGGAACCGCCGGCACCGAGCCGCGCCCCGCCGGTGACGGCACTTCCGGCGCCCGGCAGCGCACCGGGCGCACCCGGCGCGGACGGCGCGCTCCCGCCCCGGGTCCGCGCGGGCGCGGTGCCCGTGGCCGCCGCCCCCGCCGCCTTGCGCACCGAGCGCAGCGCGCCGCGCAGCTTCTCCCCGGCCTCCTCGCCGCGCCTGCTCTCCGGCCCGCCGGGCTGGACGGGCAGCGGGACCACCCGGGTGGCGTCCATCGGCTCCGGCTCGGGCGCGTGGATCACCGCGTTGAGCATGGCCCGGGCCCCGGCGTCGTCGAGCCGCTTGGCCGGGTCCTTGGTCAGCAGGCCGTAGATGACGTCCCGCAGCGGGCCGGCGTTCTTGGGCTCCTCCAGCGGCTCGGTCATCACCGCGGTGAGCGTGGCGATCGCCGAGCCCTTGTCGTAGGGCGGCGTGCCCTCGACCGCCGCGTAGAGCAGACCGCCGAGCGACCACAGGTCGGCCGCCGGTCCGGGCTTGTGGCCGCGGGCCCGCTCCGGGGAGATGTAGGACGGGGCGCCGACGAGCATGCCGGTGGAGGTGATGGACGGGTCGCCCTCGACCTGCGCGATGCCGAAGTCGGTGAGCACGACCCGGCCGTCCTCGGCGATGAGCACGTTGGACGGCTTCACGTCCCGGTGCAGGATGCCCTCGCGGTGCGCGGAGCGCAGCACGTCCAGGATGGCGAGCCCCACCTCGGCGGCGCGCCTCGGCTTCAGCAGCCCGTCCTCGCGGATGACCTCGGCCAGGGACTTGCCCTCGACCAGCTCCATGACGATCCAGGGCCGGTCGTCCTCGTCGACCACGTCGAAGACCGTCACCGCGCTGTTGTTGCGGATCCGGGCGATCGCCTTGGCCTCGCGCAGGGTGCGCGTGATCAGGCGCCGCTTCTCCTCGTCGTCGATGTTCGACGGGAACCGCAGTTCCTTGACGGCGACCGTCCGGCCGAGGGTCTCGTCCTCGGCGCGCCAGACCGTGCCCATACCGCCCCGGCCCAGCACATCCCCCAGCCGGTACCGCCCGGCGAGGAGACGCCGCTCGCTCTTGTCCTGACGAGTCTCCTGACGAGATGTACCCGCCCGCTCCGCCTCCGACATGCGTCCCCTCATACAACCCGCCCTGACAGAGCCTCCATTGTCTCTCACCCGGCAAGTGCCCGACGCCCAGGGTGCCCCTGGCCGCACCCCGCCCTCCCGTCTCCGCGCCCCCTCTTGAAGCGGGTGTTCCGCTTACCGGGATGATGGGTCGTAAGAGGGGAGGAACCGGCACACCACCCCTCCAGAGAGCCCTGCCCACACCCCCGCGCCCCGCCCCCGGCCACCCCCTGTCACCGTCGAATTCCGCCATCCACCCGGTAGAACGCCCGGGGTTCCGGCGAAGATCCCGAAATCGCCCACTCGTTCGAGTGAACGCCGGCCGTGCCCCGCCACCGCCGCGGGCCGGGAACCACGGAGCCGGCGAACCCGCAGGGCCCTGGATCCGCGGCGGCCTACAGCGGCACGATGTCCGGCGCGCCCAGCCGGGCCGCGTCCGCCGTCTGGTCGTCCGGCTGGAGCTGGGACTCGCGCTCGGCCTCCACCCGCTTCTCGTAGTGCTCCACCTCGCGCGCTATCTGGTCCGCGTCCCAGCCGAGGACCGGTGCCATCAGCTCGGCCGCCTCCCGGGCGCTGCGGGTGCCGCGGTCGAAGGTCTCGATGGAGATGCGGGTGCGGCGGGTGAGGACGTCGTCCAGGTGCCGGGCGCCCTCGTGCGAGGCGGCGTACACCACCTCGGCGCGCAGATAGTCGTCGGCGGCGCCCAGCGGTTCGCCGAGTCCGGGGTCGGCGGCGATCAGCTCCAGGACCTCCTCGGCCAGCGAGCCGTAGCGGTTCAGCAGGTGTTCCACGCGGACCACGTGCAGTCCGGTGCGGGCGGCGATCCGCGCCCGCGCGTTCCACAGGGCCTGGTAGCCCTCCGCGCCGAGCAGCGGGGTCTCCTCGGTGACGCAGTCGGCGACGCGCATGTCCAGGCCGTGCACCGCCTCGTCGACGGCGTCCTTGGCCATCACCCGGTACGTCGTGTACTTGCCGCCCGCCACGACCACCAGGCCCGGCGCCGGATGGGCGACCGTGTGCTCGCGCGACAGCTTGCTGGTGGCGTCGGACTCGCCGGCCAGCAGCGGGCGCAGCCCGGCGTACACCCCCTGCACGTCGTCGCGGCCGAGCGGCACGGCCAGTACCGAATTGACGTGTTCCAGCAGGTAGTCGATGTCGGCACTGGACGCGGCGGGGTGGGCCTTGTCCAGGTCCCAGTCGGTGTCGGTGGTGCCGATGATCCAGTGCCGGCCCCAGGGAATGACGAACAGGACGGACTTCTCGGTGCGCAGGATCAGACCGGTGGTGGAGTGGACGCGGTCCTTCGGCACGACGAGGTGGATGCCCTTGGAGGCGCGGACGTGGAACTGGCCGCGCTCGCCCACCATGGCCTGGGTGTCGTCGGTCCACACGCCGGTGGCGTTGACGACCTGCTGGGCGCGGATCTCGTACTCCCCGCCGCCCTCGACGTCCCGCACCCGGGCGCCGACGACCCGCTCGCCCTCGCGCAGGAACCCGGTCACGCGCGCGCGGTTGGCCGCCTTCGCGCCGTACGACGCCGCCGTGCGCACCAGGGTGGCCACGAAGCGGGCGTCGTCCATCTGGGCGTCGTAGTACTGGAGGGCGCCGACGAGGGCGTCCTTCTTCAGGCAGGGGGCGACGCGCAGGGCGTGACGGCGGGTCAGGTGGCGGTGCGTCGGCAGCCCCCGGCCGTGGCCGCGGGCCATCGACATCGCGTCGTACAGCGCGACGCCCGAGCCCGCGTACAGCCGCTCCCAGCCCTTGTGCTGGAGCGGGTAGAGGAACGGCACCGGTTTGACCAGGTGCGGGGCGAGGCGTTCCAGCAGCAGGCCGCGTTCCTTGAGTGCCTCGCGGACCAGGGCGAAGTCGAGCATCTCCAGATAGCGCAGGCCGCCGTGGATGAGCTTGCTGGACCGGCTGGAGGTGCCGGACGCCCAGTCCCGGGCCTCGACCAGGCCCGTGGACAGACCGCGGGTCACCGCGTCCAGCGCGGTGCCGGCGCCGACCACTCCACCGCCGACCACCAGTACGTCCAGCTCGCGTTCCGCCATCGCCGCCAGTGCCTCGGCACGCTGCGCCGGCCCCAGTGTCGCTGTCCTCACCGCTGCCTCCCGCTGTCGCTGACTCGCTCGCGTCGGCCGCACCCGGTGGGCGTAGCCCCGTCATGCCCTCCTCATGCCCAAATGATGACCGCGATGCGCCGCTTCAGCCACCACGGACTTCCCACCTGTGGATAACTCGCGCACAACCATCGGAAGACACACAAACACAATCACACATAACGGTCATATGTGTACCTAGTCTGTGAGTGCGCGCGCTCATGCTGTCCACAGCGGTTGCGCACCTGTTCCGCTTCGGCTACTGGGAAGGACGGCCCACGCATGCCCGCAGACCTCGCCGTCATCGGACTCGGCCCCTACGGACTGCCGCTCGCCCAGGCCGCCGTCGCCGTCGGCGTCCGCACCGCCGGCTACTCCACCGGCCCCGAGACGGGCCCGCTCAGCGCCGCCGAGCTGCGCCGGATGCACTCCGCGGGCTTCCGTCTCGCCACCGACCCGGCCCAGCTCGGCCGGGTGCGCACCGCGGTGATCTGCGCGCCCACCCCGCGCGGCGCCGACGGCGGCCTCGACCTCGGCCAGGTCGAGGCCGCCGCCCGCACCCTGGCCGCGCACCTGCGCCCGCACACCACGGTCATCCTGGAGTCACCCGTGCTGCCCGGCACCACGGAGGAGTTCCTGCGCCCGCTGCTGGAGGACGGCTCGGGCCTGCGGGCCGGCCGCGACTTCCACCTCGCCTACTCCCCCAGCCGCGTGGACCCCGGCAGCCGGGCCCACACGCCCGCCTGCACCCCGCGGGTCATCGGCGGCCTCACCCCCGCCTGCACCGAGTCCGCCGCCGCGTTCTACGGCCGGCTCACCGACAAGGTGGTCCGCGCGCGCGGGCTGCGCGAGGCGGAGACCGTGCAGTTGCTGGAGACCAACTACCGGCACGTGAACATCGCGCTGGTCAACGAGATGGCCGTGCTCTGCCACGAGCTGGGCGTGGACCTGTGGGACGTCATCCGGTGCGCGGAGACCAAGCCCTTCGGCTTCCAGGCGTTCCGGCCGGGCCCCGGCGTCGGCGGGCACGGCGCCGCACAGGACCTGACCGGGCACGCGACCCGCACGCTGCGCATGGTCGAGCTGGCCCAGCAGGTCAACAGCCGGATGCCCCGGTACGTCGTCCAGCGCGCCGCCACGCTCCTGAACGAGCACGGCAAGTCCGCGCGCGGGGCCCGGGTCCTGCTGCTCGGCGTCACCTACAAGCCCGACCTCGCCGACCTCCAGGGCACGCCCGCGCGCGAGATCGCCGTCCGGCTGATGGAGTTCGGCGCGTCCGTGAGCTACCACGACCCGTACGTGCCCGCCTGGAACGTCCTGGACCGCCCGGTCCCGCGCGCCGACTCCCTCTACGAGGCCGCCGCCGACGCCGACCTCACGATCCTGCTCCAGCACCACCGCACGTACGACTTGCAGGGCCTGTCGGTGAAGGCCCAGCTCCTGCTCGACACCCGGGGAGCCACACCCACGGGGGCGGCGCACCGGTTGTGAAGGGGGGCGCGCGGAGGTGTGGGGGCCTCGGACTGGTGGCGTCGGAAATTCCCCGCCGGTACCTTGGGCACAGACGGAGCCCACCGCAGCGGCCACTGCGGCAGGCTCCTGGATGGATCACGGAGTGTCCACCCCTAGTTCTCATGGGGGTGGCCGCTCACCATCCGAAGATCCGCAAGATCCACCTCCTCCGGAACTTCACCAGCCGAAGGCGAGTGCGGTCCCAGCGGTCGGGCTTGCGGTGGCGTCCCATGGGCGCCCCCTTCCACGATGCCGCCCATTGGCCCGGTAGGCGGTCCGTCTGGAATTCGGGCCGGGCCCCGAGGGCGGGAGCCCGGTCCAGATCCTTGGAAGGGGGCGGCCCAGAGAGCCCGGGTCGCCGGTCACGGACATTACCGGCCCGCCTACGCCCGTTCGGCCCACATTCGCCCCGAACACAACCGTGCGCCCCCTTTCACGCAGTGCGCCCCCGGGCAGAGCGTCCCGGGCATGCGAAAGGGCCGGCCGTCCACCAGGAACGACCGGCCCTCAGGGCGTCGCGGGGACCGCCCGGTGACTACCGCCGGTGCTGGCTGTCCGCCACCGTCACCTCGACCCGCTGGAACTCCTTCAGCTCGCTGTAGCCGGTGGTGGCCATGGCGCGGCGCAGGGCGCCGAAGAAGTTCATCGAGCCGTCCGGGGTGTGGGACGGACCGGTGAGGATCTCCTCGATGGTGCCGACCGTGCCGAGGCCCACCTTCTTGCCGCGGGGCAGCTCCTCGTTGACCGCCTCCATGCCCCAGTGGTGGCCCTTGCCGGGCGCGTCCGTGGCACGGGCCAGCGGGGAGCCCATCATGACGGCGTCGGCGCCGCAGGCGATCGCCTTGGGCAGGTCACCGGACCAGCCGACACCGCCGTCCGCGATCACGTGCACGTACCGGCCGCCGGACTCGTCCATGTAGTCCCGGCGGGCCGCGGCCACGTCGGCGACGGCCGTCGCCATCGGGACCTGGATGCCGAGGACGTTGCGCGTGGTGTGCGCGGCGCCGCCGCCGAAGCCGACCAGCACGCCGGCCGCGCCGGTGCGCATCAGGTGCAGCGCGGCGGTGTACGTGGCGCAGCCGCCGACGATCACCGGCACGTCCAGCTCGTAGATGAACTGCTTGAGGTTCAGCGGCTCGTGCGCGGACGACACGTGCTCCGCCGACACCGTGGTGCCCCGGATCACGAAGATGTCCACACCCGCGTCCACGACCGCCTTGGAGAACTGGGCGGTGCGCTGCGGGGAGAGCGCGGCGGCGGTGACCACACCGGCGTCGCGCACCTCCTTGATGCGGGCGCCGATCAGCTCCTCCTTGATCGGCGCCGCGTAGATCTCCTGGAGGCGGCGGGTCGCCTGCTCGGCGGGCAGCTCGGCGATCTCGTCCAGCAGCGGCTGCGGGTCCTCGTACCGGGTCCACAGGCCCTCGAGGTTCAGCACGCCGAGGCCGCCCAGCTCGCCGATGCGGATCGCGGTGGCCGGGGAGACCACGGAGTCCATGGGGGCGGCCAGGAACGGCAGCTCGAAGCGGTAGGCGTCGATCTGCCAGGCGATCGAGACCTCCTTCGGGTCCCGCGTACGGCGGCTGGGGACGACGGCGATGTCGTCGAAGGCGTACGCCCGGCGGCCGCGCTTGCCGCGCCCGATCTCGATCTCAGTCACGTCTTGGCCTTTCCCTGATGCGTTTCAGCGTCTTCCAGTATCGCCGACGGCTGCGACAGCGGCCCCCACCCGCACGGCGAGGGCGGCCCCGGAGTCCTCCGGAACCGCCCTCGATGAGCCTCACGCGTGCGCGCGCGTCACTTCTTGCCGCTGTAGTTCGGTGCCTCGACCGTCATCTGGATGTCGTGCGGGTGGCTCTCCTTCAGGCCCGCCGAGGTGATCCGCACGAACCGGCCGTTCGCCTGGAGCTCGGGCACGGTCCGGCCGCCGACGTAGAACATCGACTGGCGCAGGCCGCCGACCAGCTGGTGGACGACCGAGGACAGCGGGCCGCGGTAGGGCACCTGGCCCTCGATGCCCTCGGGGATCAGCTGCTCGTCGGAGGCGACACCCTCCTGGAAATAGCGGTCCTTGGAGAACGACCTGCGGTCGCCGCGGGTCTGCATGGCACCGAGGGAGCCCATGCCGCGGTACGACTTGAACTGCTTGCCGTTGATGAACAGCAGCTCGCCCGGGGACTCCTCGCAGCCCGCGAGCAGCGAGCCGAGCATCACCGTGTCGGCGCCCGCGACCAGGGCCTTGGCGATGTCGCCGGAGTACTGCAGGCCGCCGTCGCCGATCACCGGGACACCGGCGTCCTTGGCGGCGAGCGCGGCCTCGTAGATCGCGGTGACCTGCGGGACGCCGACACCGGCCACGACGCGGGTGGTGCAGATGGAACCGGGGCCGACACCGACCTTGATGCCGTCGGCGCCCGCGTCGACCAGGGCCTGGGCGCCGTCGCGGGTGGCGACGTTGCCGCCGATGACGTCGACGCCGGAGGAGTTCGACTTGATCTTGGCGATCATGTCGCCGACCAGCCGGGAGTGGCCGTGCGCGGTGTCCACGACGATGAAGTCGACGCCCGCCTCGATCAGCGCCTGGGCGCGCTCGAAGGCGTCGCCGGCCACGCCGACCGCCGCGCCGACCAGCAGGCGGCCCTCGGCGTCCTTGGCGGCGTTCGGGTACTGCTCCGCCTTGACGAAGTCCTTGACGGTGATCAGACCCTTGAGGATGCCCGCGTCGTCGACCAGCGGCAGCTTCTCGATCTTGTGCTTGCGCAGCAGCTCCATGGCCTCCGGGCCGGAGATGCCGACCTTGCCGGTGACCAGCGGCATCGGGGTCATGACCTCGTGCACGCGGCGGCTGCGGTCGCTCTCGAAGGCCATGTCACGGTTGGTGACGATGCCGAGGAGCCGCTTGTCGCCGTCGGTCACCGGGACGCCGCTGATGCGGAACTTGGCGCACAGCGCGTCGGCCTCGGCGAGCGTGGCCTCCGGGTGGATGGTGATCGGGTCGGTCACCATGCCGGACTCGGAGCGCTTCACCAGGTCGACCTGGTTGGCCTGGTCCTCGATGGACAGGTTGCGGTGCAGCACGCCGACACCGCCCTGGCGGGCCATCGCGATCGCCATGCGGGACTCGGTCACCTTGTCCATGGCGGCGGACAGCAGCGGGATGTTGACCCGCACATTGCGGGAGACGTACGAGGTGGTGTCGATCTCGTCGGGCGCCATGTCCGACGGGCCCGGCAGCAACAGCACGTCGTCGTAGGTCAGCCCGAGTGTCGCGAATTTACCGGGCACTCCGTCGACGTTGGCAGTCATGACACCTTCCCCAAATGGCCTTGATCGGTGCGGATGTCCATGCTAACGGGAAGCGTCGCTAGCAAATTCCACGGTAAGGGCTCGCTTCAGGCTTCGTATCTTCGTACGAAACCCTCGGTGCGCGGGTACGGTGACGGGGCTACGACGGCTCCGTCCAGGGGGTTACTGCTCGGCGAGCGCCCTGAGGCGGCTCAGCGCCCGGTGCTGGGCCACGCGGACCGCGCCGGGTGACATTCCCAACATCTGCCCCGTCTCCTCCGCGGTCAAGCCCACGGCGATGCGCAGCAGAAGCAGTTCGCGCTGGTTCTCCGGGAGGTTGGCCAGCAGTTTCTTGGCCCACTCGGCGTCGCTGCTGAGCAGGGCGCGCTCCTCCGGGCCGAGGGAGTCGTCGGGCCGCTCGGGCATCTCGTCGGACGGCACCGCCGTCGACCCCGGGTGGCGCATGGCCGCGCGCTGGAGGTCGGCCACCTTGTGGGAGGCGATGGCGAAGACGAACGCCTCGAAGGGCCGGCCGGTGTCGCGGTAGCGCGGCAGCGCGAGCAGCACCGCCACGCAGACCTCCTGGGCGAGGTCCTCCACGAAGTGGCGGGCGTCACCCGGGAGCCGGGACAGCCGGGTGCGGCAGTAGCGCAGCGCCAGCGGATGGACCCGGGCGAGCAGATCGTGCGTGGCCTGCTCGTCCCCGTCGACGGCACGATGCACGAGCGCACCGATCGCCCCAGGGGCCGTGCCCGCCTCGTCGTCGCGCATCGGTCCATGGTGCCCTGTGGCCGCGCGGTCCGTCGCATCGTGCTCGTGGTTGTGCACCGAAGCGTTATGAGCAGGTGCGCCGGCACTCATCCCCTGCGCCCTCCCCTTCCGCTCGACCGACTCGTCCCCGAGAGACTCCACATCTCAAGGATGCGGCATCCGCGCCGAAACGAGCAGCGCGCGTCCGGCGGGCCGCCGCGCGCGCACCCTTCCAGGGGCCCGGCAGAGCGTACGACGACCGGGCGCGCACTCGTCGTCGGGGGCACTGACGTGCGCCGGAGCACACGCCTGCGCGCCCGGCGCGCACAGCAGGACCGCGCGCCGACGCGGGATGCGCGGGCGGCTGCCACCGGAGCCGGACCTCACTCACACCCGTACGACGATCCCGCCGGGCGTACGCCGCCCGCCCCCGCACGAGGGACCGGCCACGGCAGGCCCGGCACTTCCCGCGGCACCGAGGACGGCGCCCCGTACCGAGAGGGGTTCGCGCACCCTGGGCACACCCCGGGACCGGCGGAGCACCGAGCCCAGTGCGGCGCGGTCCGGAACCCCGGACCCGGTACCGGACCCGTCGGCGGAGTACCGGGTCCGGGCCGTCACCCGCGCCACCGGATCCGGCGCGACACCCGGAGTTCCAGTACGCGCGGAATGCCGGGACGGACCGGACGTCAGGCACTGGCCTGCGCCCGGCCCCGACCGGCGTCGGGGCACCACGGCCGGGCCCGCTCCCCGGAACACCGGGCCCGGCCCGGCACCCGGTGTGCCGGCCGCGCAGTGTTACCGGACCAGGCCCCAGCGGAACCCGAGGGCCACCGCGTGGGCACGGTCCGAGGCGCCCAGTTTCTTGAACAGGCGGCGGGCGTGCGTCTTGACCGTGTCCTCGGAGAGGAACAGCTCGCGGCCGATCTCGGCGTTGGAGCGGCCGTGACTCATGCCCTCCAGCACCTGGATCTCGCGCGCGGTGAGCGTGGGCGCCGCGCCCATCTCCGCCGAGCGCAGCCGGCGCGGGGCGAGCCGCCAGGTCGGGTCGGCGAGCGCCTGCGTCACCGTGGCCCGCAACTCCGCGCGCGAGGCGTCCTTGTGCAGGTAGCCGCGGGCACCGGCGGCGACCGCGAGGGCCACGCCGTCCAGGTCCTCGGCGACGGTGAGCATGATGATGCGCGCGCCCGGGTCGGCGGAAAGCAGCCGGCGCACGGTCTCGACGCCGCCCAGACCGGGCATGCGCACGTCCATCAGGATGAGGTCGGAGCGGTCGGCGCCCCAGCGGCGGAGGACTTCCTCGCCGTTGGCCGCCGTCGTCACACGCTCGACACCGGGCACGGTCGCGACCGCGCGGCGGAGCGCTTCTCGGGCAAGCGGGGAGTCGTCGCAGACGAGGACGGATGTCATGACCGCCCTCCGCAGCTGATGCGCGTCACCTTGAGCCTCCAGGCTGGTACGGAATCGTCACCTGTGCGGTCGACCGTCTCGGACGCCTGCCCGAGCGCTTGTTCTTTCAACCGCCTCCGCACTCTCAACGACGGTCACTCGAAAGAGTTACGGGCCCGCGTGCCGTCTTCGGCACTCTATGTGAGGGGACCGACACGGTGCCGACATGCCCGTCGGACTCTCAACTTTTCATCACAACCTATGACCCATTCGGCCCCTTTTCTTCCCGTTTCGCAGTGTCCGGGGCTAGATTCGCAATGAGTCATATTTTCATCTCCTTAGACCGGAGATGTACGGTCGTTGGCACCGTACCCGCCCAGATCGGCGACAAGGGGTCACGTAATGGCAGATTTCTCCCGCCTTCCCGGACCGAACGCGGACCTGTGGGACTGGCAGCTGCTGGCTGCCTGCCGCGGCGTGGACAGCTCGCTCTTCTTCCACCCGGAGGGCGAGCGCGGGGCGGCTCGGAGCGCTCGCGAGAACTCGGCCAAAGAGGTCTGCATGAGATGCCCGGTCCGCGCGGAGTGCGCGGCGCACGCGCTGGCGGTGCGCGAGCCGTACGGCGTCTGGGGCGGCCTGACCGAGGACGAGCGCGAGGAGTTGATGGGGCGGGCGCGCAACCGGCTGGTGACGGCCTCCACCCCCGGCGGGGATACCGCTCGGGATCACTGAAGGAACGTTTCTGTACGCAGGATCCGCCGACCGGGTGCGTCCCTCCGCCCGGCCCGGCCCGCACGGGGCCCGCAGGGGGCACGCGCGCGGCCGCGGCATCGGCGCGGTGCTGCCGCGCGCCCAGCCGCTGACCGCGCTCCCGCACGCTCTCGCCGGGCGCGTTCCCGCGCCCCCGGGCCCTAGATGCGAGCGGCTGCCCGGGCCAGGTGCTCCAGAGTCGCCGCCACCGCCGGGACCTGGGCCAGGTCGGGCAGGGTCAGGGCGACGATCTCGCGGCGCACCGCCGGTTCCAGCCGTACCGCCCGCACGCCGCGCGGCCGTACCGACTCCACGGCCAGCCGGGGCAGTACGGCGACGCCGAGACCGGCGCCGACCAGACCGACCACGGCCGGGTAGTCGTCGGTGGCGAAGTCGATGCGCGGGGTGAACCCGGCCCCCTCGCACACCTCGACCAGCTGGCCGCGGCAGCGCGGGCAGCCGGCGATCCACGGCTCCTGGGCGAGTTCGCCGATGGCGACGGTCTCCGCGCGCGCGAGCCGGTGCCGCTCGGGCACCAGGGCGACCAGGCGGTCCGTCAGCAGCGGGCGTACCACGAGGTCGTCCCACTCCTCGGCGACCGCGGCCCCCTCGTAGCGGAAGGCCAGGGCGAGGTCGCAGTCGCCTTCCCGCAGCAGTTCCACGGACCTCGGGGGCTCGGCCTCCTCCAGGGAGACCCGGGTGCCGGGGTGGGCGGCGCGCAGGGCGGCCAGGGCCGTCGGGACGAGCGTGGAGCTGCCGCTGGGGAAGGAGACCAGCCGGACCCGGCCCGCGCGCAGGCCGGCGATGGCGGCGACCTCCTCCTCGGCCGCGGTGAGCCCGGCGAGGATGCCGGAGGCGTGCCGGACGAGGGCCTCACCGGCCTGGGTGAGGCGCATCTCCCGCCCGTTGCGGACCAGCAGCGGGGTGCCGACCGAGGCCTCCAGGGCCTTCATCTGCTGGCTGACGGCGGGCTGGGTGCAGCCGAGTTCGCGCCCGGCCGCCGAGAAGGAGCCGGTGGTGGCGACGGCGCGCAGGACGCGGAGATGACGGGCCTCGATCACCCTTCGAGCATAAGACAACCTTTGGGTGATGCGCCCGATAACCTTCGACGCTTTGGGGGCTGATCGCTTAGCGTGCTGGGATGAAGCTTCTCTCGGTCAATCTGGGCCGCCCGCGGCCCGTGCCGTACACCAGCCAGCCGGACGGGGTGACCGGTATCCACAAACAGCCGGCCGAGGGGCCGGTGCGGGTGGCGGCGCCGGGTCCGAAGGGGATCGGCGCCGGCGGACTGGCCGGGGACGCGGTGTGCGACACGCGCCACCACGGCGGGGACGACCAGGCGGTGTACGCGTACGCCCGCGAGGACCTCGACACGTGGGAGCGGGAACTCGGCCGGCCGCTGGCCAACGGCTGCTTCGGCGAGAACCTGACGACGGAGGGCCTGGACGTCTCCGGGGCGCTGGTCGGCGAGCGCTGGCGGATCGGTGCGCGGGTGGTGCTGGAGGTGACCGCGGGCCGCATCCCGTGCGCCACGTTCCAGGGCCACATGGGCGAGCGCGGCTGGATCAAGAGGTTCACGCGGAAGGGCGCGACGGGTGCCTACCTCCGGGTGATCGAGCCGGGGGAGATCCGCTCCGGCGACCCGGTGGAGATCGTGCACCGGCCGGACCACGGGGTGACGGCGGAGATGCAGTTCCGCGCGGTGACCACCGAGCGCGAGCTGCTGCCCCGGCTGCTCGCGGCGGGCGAGGCACTGCACTCGGAGACGCTGGCGCAGGCCCGCGAGTACGTGGCTGGGCTGCGGGTCTGACCGGCCGTCGGCCGCGCGGGGCGAGGCTCGCGCGGCCAGCGGGGGCTGTCGGCGCGGGTCACTACCCTTGGGCCATGACAACGGCTCTGATTACGGGATCGACCGCGGGGATCGGTGCCGCGTTCGCGCGGCGGCTGGCGGCCGACGGGCAGGACCTGGTGCTGGTGGCCCGGGACACCGGGCGGCTGCGCGAACAGGCGACGGAACTGCACGACCGGCACGGCGTCGAGGTGGAGGTGCTGACCGCCGACCTCGCCGGGGACGAGGGCATCGAGGCGGTGGCCGGCCGGCTCGGTGACCGGAAGAACCCGGTCGACCTGCTGATCAACAACGCCGGCTTCGGCAACAAGGGCCGCTATCTGGACGTGTCGATGGCGGACGAGCTGCGGATGCTGAAGGTGCACTGCGAGGCGGTGCTGCGGCTGACGTCGGCGGCGGCCGGGGCGATGCGCGAGCGCGGCCGGGGCGGGGTGGTGAACGTCGCCTCGGTGGCCGCCTTCGTGCCGCGTGGCACCTACGGGGCGTCGAAGGCGTGGGTCGTGCAGTTCACCCAGGGCGCGGCGCGGGACCTGGCGGGCAGCGGGGTCCGGCTGATGGCGCTGTGCCCGGGGTTCGTGCGCACCGAGTTCCACCAGCGGGCCGGGATGGGCACGGACAACATCCCCGGCTGGCTGTGGCTGGACGCCGACAAGCTGGTCGCGGCGGCCCTGGCCGACCTTGCGCGGGGCAGGACGCTGTCCATCCCGGACCCCCGGTACAAGGCGCTGATGGGGCTGGTGAAGGTGACGCCGCGCGCGCTGCTGGGCGGGATCAGCTCCCGTACGGGGCGCAAGTACGGGCCGCAGTGACCGGCCGGTGAGCGCGCGGGTGGCGCCGCCGTCCCGGTGGGAAAATGGGCGGGACGGTTGCCGGACCAGGGGCCGGAGGCGGTGCCATGACCTTCGTACAGCTCATCGAGTGCAGGACGAGCCGGCTGGACGAGATGAACCGGCTGCTGGACGACTGGCTCCGGCACGCGCACGGGAGACGGACGGCGACGCACGCGGTGGTCGGCCGGGACCGCGCGGACGCGTCGCACGTGGTGGAGGTGGTGGAGTTCCCCTCGTACGAGGAGGCGATGCGGAACTCGGACCTCCCGGAGACGGAGCGGATCTTCGGGGACCTGGCCGCGCTGTGCGAGGAGCGGCCGACGTTCACCGCTCTGGACGTCGTACGGGACGAGCGGCTGTCGGAGCGTGCCGTACGCCGGTTCTTCGCGGCGCTGGGCGCGGCGGGCGGGCTGCCGCCGCTGAACGACCTGCTGGACGAGGACGTGCACAGCCGCGATCCGATGAACCCGCAGGACACCATCGGGCTGGACCACGCGCGCGCCGAGTTCCGGATGTGGCGGGCCGCCTTCGACTTCGCGTTCACGGTCGAGGACGTGCTCGCCGACGGCGACCGGGCCTGTGCCCGCTGGTCCTGGCGCGGCACGCACCGGGGCGACTTCCTCGGCATCGCGCCCACCGGCCGCCGGGTCAGCATGACCGGGATGACGCTGTTCCGGTTCGGCGCGGCCGGGAAGATCACCGAGCTGTGGTGGCAGCACGACCAGCTGGGGCTGATGCAGCAGCTGGGGGCGCTGGACGAGCTGGAGCGGTGAGGAACACGTTCCCTGCCGGGTCTCGTACCGCGCCTGCGGAAACGCGGCTTCGAGGGCGGCGCCGGGTGCGGCCGGGTCCAGGTTCCAGCCGGCGGGGGGCCCGGCGGGCGCGTGGGACAGGAAGGCCGTCCGGTGTGCCGGGTGTCCGGCCCGGCCGGTGCGACGCACGGTGCCCGGTGTCCCCCCGCGGGGACACCGGGCACCGTGGCGTGGTTCAGCTCAGCGCTTGCCTCAGTGGGCGTGGCCGTGGCTGTGGCCCGCGGCGGCCGGCTCCTCTTCTTCCTTCTTCTCGACGACCAGGGTCTCGGTCGTGAGCAGCAGGGAGGCGATGGAGGCGGCGTTCTCCAGGGCGGAGCGGGTGACCTTGACCGGGTCGATGACGCCGGCCTTGATCAGGTCGCCGTACTCGCCGGTGGCGGCGTTGTAGCCCTGGCCCTTGTCCAGGTCCTTGACCTTGGACACGATGACGTAGCCCTCCTGGCCGGCGTTCTCGCCGATCCAGCGCAGCGGCTCGACCACGGCGTTGCGGACCACGGCGACACCGGTGGCCTCGTCGCCGGTCTTGTCGAGGTTGCCCTCGAGGACCTTGGAGGCGTGGACCAGAGCGGAGCCACCACCGGAGACGATGCCCTCCTCGACCGCGGCGCGGGTCGCGGAGATGGCGTCCTCCAGACGGTGCTTCTTCTCCTTCAGCTCCACCTCGGTGGCGGCGCCGACCTTGATCACGCACACGCCGCCGGCCAGCTTCGCGAGGCGCTCCTGGAGCTTCTCGCGGTCCCAGTCGGAGTCGGTGTTCTCGATCTCGGCCTTGATCTGGGCGACGCGGCCCTGCACGTCCTCGGACTTGCCGGCGCCGTCGACGATCGTGGTGTCGTCCTTGGTGACGGTGACACGGCGGGCGGAGCCGAGCACGTCCAGGCCGACCTGGTCGAGCTTGAGGCCGACCTCCTCGGAGATGACGGTGGCGCCGGTGAGGACGGCCATGTCCTGGAGCATCGCCTTGCGGCGGTCGCCGAAGCCGGGGGCCTTCACCGCGACGGCGTTGAAGGTGCCGCGGATCTTGTTGACGACCAGGGTCGACAGGGCCTCGCCCTCGACGTCCTCGGCGATGATCAGCAGCGGCTTGGAGGAGCCGGCCTGGATGACCTTCTCCAGCAGCGGCAGGAGGTCCGTGATGGCGGAGATCTTGCCCTGCGTGATGAGGATGTACGGCTCGTCGAGGACGGCCTCCATGCGCTCCTGGTCCGTCACGAAGTACGGCGACAGGTAGCCCTTGTCGAAGGCCATGCCCTCGGTGAAGTCCAGCTCCAGACCGAAGGTGTTGGACTCCTCGACGGTGATGACACCGTCCTTGCCGACCTTGTCCATCGCCTCGGCGATCAGCTCGCCGACCTGCTGGTCCTGGGCGGACAGCGCGGCGACGGCGGCGATGTCGGACTTCTCGTCGATCGGGCGCGCGGTGGCGAGCAGGTCCTCGGAGACGGCCTTGACGGCGGCGTCGATGCCCTTCTTCAGGGCGGCCGGGGAGGCACCGGCGGCGACGTTCTTCAGGCCCTCGCGGACCAGCGCCTGGGCGAGCACGGTGGCGGTGGTGGTGCCGTCACCCGCGATGTCGTTGGTCTTGGTCGCCACCTCCTTCACCAGCTGGGCGCCGAGGTTCTCGTACGGGTCCTCGATCTCCACCTCACGGGCGATCGTGACACCGTCGTTGGTGATGGTGGGGGCGCCGAACTTCTTGTCGATGACGACGTTGCGGCCGCGGGGGCCGATCGTCACCTTGACCGTGTCGGCAAGCTTGTTGACGCCGCGCTCAAGGGCGCGACGGGCGTCCTCGTCGAACTTCAGGATCTTCGCCATGGCAGCGGGAGCCCTCTCGGAAATCTGTGGGTGAAAAACGCCGCGCCCCGGGCGCCCGGCTTCTTGTCGATTCGCGGGGGCCAGGGGCGCAGCTTCAAGCAGAGAGTCGCTTGAGGTGATTACTTCTCGATGATCGCGAGCACGTCGCGAGCCGAGAGGACGAGGTACTCGTCGCCGTTGTACTTCACCTCGGTGCCGCCGTACTTGCTGTAGAGGACGACGTCGCCGACCTTGACGTCGAGCGGAAGGCGCTCACCGTTCTCGAACCGGCCCGGGCCCACGGCGAGGACGGCGCCCTCCTGGGGCTTCTCCTTCGCGGTGTCCGGGATGACCAGGCCAGAGGCCGTGGTCTGCTCGGCGTCCAGCGGCTGGACCACGATGCGGTCCTCGAGCGGCTTGATGGCAACCTTGGAGCTGGCGGTCGTCACGATCCGACCTCCCCCTTCGGAGATCTCACGGGGTTAACTGTCTGAGGTGGCGACCAGGTCGATCCGTCGTCGCGGGTGCCGGACCTGCCCGTCGCGTTTGTTGGCACTCTCACCTGCGGAGTGCCAGACCTGAGACTATGACCGTGATTAGCACTCGGTCAAGCGGAGTGCCAATGCCGTGCGGCGCGTCGGCGGTGAATCGGCCGTCGTGGCGTTGACCGGGGGCCCGGGGAGCCGGCTCTCCTAGAGGTAGTCCTCCAGGCGGGCCACCGTCAGGCGCCGCGCCTGGGCCGCCCTGAGGACCCGTGCCGTGCGTTCGCGCAACGGGACGTCCGCCGGCTCGCCGGAGTCCACGAGGACGATGTCGCCGGGGGCGAGGCCGCGGGTGAGGCCGGCCGGGGTGAGGGCGGTGCGCCACAGGACGACCGCGGAGATGCCGCAGTCGGCCGCGGCGCGCAGGGTGGTGGGGTCGTAGGAGCCGTGGGGCGGGCGGAACAGGCGGGGGCGGACGCCCAGGCGGGTGCGCAGCCGGTCCTGCTGGCCGCAGATCTGGGCGCGCTGGCCGGCGTACGGCAGTCCGGCCGGGGCGCGGGGGCCGACGGCGCGGTTCCCGATGCCGGCGCCGAGGGCGCGCAGGCGGGCGTAGTGGCGCCAGCCGGGGGCGGCGGCGCCGTCGGTGAGGAACAGGGTGACCGGGAGGCGCAGGTCGCGGACCATGTCGGCGAAGCGGGGGTCGCGTTCGGCGCCGTCGTCGTAGGTGAGGAAGACGACCGGGTCGCGGGTGGGGACGTGGTCGATCACCGGGGGCGGGGCGGGGGTGGCCCGGTGCAGGGCGAGCGGGCGGGCGTCGCGGACCGGGGAGCGGGCGAGCGGGCGGGTCAGGCCCCAGTGCCGGTAGGCCCGGCCGGGGCCGGTGGCGTGCGGGCGCACCCCTGCGGCGGCCTTCTTGCCGAGGCGTTCGATGGGGTCGACGGACTGGGCGCAGCCCGCCAGGAGCAGGGCCGAGGCGAGGACCGCGGCGGGGCCCCGCAGGCGCCTCACAGGTAGTCCTCCAGGCGGGCGACGGCGTAGCCCTCGCGCGTGACCTTGTCCAGGAAGCGCCGCATGTCGTCCACCATCGTGCCGTTCCAGTCGTCCCGGCCGCGGAAGTGGGTGAGGACGATGTCGCCGGGGTGCAGCCGGCGGTCCCAGTCGCGGTACTCCCAGTGGTCGACGAAGACCTCCTCGTCCCAGATGGGCGCGTACTTGATGCCGCACTCCTTGGCGGCGCGCAGGGTGTCGCCGTTGTAGTTGCCGTACGGCGGCCGGAAGACGGTGGGCGCCTTGCCGAACTGCTTCTTCATGACGGTCTGCATGCCGCAGATCTCGTCGCGCTGCTCCTCGTAGGACAGTCCGGGGAGGTAGGGGTGGGTGAGGGTGTGGTTGTTGAGGGTGACGCCCTGGGCCTGCATCCGGCGGAAGTAGCCGTAGTCGTCCTCGATGACGTAGTTGCTGAGGAACGCGGTGTACGGCACCTTCAGCTCGCTCATCATGCGCAGGAACGCCGGGTCCTTCTCGGCGCCGTCGTCGATGGTGAGGAAGACGACCTTCTGCCGGGTGGGGACGGTGGTGAAGACCGGGGGGAGGTTCTCCTCCTCCTGGCCGTCCACCTCGAAGCCGTCCCGGGGCGTGATCCGGGGTTTGCCGGCGGGCGGGGCCGGCGGGGTGAGCGGGGCCCGGTCCAGGCCCCAGCGCCGGGCGGCGGCGGCCAGCCGGGCGTGTTCGGCGGCCTCGCGGGCGCGGGGGTCCAGGGGGTGGGCGGGGCCGCCCTGCGCCGGGGCCGGGGCGGGGTCGCCGGCGCAGCCGGACAGGAGGGCGGCCAGTGCGAGGGCGGTGGCGGCCGCGGCCGTCTTCGCGACTCGTGCCCGGCTCTTGCCGTCCGTCCGCACGACCCGTGCCCGACCCTCGCCGTCCGCCTGCGCGACCCGTGCCCGACTTTTGTCATTTTGTACTACTGCTCGCATGGTGCCGGATCCTCCCAGGCCCCGGCCCGCTCCCCCGGCCGACACCGCCGCCGCGGGCGCACCATCCACCGACTGGCCCACAATGAGCCGGTGAACGACCTCGCTCTGCTCCTCACCCCCGAAGGCCGCGCCCTCCTCGACGAGGTGCGCGACACCGAGCCCGCGCGGGAACTCGCGGTGGCCACCCGGCTGCGCCGCGACCACCCGGCCGAACTGGTCTCGGCCGCGCTGGGCCAGGCCCGGCTGCGGCAGCGGGCGGCGGCGAAGTTCGGGGCCGCGGACGCCGGCCGGATGTTCTTCACCCCGAACGGGGTCGAGCAGTCCACCCGGGCGAGCGTGGCGGCGTACCGGGCGCGGCGGCTCGCTGAGCTGGGCGTGACCTCCGTGGCCGACCTGTGCTGCGGCATCGGCGGGGACGCGGTCGCGCTGGCGCGGGCCGGGATCCGGGTGCTGGCCGTGGACCGCGACCCGCTGACCGCGGCGGCGGCCCGCGCCAACGCCGAGGCGCTGGGCCTGGCCGAGCTGATCGAGGTGCGCGAGGCCGATGTGACGGAGGTGGACACCACCGGGTACGACGCGGTGTTCGCGGACCCGGCCCGGCGCGGCGGGCGCGGCCGGGTGTTCGACCCGGAGGCGTACTCGCCGCCGCTGTCCTGGGCGGTCCGGGCGGCCCGCCGGGCGTCCCTCGCGGCACTGAAGATCGCGCCCGGCATTCCGCACGAGATCGTCCCGGCGGAGGCCGAGGCCGAGTGGATCTCGGACGGCGGGGACGTGAAGGAAGCGGTGCTGTGGTTCGGGACCGGGGCGCCGGGTGCCGTACGGGCCACGCTGCTGCCGGGCCCGCGCACGCTGCCCGGCCGGGGCCTGCCCGACCCGGCGGTGCGGCCGGTGGGGCGGTACCTGTACGAGCCGGACGGCGCGGTCATCCGCGCGCACCTGGTCGCCGAGGTGGCCGAGGAGGTCGGCGGCGGGCTGCTGGACGCGACCATCGCCTACGTCACCGCCGACGAACCGCGGCCCACGCCGTACGCCACCGGTTACGAGATCACCGACCAGCTGCCCTTCAACGTCAAGCGGCTGAAGGCCCTGCTGCGCGAGCGCGGGGTCGGCACGCTGACCGTGAAGAAGCGCGGCTCGGCCGTCGAGCCGGAGGAACTGCGCCGCAAGGTACGGCCGCAGGGGCCGAACGCGGCCACCGTCTTCCTCACCCGCGTGGCGGGGGCGCCGACGATGCTGATCGGTCAGCCGCTGGGCTGATCCGCCCGGCGCCGCAGCAGCGCGCGTTCCCGCTCGTTGCGGGTCAGCTCCGCCGCCCGGCGGAACTCCTCGCGGGCCTCGGCGGTGCGCCCCAGCCGGGACAGCAGGTCGCCGCGGACGCTGGGCAGCAGGTGGTAGCCGCGCAGCGCGGGCTCGGCGGCCAGCGCGTCCACCAGTTCCAGGCCCCGCTGGGGACCGTCGGCCATCGAGACGGCGACCGCGCGGTTCAGCTCGACCACCGGGGACGGCGCGCGGGCGGCCAGCAGGCCGTACAGGGCGGCGATGGCCCGCCAGTCGGTCTCCTCGTAGGTGTACGCGCGCGCGTGGCAGGCGGCGATGGCCGCCTGGAGGGCGTACGGGCCCGGCGGGCCCGCCGCGGTGGCTCCGGCGCGCTCCAGGGCCCGCACCCCGCGCGCGATGAGCATGCGGTTCCAGCGGCCGCGGTCCTGGTCCTTCAGCAGCACCGGTGTGCCGTCGGGGGCGGTGCGGGCGGGGGCGCGGGACGCCTGGAACTCCAGCAGCGCGGCCAGGCCGTGCACCTCGGGCTCCCCGGGCATCAGCCCGGACAGCACCCGGGCCAGCCGCAGGGCGTCCTCGCACAGGCCGGGGCGCAGCCAGTCGTCGCCGGCGGTGGCCGCGTACCCCTCGTTGAAGATCAGGTAGATGACGTCCAGGACGGAGCCGAGGCGGGCCTCGCGGTCGGGTCCGTACGGCACCTCGAAGGCGACG
This sequence comes from Streptomyces sp. NPDC038707, assembly GCF_040636485.1. Classification (NCBI taxonomy): domain Bacteria; kingdom Bacillati; phylum Actinomycetota; class Actinomycetes; order Kitasatosporales; family Streptomycetaceae; genus Streptomyces; species Streptomyces sp. NPDC038707. Next base: position 161,029 of record NZ_JBEZUP010000010.1, read on the forward strand.
TTCCTCGCCGCGAGGGTGCGCTTGGCGCGGACGATCCTCTGGGCCACCGTCGCCTCCGGCACCAGGACGGCGCGGGCGATCTCGGCCGTGGTCAGGCCGCCGAGCAGGCGCAGGGTGAGCGCGGTGCGGGCCTGCGGCGACAGCACCGGGTGGCAGGCGGTGAAGACCAGCCGCAGCAGGTCGTCGTCGATGCCGTCCGGGTCGGCGGGCTCCTCGGGGGGCGCCGTGGTCTCCAGGTCCCGGCCGATCTCGGCGAGTTTGCGGGCGTAGACCTCACGGCGCCGGACCAGGTCGACGGCCCGGTGCCGGGCGGTGGCCAGCAGCCAGGCGCCGGGGTTGTCGGGCACCCCGTCACGGGGCCACCGCTCCAGGGCGGCGACCAGCGCGTCCTGCGCCAGTTCCTCGGCGATCCCGACGTCCCGCACGATCCGCGCGACGCCGGCGATCACGCGCGGCGCCTGAAGCCGGAAGACGGTCTCGATGGCCTGGGCGGGGGTCGGCTGGGCTGCCGTGGGCTGTGGTTCCACAGCCCACATGCAACACCGTGGACGGTCTCCGGCCAACCGGCTCAGGCCTCGGCGATCTCCCGCAGCTCGCAGGAGATCCGCCACTCGGGGCCGTGCACGGCCAGGAAGCGCCGGGTCCACTCCAGGGCCTCGGCGCGGTCCTTGCACTGCATGAGCGCGTAGCCGCCGACGACCTCCTTGGACTCGGTGAACGGCCCGTCGGTGACGGTGGCCCGCTCGCCGTCCCACTCCACCCGGGCGGCCCGCGCGGCCGGGGTCAGCCCGGCGGTGTCGAGCAGGACGCCGGCCTTGGTGATCTCCTCGATCAGCTCGCCCATCCGCTGCTGCAGTTCCGCGCTGGGACCGCCGGCGGGCGCGGTGGACTCGTCGAAGCGCACGAGCGACAGGTAACGGGGCATGGTGTCTCCCTCGGTCGGGCGGCGGGGCCGTTCCCCGCCGCTCACCTGTACGTCGAACGGGAGACGCCCGGATCGACACGCGCCCCGAAAAAATCCGGGTTGATTTTTTTTCCGGCGAAGCTCAGCGCAGGGAGGCCCAGAGGTCGCCCGCCCGGGGTTCCTCGGGGATCACCCGGTTGGCGTCGTCGGGAGCCGTGACGACCGGCATCGTCACCGTCGTCACCCGGTCGGCGGTCAGCCCGTCCAGGCTGCGGGCGAGGCCCGTCAGCTCGCCCAGGGAGTCCAGGCCGGTGTCGGTGGTCAGGCCCGCGGTGGCGGCGTCGGCGACCTGGTACAGCCGGGCCGGGTCGGTGAGCAGTCCGGCGTCGGAGATCCGCTCCAGCAGGGCCTTGACCAGCTTCTGCTGGAGCCCGATGCGGCCCAGGTCGCTGCCGTCGCCGATGCCGTGGCGGGTGCGGGCGAGGGCGAGGGCCCGCGTGCCGTCGAGATGGTGGGTGCCGGCCGCGAGGTGGAGGTGGCTCTGGTCGTCGTCGATGTCCTGGTCGGTGGTGACGTCCACCCCGCCGAGCGCGTCGACCAGCCGGGCGAAGCCGGAGAAGTCGATCTCGAGGTAGTGGTCCATGCGGACGCCGGTGAGGGTCTCCACGGTCTTCACCGCGCACACCGGACCGCCCACCGCGTAGGCGCTGTTGAACATCGCCCCGTACGCCGGTGCCGAGGTGCCGCCGGAGTCGAGCGGGCAGGACGGCCGGGTGACGAGCGTGTCGCGCGGGATGCTGACCACGGTCGCCGCCGTCCGGCCCGCGTCCAGGTGGACGACCATCGCCGTGTCGGACCGGGCCCCGTCGCTGTCCCCGCCGCCCAGTTCCCGGTTGGCCGCGCCGCTGCGCGAGTCCGAGCCGAGGACCAGGATGTTCAGCGAGCCGGTGGGCACCGGGGAGGCGCCGGCCGAGGCGGTCGGGCCGGGCGTGAGCACCGCCCGGGCGGGCCGGTCGTCGCCGAGCGCGCTGTCGATGTCGACGCTGGTGATGTTGTGGTTCAGATGCCAGTACACCCAGCCCGCCGCCGCCACGGCCAGCACCAGGGCGCCCGTCAGGGTCAGGCCGGCGATCCTGAGCGCCCCCGGCCGCCGGCCCGTCCGTCTGCCCGCGTCGCCCCGCTCCTCGTGTCGCGTCACGACAGGAACATAAGTCCGAATGATGAACGGGCCGTTAGGCCATTCGGCGGCAGCCGTTTTTCTTGCGCAATTCTCATCCAGCGGCCGTCTGGAGCGGGTGCCCACCCGAAAGTTTCGGCCGCTGACCTCTCGTATGCCGGAGCGTGTCCCGCCCGTCGGTGTGTCAGCTTCCGGCCGGCGCCGGAGCGGCCGTGCTGGAGCGCACCACCAGGCTCGTCGCCAGTTCCACCCGGGTCGCCGTACGGTCGTCCTCGGCCCGCCCCAGCTCCAGCACCAGCCGGGCCGCCGCCTCGGCCATCTCGGTCAGCGGCTGCCGAACGGTGGTCAGCGGCGGGCCCACCCAGCGGGCCACCGGCAGATCGTCGAAGCCGACCACGCTGAGGTCCTCCGGGACGCGCAGGCCCAGTTCACGGGCGGCCTCGTACAGACCGAGGGCCTGGAGGTCGTTGCCCGCGAAGACGGCGGTGGGCCGGTCCGGGCGGCGCAGCAGCTCCAGGCCCAGGCGGTAACCGGCGTCGTGGTGGAAGTCGCCGGTCAGCACCAGCGAGGGGTCCACGGGCAGTCCGGCCGTCTCCAGCGCCGCCCGGTAGCCGTCCATCCGGGCGCGGCTGCCCATCATCCGCGACGGGCCGCTGATGGCGCCGATCCGGGTGTGGCCGAGTTCCACCAGGTGCCGGGTGGCGGCCAGTCCGCCCTGCCAGTTGGTGGCGCCGATGGAGGGCACGTCCGGGCCCGGGTCGCCGGCCGGGTCCATCACCACGAACGGGATGGAACGGCTGGTCAGCAGGGCCCGCTGGGACTCGTCGAGGCCGGACAGCACCAGCACGACGCCGTGCGGCCGGCGGGCGGCGACCTGGTCGGCCCAGGTCCGGCCGGGGGTGAGCCGGCCGGCCGACTCGGACAGCACCACGCTCAGCCCGGCGTCCCTGGCCACGTTCTCCACGCCCCGGATGACCTCCAGCGCCCAGGCGCTCTCCAGTTCGTGGAAGACGAGGTCGATCAGCGGCGAACGGGACGCCTCGGCGCGCCGGCGCCGGTAGCCGTAGGCGCGCAGCAGTTCCTCGACCCGGGCGCGGGTCGCCGGGGCGACGTCGGCGCGGCCGTTGAGGACCTTCGAAACAGTCGGAGCGGAGACCCCGGCCTCCCGGGCGATCTCGGCGAGGGTCGCCGTCTGTGTCTCTGCGGGCTTCGGAGGCTTCATACCGGCGATCGTAGCCGCGCGGGAGCAGGGGGCGAAGAATCGTGCACCGCAACAGGACTCCGGAACATTCGGAGCGGATTACGAAACATTCGACGAGCGCTGTCGGTACAACGCGAACACCCCGCCTCCGGTGACCCGGGGGCGGGGTGTCGAGTGGAGCGCCGGGCAGGCCTTGCACCTGCATCTCCCCGCAGGAAGCGGGGCGTCTTTCCTTGGACCACCAACGCACTGGCTTCGGGCCGGTGTTCCGGCCGTTCGCTGTGTGATGATCATACGCAGCGAGGGGGTGGCACCGCAACCTCATCCGCCCCGGTGGACTCACCAACCTCAGCGGCCTCACGCCACCGGGGTGGCCTCAGTCGTCCGCCACCGACTCGAACCGCCACCGGTGCGGAGCGCGGGTCACCAGTTCCGGGTCCGGCTCGGGCAGCTCCGGCAGCGGGGTGTCGTAGGGCGCGTCCCACCAGGTGACGACCAGCACCCGGTCCTGCGGCGCGCGGAAGGTCTCCCGGCGCAGCGGCTCCTCGGCCAGCCGCTGGGCGCGGGCCCAGGCGAGCAGGTCCGCGCCCCGCCCCTCGGCCGCCCGCGCCTCCCACATCAGAGCGACGGTCACGAGTACAGGTTCTCCTTGCTGATCTCGTGCACGTGGTCGTGGTCGTGGGCGTGGCCGGGCACGTGCGGGTCGGTCACCGGCAGGGAGGAGTCGGCCGACAGGTCCCAGGCGGAGGCGGCCCGGTTGCGGGCGACCATCTCGGCGCCCAGCGCGGCCACCATCGCGCCGTTGTCCGTGCACAGCTTGGGGCGCGGCACGCGCAGCCGGATGCCGGCCGCCTCGCAGCGCTCCTGGGCGAGGGCGCGCAGCCGGGAGTTGGCCGCGACCCCGCCGCCGATCATCAGGTGGTCCACGCCCTCGTCCTTGCAGGCGCGGACGGCCTTGCGGGTCAGCACGTCGGCCACGGCCTCCTGGAAGGAGGCGGCGACGTCACGCACCGGGACCTCCTCGCCGGCCGCGCGCCTGGCCTCGATCCAGCGGGCCACGGCGGTCTTCAGGCCGGAGAAGGAGAAGTCGTACGCCGGGTCGCGGGGGCCGGTCAGGCCGCGCGGGAAGGCGATGGCCCCCGGGTCGCCCTCCTTGGCGTAGCGGTCGATGACCGGGCCGCCGGGGAAGCCGAGGTTGAGCACGCGGGCGATCTTGTCGAACGCCTCGCCGGCCGCGTCGTCGATGGTGGCGCCCATCGGGCGCACGTCGGAGGTGATGTCCGCGGACAGCAGCAGGGAGGAGTGGCCGCCGGAGACCAGCAGGGCCATCGTCGGCTCGGGCAGCGGGCCGTGCTCCAGCTGGTCCACGCAGATGTGGGAGGCGAGGTGGTTGACGCCGTACAGGGGCTTGCCGAGGGCGTAGGCGTACGCCTTGGCCGCCGAGACGCCGACGAGCAGGGCGCCCGCGAGGCCGGGGCCCGCGGTGACCGCGATGCCGTCCAGGTCCTTGGGGCTGACCCCCGCCTCCTTCAGCGCGCGGTCGATGGTGGGCACCATCGCCTCGAGGTGGGCCCGGGACGCCACCTCCGGTACGACACCGCCGAAGCGGGCGTGCTCGTCCACGCTCGAGGCGACGGCGTCCGCCAGCAGGGTGGTGCCGCGGACGATGCCGACGCCGGTCTCGTCGCAGGAGGTCTCGATGCCGAGTACGAGAGGCTCGTCGCGTGAGTCAGTCATTGCTCTCGGTTCCTTGTACGGGGTCGGACCCGGCGGCGGTGCCGCTGTCGGATCCGGTGGTCAGGCGCATCACCAGGGCGTCCACGTTCCCGGGCTGGTAGTAGCCGCGCCGGAAGCCGACGGGGACGAAGCCGAAGCGTTCGTAGAGCTTCTGGGCGCGGACGTTGTCGACCCGGCACTCGAGCATCACGTCGGGGCACTCGAACGCGGTCGCCGCGCGCAGCAGCTCCGCCAGCAGGCGGGCGCCGAGGCCGGTGCCCTGGTGGTCGCGGGCGACGGCGATGGTCTGGACGTCGCCCACGTCACCGGCCGCGGCCAGGCCGCCGTACCCGACGATGTGACCGTCGGCGGACTCGGCGACGAGGTAGCACCGGGTGGACTCGGGGCCCCGGGCGTGGGCCAGCTCGGACCAGAACATCCCCCGGGACCAGGCGTCCTCGGGGAACAGGTCCCGTTCCAGCTCCAGGACCGGGTCGATGTCCCACCAGCGCATCTCGCGCAGTCGGGGAGGTTCCGGCTGTGTCACTTGGGGGTGACCACCTTGTAGTTCTTGGGGACCTGGGCGTCCGGGCGGCGCAGGTACAGCGGCCGGGGCGCGGGCAGTTCCCCGCCCGCGGCCAGCCGCTCGGCGGCGAGCGAGGCGAGCGCGGCGGCGGACACGTGCTCGGGCTCGTGGGCGCTCGGGAACGTGTCCGGGTAGAGCAGCGCGCCAGCGCCCACCGCGGGGAGGCCCGCGACCCGCTCGGCGATGTCGGCGGGGCGGTCCACGGCCGGGCCGGTCAGCCGGGTGCGGGAGTCGGCGTACGTCGCCCAGTAGACCTCCTTGCGCCGGGCGTCGGTCGCCACGACGAAGGGGCCCTTCTCGATGTCGGCGGCGTAGGCGAGGCCGTCCAGCGTGCACACGCCGTACACCGGGACGCCGAGCGCGAGGCCGAAGGTGTCCGCGGTCATCAGGCCGACGCGCAGGCCGGTGTAGGGGCCGGGCCCGGTGCCGACGACGATGCCGGTGACGGCCTCCAGCTTCAGTCCGGCCTCGGTGAGGACCCGGTCGACGGCCGGCAGCAGCAGCTCTCCGTGCCGGCGCGCGTCCACCTGGCTCGACGAGGCGATGACGTCCGTGCCGTCGTGCAGCGCGACGGTGACGGCGGGGGTGGCGGTATCCAGAGCGAGCAAGAGCACGCGAACAGCCTACGGCGCCCGCGGCTCGCGCACGGCCGCCCGGGACGAACGGCCACCGGCTGCTACGGTCTGCACGAATACGACATTCAGCCCTAAACGGACTCGAAGCAGAGGTGGGCGCAGGTGGCAGGGACCAGCTCGGCGATCGTGGCCGGCCTCACCGCGGCGGCCCTGGGAACGGTCGGTTTCCTGGCGCTCCGGGCCGAGGCGACCGTGCCGGCCGCGCTGCGCGACGGGCCGGCCGCGAGCGCGTCCGCGGCGGCGAAGGCCAAGGCGCCCCGGGACCGGCAGCACCCGACCGCCCTGCCGGGCGGCTCCGGTTCGGGTGAACGGGTGGTCTACTCGGTGGACGACGACCGGGTCTGGCTGGTCGCCCCCGGCGACCGGGTACGGCGCACCTTCACGGTCCGGCCGGGCAGCGTCGACCCGGCGCCGGGCACGTACTGGGTCACCTCCCGCTCCAGCACGGCCACCGGCACCGACGGCCTGCCCGTCGAGCACGTGGTGCGGTTCACCAGCGTGGACGGGGTGGTGATCGGGTTCAGCGCGGCCGTGAACGGCGGGACGGGCCTGGCGGCCGACCCGAACGTGAAGACGGGCGGCATCCGGGAGAGCCGCGTGGACGGCGACGCGCTGTGGCAGTTCGCCACCATCGGGGTGCCGGTGGTGGTGATCCGGTGACGCGCCGTGCCGTCGGCCGGCCGCGGGCGCTCAGCCCGTCAGCGTCTCCAGGTCCGCCCCGGCCCACCGCTCCCCCAGCCCGGTCAGCGTCACGTGCCGGACCTCGTCCGTCGTGTCGCCGACCGCGCGGTGGATGGTGATCTGGAGGCGGTCCTCGGTCAGCTCCTCGACCTTGCCCTCGCCCCACTCCACCACGATCACCGAGTCGGGCAGCGAGACATCGAGGTCCAGGTCCTCCATCTCGTCCAGCCCGCCGGCCAGGCGGTAGGCGTCGACGTGCACGAGGGGCGGGCCGTCGCCGAGGGACGGGTGCACCCGGGCGATGACGAAGGTCGGCGAGGTGACCGCGCCGCGCACGCCCAGCCCCTCGCCGAGCCCGCGGGTCAGGGTGGTCTTGCCCGCGCCGAGCTCCCCGCTGAGCATCACCAGGTCGCCCGCGCGCAGCAGCCCGGCCAGCCGTCGGCCCAGCTCCCGCATCCGCTCGGGGGAGGTGATCGTCAGCCGGGTCTCAGCGGCCGCGTGCGCTGCTGGTGCTGCTGGTCGTTCCATAGCCACTTACGGTAGCCCCTGCGGGCACCGCGCCCGCGCGGGTGAGCAGGTCGGCGAGCCGGTCGGTGACCACCTCGGGGTGCTCCAGCATCACCAGGTGCCCGGCGTCCGGCACGAGCACCAGCTCGGCGTCGGGCAGCAGGTCGGCGATGGCCTCGCTGTGCTCGCTGGGCGTGACCAGGTCCTGCACACCGGCCAGCACCAGCACCGGCACGTCCCGGAAGCAGCCGAGCGCCTCCGTCTTGTCGTGGTCGGCGAAGGCCGGGTAGAACTCGGCGACGACGTCGATCGGGGTGGACTCGATCATCCGCTCGGCGAAGCGTTCCACCGCCGGGTCGACGTCCCGGCCCGCGAACGAGTACCGCTTGATGATCCCGGCGAACAGGTCGGCGGTGGCCCGGCGCCCCTTCTCCACCAGCTCCGCCTGCTGGCCGAGCGCCCGGAGCACCCCGGGCAGGATCCGGCGCACCGCGTTGACGCCGGCCACCGGGAGCCCGAAGTTGACCTCGCCGAGCCGTCCGGACGACGAGCCCACGAAGGCGGCGGCGACCACCCGGTCCCGGATCAGCTCGGGGTACTGGGCGGCCAGCGCCATCACCGTCATCCCGCCCATCGAGTGACCGACCAGCACCAGCGGTCCGTCGGGGACGGCGGCGTCGAGCACCGCCTTCAGGTCCCGGCCCAGCTGGTCGATGGTGACCGGCGCCCGGTCCCGGGTCTGGGCCACGCCCCGCCCGGAGCGGCCGTGGCTGCGCTGGTCCCAGTGCACGGTACGGACGACCCCGCGCAGGGCTGCGCGCTGGAAGTGCCAGGAGTCCTGGCCGAGGCAGTAGCCGTGGCAGAAGACCACGGTGACCGGGGCGGGCGCCTTGCGGCCGAACAGCCGGCGGCGGCGCGGGGAGACGTCCGGGCCGTGGTCGGGCTCGGCCTCGTCGACCTCGTAGTACAGCTCGGTGCCGTCGTCGGCGTACGCCTTGCCGGGGGTGCCGCGCAGGGTGCCGTACGGGCCGGCCGCGTCCAGCGCCAGCCGGGCCTTGCGGCGCATCCCGCGCCCCACCGTCATCCGCTCCACCGCGACGCCGGCCGCCGCGCCGGCGGCGAGCACGCCCAGCGCGGCACCGGCGATGCCGGTCGCCCTGCGCCAGCTCCCGGCCGCCCCCGCGGCGGAGGCGACGGCGGCCGAGGCGACGACGTCCGCCACGGTCTCCGCGCTGCTCTCGCTCACGTACCGCTCCTCTTCGCCTGGTCGGGTGAAACGGATGTGCCGCCGGACGCCGGGCCGGGACGACGGCGTGCCGCACGCGGTCCCGCCGGCCGGGCCGGCCGTCGCTTCCCGGACGGGTTACCCGGCTTCCCGCTCGTTCACATGGACGCGGGGAACCCGGGTGCCGATGCGGGTGACGATCTCGTACGCGATCGTGCCGCAGGCCTGCGCCCAGTCCTCGGCGGTGGGCTCGCCCCGGTCGCCCGGCCCGAAAAGCACCGCCTCGGTGCCCACCGGGGGCTCGTCCCCGCCGAGGTCCACCACGAACTGGTCCATGGCGACCCGCCCGGCGACCGTCCGCCACTTGCCGCCGACCAGCACCGGCCCGGTGCCCGAGGCGTGCCGCGGGATGCCGTCCGCGTAACCGACCGGCACCAGGCCGAGGGTGGTCTCGCCGGGGGTGACGTAGTGGTGGCCGTAGCTGACGCCGTGGCCGCCGGGTGTGTGCTTGACGAGGGCCAGCGAGGCGCTGAGCGTCATCACCGGGCGCAGCCCGAAGTCCGCCGGGGTGCCCAGCTCCGGGCTGGGCGAGACGCCGTACATCGCGATGCCCGTGCGGACCAGGTCGAAGTGGGTCTCGGGCAGGGTGAGGGCGGCCGGCGAGTTGGCGATGTGCCGCACCTCGGGCCGTACGCCCCGCTCCTCCGCGTACGCCACCATCTCCCGGAACCGGTTGAGCTGGGCGGCGATGGAGGGGTGCCCGGGCTCGTCGGCGCACGCGAAGTGCGACCACAGTCCGGTGACGCGGACCAGACCCTCGGCCTCGGCGCGCAGCGCGGCGCCGACCAGCTCGGCCCAGTCGGCGCCGGGCTGGCAGCCGTTGCGGCCGAGCCCGGTGTCGGCCTTGAGCTGCACGCGCGCGGGGCGGCCCGCCGCGCGGGCGGCGGCGGTGACCTCGCGCAGCGCCCACATGCCGCTCAGCGACACGTCGATGTCGGCCTCGACGGCCTCCCGCCAGGGGCCGCCCGGCACCCACAACCAGCACAGCACGCGGCCGGACAGCCCGGCGGCGCGCAGTGCGAGGGCCTCCTCCGCGGTGGCCGTGCCGAGCCAGGTGGCACCGGCCGCGAGGGCGGCGCGGGCGCACGGCACCGCGCCGTGGCCGTAGGCGTCGGACTTGACGACGGCCATCACGGCGGCGCTCTGCGCCCGGGCGCGCAGGGCGCGCACATTGGCGCGCAGGGCGCCCAGATCGATCTCGGCGCGGGCGCGCAGGGCGGCGGTCGGCTCAGGTGCTGTCTCAGTCATCGCGCCCCCAGTCTCTCAGAGCCCCCCGCCGGCCCCCGGCGCCCGGGCCCGCGGCCCCGGCCGGCACGGCCACCGGCGGCGGCGGTGACGAGGCCCCGGACCCCGCGCGCCCGGCCGCGGGCACCCTGTACCCGGCGCGCAGCCGGTCCCCGCCCTCCGCGGGGTCCCGTCCCCGGGTCCTGCGCGGACGGCCCCCTGAGGGTGGCTCAGTCCCGTACGCTCCGCCAGGCCTCCGGGATGCGGGACGCCACGTCGTGGGCGCCCGCCGGGGCGCCGGACGCGGCGAAGCGGCCCGCCAGGCCGTGGAGGTACGCGGCCACGCTCCCGGCGTCCAGCGGGTCCAGGCCGGCCGCCAGCAGGGAGCCGGCGAGGCCGGAGAGGACGTCGCCGCTGCCGGCCGTGGCCAGCCAGGGGGTGCCGGTGGGGTTGACCCGTACGGGTCCGCCGCCGGGGCCGGCGACCAGGGTGGTGGAGCCCTTCAGCAGGACCGTCGCCCGGAACACCGCGGCCAGTTCGCGCACCGCGGCCAGCCGGGCGGCCTCGACCTCCTCCCGCCGCACCCCCAGCAGCGCGGCGGCCTCCCCCGCGTGCGGGGTCATCAGCGTGGGCGCGCCGCGCCGCCGTACGGTGTCCCGGTCGGCCAGCCGCAGCCCGTCCGCGTCGAGCAGCACCGGTACGTCCGTCGCCAGCACCTCCGCCACGGTGGCCGCGTCGTCCCCGGCGCCCGGACCGGTCACCCACGCCTGCACCCGGCCGGCCTTGGCGGGTCCGGCGTCGGAGACCAGGGTCTCCGGGAAGCGCGCGAGGACCGCGTCCCCGGCCGGGCCGACGTACCGTACGGCCCCGGCTCCGCCGCGCAGCGCCCCGGACACCGCCAGCACGGCCGCGCCCGGGTAGCGCGCCGAGCCCGCCGCGATGCCGACCACCCCGCGCCGGTACTTGTCGCTCTCCGCCTCCGGAGCCGGCAACAGCCCGGCCACGTCGGCGTGCTGGAGGGCCTGGAGCACGGCGTCGGCGGGCGGCGGTTCGATGCCGATGCCGACGAACCGCACCACCCCGGCGTACTCCCGCGCGGGGTCCACCAGCAGTCCGGGCTTGTACGCGCCGAAGGTGACGGTCAGGTCGGCGCGCAGCGCGGCCCCCCGCACCTCCCCGGTGTCCGCGTCGACGCCGCTGGGCAGGTCCACGGCGACGACGGCGGCCCCGGAGCGCGCCACCGCCTCGGCGAGCCGTGCGGCGTCCGGCCGCAGCCCGCCCTTGCCGCCGATGCCGACGATCCCGTCCACGACCAGGCGGGCCCGCGCGATCGCCTCCTCGGCCCGGTCCGCCGGGACGGTCCTGCCGCCGGCCCGGCGCAACGCGGCGAGCCCTCCGGCGTGGGCCCGTCCCGGTGTCAGCAGGACGGCGGTCACCCCGGCGCCGCGCCGGGCCAGCCGGGCCCCCGCGTACAGGGCGTCCCCGCCGTTGTCCCCGCTGCCGACCAGCAGTACCACCCGGCTGCCGGACACCCGCCCGAGCAGGCCGGCGCAGGCCGCGGCCAGCCCGGCGGCGGCCCGCTGCATCAGCGCGCCCTCCGGCAGCCGCGCCATCAGGGCCCGTTCGGCCGCCCTTACCGTCTCCACGCTGTACGCAGTACGCATGGCACCGAGTCTGCCCCCGAATCCCCGCCGTCCACACCCGGGGCGGGCGCGGTCAGCCCTCGGCGACCACCACGGCCGAGGCCACCCCGGCGTCGTGACTGAGCGACACATGCCAGGCCCGCACGCCCAGCTCGGCCGCGCGCGCGGCCACCGTGCCCTTCACCCGCAGCCGGGGCTGCCCGCTGTCCTCCACGTACACCTCGGCGTCGGTCCAGTGCAGTCCGGGCGGTGCCCCGAGCGCCTTGGCGAGCGCCTCCTTGGCGGCGAACCGGGCCGCCAGCGAGGCGATGCCGCGCCGCTCCCCGCTGGGCAGCAGCAGCTCCCGCTCCACGAACAGCCGGCCGGCCAGCCCCGGCGTCCGCTCCAGGGACGCCCGGAACCGGTCGATCTCGGCGACGTCGATGCCCACCCCGATGATGCTCATGGCGAGCACCCTACGACTCCGGGCGACGGCGTCCCGGCGACACACGTCGCCTACGCTGCGGACATGACCTCATCGAACGCTTATCTCTCCGGCCTGTTCTCGCTGGACGGCCGGGTCGCGCTGGTGACCGGGGGCAGCTCGGGCATCGGGCGGGCCGTGGCGGGGGCGCTGGCGCGGGCCGGGGCGAGCGTGGTGATCGTGGCCCGGCGCGAGCGCGAACTCACGGAAACGGTGGCCGAGTTGACGGCCGACGGCTGCCGGGCGGCCTGGGTGAGCGCCGATCTGGGCAGCCGGGCGGGGGTGCGTGCGGCCGCCGAGGAGGCGGCGGCCGTGTTCGGGGAGCCCGACATCCTCGTCAACTCGGCCGGGATCAACCTGCGTCCGCCGCTGGGCGAGCTGGGCGAGGACGTGTGGGACGCCACCATGGCGGTGAACCTGGAGGCGCCGTTCCTGCTGGGGCAGCGGTTCGGGCCGGGGATGGCCGGACGGGGCTTCGGCCGGATCATCCACATCAGCTCCCAGCAGGCGCACCGGGCGTTCGTGCAGAGCGGTGCCTACGGCGTGTCGAAGGGCGGGCTCGAGTCGCTGGCCCGTTCCCAGGCCGAGGCCTGGTCTCCGTACGGGGTCACCTGCAACACCCTGGTGCCGGGCTTTGTGATGACCCCGCTCAACGCGCGGCTGTCGGCCGACCCGGAGCGGGTGGCGGCCCTGGCCGCGCGCACGATGACCGGCCGCAACGGCCTGGCCGAGGACTTCGCGGGCGCGGCCGTGTTCCTGGCGAGCCGCGCCTCCGGCTACGTCACCGGCCAGTCGATCCACGTGGACGGCGGCCTGTCCGTGCACTGAGCACCCGCGCGGGGTCCGCGCGACGCCCCTGCGCACCGGGACCGTCGCCGGCGCCGGCCCCGCCTCCGCGGCGTCCCTGCCGAGGGACCGCGGCGAGGCGATCACCGACGTCGAGGCCAAGGAGACCGTCGACGTCCGCACCTCCCGGGTACCGGGCCGTTCACGCCGTCCCGTTCCGGGCGTCACTCCACGGTGACGGACTTCGCCAGGTTCCGGGGCTGGTCCACCTCGTTGCCCCGGGCCGTGGCCAGCTCGCAGGCGAAGACCTGCAGCGGCACGGTGGCCACCAGCGGCTGGAGCAGCGTCGGCGTGGCCGGGACGCGGATCAGGTGGTCGGCGTAGGGGACCACCGTCTCGTCGCCCTCCTCCGCGATGACGATGGTGCGGGCGCCGCGCGCGCGGATCTCCTGGATGTTGGAGACGATCTTGTCGTGCAGCAGGGACCGGCCGCGCGGCGAGGGGACGACCACCACCACCGGCAGGTCCTCCTCGATCAGTGCGATCGGGCCGTGCTTCAGCTCGCCGGCGGCGAAGCCCTCGGCGTGCATGTAGGCGAGTTCCTTCAGCTTCAGCGCGCCTTCCAGGGCCACCGGGTAGCCGACGTGCCGGCCGAGGAAGAGGACGGTGTTCTTGGCGGCCAGGCTGCGGGCCAGCGCCCGGACCGGCTCCATGGTCTCCAGGACCCGTTCCACCTCGTCCGAGATCCGGGACAGGTCTTTGATGACCGCCTGCACCTCGTCTCCCCACTTGGTGCCGCGCACCTGCCCGAGGTACAGGGCGACCAGGTAGCAGGCGACGAGCTGGGTGAGGAACGCCTTGGTGGAGGCGACGGCGACCTCGGGACCGGCGTGCGTGTACAGCACGGCGTCGGACTCGCGGGGGATGGTGGAGCCGTTGGTGTTGCAGATCGCCAGCACCTTGGAGCCCTGCTCGCGGGCGTGCCGCAGCGCCATCAGGGTGTCCATGGTCTCGCCGGACTGGGAGATGGCGATCACCAGGGAGCGACCGTCCAGGATCGGGTCGCGGTAGCGGAACTCGCTGGCCAGCTCGACCTCGCACGGGATGCGGGTCCAGTGCTCGATGGCGTACTTGGCGATCAGGCCGGCGTGGAAGGCCGTACCGCAGGCGACGATGACGACCTTGTCGACCTCGCGCAGTTCGGAGGGGCTGATCCGCACCTCGTCCAGCGTCAGGGAGCCGTTCGGGTCGATGCGGCCGAGCAGGGTGTCGGCGACGGCCTTGGGCTGCTCGGCGATCTCCTTGAGCATGAAGTAGTCGTAGCCGCCCTTCTCGGCGGCCGAGGCGTCCCAGTCCACGTGGTAGGAGCGGACGTCGGCCGGGCGGCCGTCGAAGCCGGTCACCGTGACGCCGTCCCGGCGCAGTTCGACCACCTGGTCCTGGCCCAGCTCGATCGCGGAGCGGGTGTGGGCGATGAACGCGGCGACGTCGGAGGCGAGGAACGCCTCGCCCTCGCCGACGCCCACGACCAGCGGGGAGTTGCGGCGGGCGCCGACCACCACGTCCGGTTCGTCGGCGTGCACGGCGACCAGGGTGAACGCGCCCTCCAGCCGGCGGCACACCAGCCGCATCGCCTCGGCGAGGTCGGCGGTGGCCGAGAACTCCTCGGCGAGCAGGTGGGCGACCACCTCGGTGTCCGTCTCGGAGGTCAACTCGTGCCCGCGTTCGGCGAGTTCGGCGCGCAGCGCGGCGAAGTTCTCGATGATGCCGTTGTGCACCACGGCGACCCGGCCCGCGTTGTCCAGGTGCGGGTGCGCGTTGGCGTCCGTGGGACCGCCGTGGGTGGCCCAACGGGTGTGCCCGATACCGGTCGAGCCGGCCGGCAGCGGACGGTCGACCAGTTCCTTCTCCAGGTTGACGAGTTTCCCGGCCTTCTTCGCGGCGGCCAGCCCACCGTCCGCGAGCACGGCGACCCCCGCGGAGTCGTACCCCCGGTACTCCAGCCGCTTCAGCCCGGCCATCACGACGTCCAGCGCTGACTGTGACCCTACGTATCCCACGATTCCGCACATGAGCGGCAGCCTAAGGGCCAACAGTGATCAGAATCTTCCGAATCCTGCCCGGAATCAGAAATTCCCACCGTCGTACGAAGGCCCTTTGTGTGGACGCACGGACAGAAGTGAGGAAGTGGACGATGTGCCCTGGGGAGGGCCACGTGACCCACCCCACCCCCCACCCCGTTCAAACTCCGTTAACAATGGACTGTGATCTCACCGGTCTCCCCGATGCCCAGGAGCGCCCACCGGCACAGGCCGGAGGCGACTCCCTACGTCGACCTCACCCGCGCCGAGTGGAGCGCGCTGCGCGACAAGACGCCGTTGCCGCTCACCGCCGAGGAGGTGGAGAAGCTCCGCGGTCTCGGTGACGTCATCGACCTGGACGAGGTGCGGGACATCTACCTCCCGCTCTCCCGGCTCCTCAACCTCTACGTCGGCGCCACGGACGGTCTGCGCGGCGCGCTGAACACCTTCCTCGGGGAGAAGGGCTCCCAGTCCGGCACCCCGTTCGTGATAGGCGTCGCCGGCTCCGTGGCCGTGGGCAAGTCCACCGTGGCCCGCCTGCTCCAGGCCCTGCTCTCCCGCTGGCCCGAGCACCCCCGCGTGGAGCTGGTGACCACGGACGGCTTCCTGCTGCCCACCCGGGAACTGGAGGCCCGCGGCCTGATGTCGCGGAAAGGGTTCCCCGAGTCCTACGACCGCCGGGCCCTCACCCGCTTCGTCGCCGACATCAAGGCCGGCAAGGACGAGGTGTCCGCGCCGGTCTACTCCCACCTGATCTACGACATCGTGCCGGGCGAGCGGCTCGTCGTCCGCCGCCCCGACATCCTCATCGTCGAGGGGCTGAACGTCCTCCAGCCCGCCCTGCCCGGCAAGGACGGCCGCACCCGGGTCGGTCTGGCGGACTACTTCGACTTCAGCGTGTACGTCGACGCGAGCACCGAGGACATCGAGCGCTGGTACCTCAGCCGCTTCCGGAAGTTGCGGCAGACCGCCTTCCAGAACCCGTCGTCGTACTTCCGCAAGTACACCCAGGTCTCCGAGGAGGAGGCCCTGGACTACGCGCGCATGCTCTGGCGGACCATCAACAAGCCCAACCTGGTGGAGAACATCGCCCCGACCCGCGGCCGGGCCGGCCTCATCCTGCGCAAGGGCCCGGACCACAAGGTGCAGCGGCTGCGGCTGCGCAAGCTGTAGCCGGTCCGGTTGGATGGGCGCATGCTGCATCTGCGTCTGATCACCCCCGCCGAACGGACGGAGGAGGTGGTGCGGCTGATCGAGCGGACGGTCGGCACCACCCACCTCGTCGTCCTGCCCGGCGCCGCCCGCGACCCGGCCGGCGACCTCGTCCTGTGCGACGTGGCGCGGGAGGCCGGGGACGAACTCATCGCCGGGCTGCGGCGGCTGGGCCTGGAGGAGACCGGTTCCATCGCCGTGGAGGACATCGGCCTGTCGCTGTCCCGGCGGGCCGAGAAGGCCGAGGAGGAGGCACCCGGCGAGGGCGCGGACGCGGTGCTCTGGGAGGGCCTGATCGAGGCCACCCACGAGGAGTCGACGCTGACCGTCACCTACCTCGCGTTCATCACCCTGGCCACGATGATCGCCGCCTGCGGTGTCGTCCTGGACAACGCGATCCTGATCGTGGGCGCGATGGCGGTGGGACCGGAGTTCGGCCCGCTGGCCGGCATCAGCACGGCGCTGGTGCGGCGCCGGCCACGGCTGGCGCTGCGCTCGCTGATCGCGCTGCTGGTGGGCTTCGCCGTGGCGATGGCGGTGACGGGCGGCTTCGCCGTGCTCATGGACGCCCTCGGCCTCTTCCACCGCTCGGACCTGGAGGGTGAGCGGCCCAACACGGCGTTCGTGTACGCCCCCGACACCTTCTCGTTCATCGTCGCGGTCCTGGCCGGCATCGCCGGCACCCTCTCGCTGACCTCCGCGAAGTCGGGGGCGCTGGTGGGCGTGGCCATCTCGGTCACCACGGTGCCGGCCGCGGCCAACGCGGCGGTGGCGCTGACCTACGGCGACATGTCGCAGACCAGCCGCTCGACCGTCCAGCTGCTGCTGAACCTGCTGGGCATCGTCCTGGCGGCGACCGTCACCCTGCTCGCCCAGAAGTACTTCTGGCAGCGGCAACGGCAGCGACGGCGCCCCTGAGGGGCGCCCGGCCCTACCCCAGCGCCGCCTTCACCGCGTCGGCCAGCCGCCCGGCGACCGCCCGGGCCTGCTCGATGTCGGCGGCCTCGACCATGACCCGTACCAGCGGCTCCGTACCCGACGGCCGCAGCAGCACCCGGCCGGTCTCGCCGAGTTCCCGCTCCGCCTCCGTGACCGCGGCGGCGAGGTCCGCGGACGTCTTGACCCGCGACTTGTCCACGTCGGGCACGTTGATCAGGACCTGCGGCAGCCGCTCCATGACGGAGGCCAGGTCCCGCAGCGTACGGCCGGTCTGCGCGACCCGCGCCGCCAGCAGCAGGCCGGTCAGCGTGCCGTCGCCGGTGGTCGCGTGGTCGAGGATGATGACGTGCCCGGACTGCTCGCCGCCGAGGGCGTAGCCGTGCTCCTTCATCTCCTCCAGGACGTACCGGTCGCCCACGGCCGTCTGCACGAGCCGGATGCCCTCGCGTTCCATCGCCAGCTTGAAGCCGAGGTTGGACATCACGGTGGCCACGACGGTGTCGGCCGGCAGCGCGGACCGCTCCCGCAGCGACAGCGCGAGCACGGCGAGGATCTGGTCGCCGTCGACCTCCTCGCCGGTGTGGTCCACGGCCAGGCAGCGGTCGGCGTCACCGTCGTGCGCGATGCCGAGGTCCGCGCCGTGCTCGACGACCGCGGCCTTGAGCAGGTCCAGGTGGGTCGAGCCGCAGCCGTCGTTGATGTTGAGCCCGTCCGGCTCGGCGCCGATCGTGACGACCTGGGCGCCCGCCCGGGCGAACACCTCCGGCGAGACCCCCGAGGCCGCGCCGTGCGCTTCGTCCAGGACGATCTTCAGGCCGTCGAGCCGGTTGGGCAGCACCGCCAGCAGGTGGGCGATGTACTGCTCGAAGCCCTCCTCGTACGACCGTACGCGGCCGACCCCGGCCCCCGTCGGCCGCTCCCAGGGCTCGCCGTGCCGGTGGGAGTCGTAGACCGCCTCGATGCGGTCCTCCAGCTCGTCGGCGAGTTTGTGGCCGCCGCGGGCGAAGAACTTGATGCCGTTGTCCGGCATGGCGTTGTGGCTGGCGGAGAGCATCACGCCGAGGTCGGCGCCGAGCGCGCCGGTCAGGTGCGCCACCGCGGGCGTCGGCAGCACGCCGACCCGCAGGACGTCCACGCCCGCGCTGGCCAGACCGGCCACCACCGCCGCCTCCAGGAACTCCCCGGACGCGCGCGGGTCCCGTCCGACCACCGCCGTCGGCTTGTGGCCCTCGAAGGTGCCCGCCTCGGCCAGCACATGCGCCGCGGCGACGGAGAGGCCCAGCGCCAGCTCGGCCGTCAGATCCGCGTTGGCGACACCGCGCACGCCGTCCGTGCCGAAGAGTCGTCCCACTTGTCCTCCTGAGGAAGCATCGATGTCGGAAGCGGACCGCGCCGCGTCGGGTGGCAGACGACCCGATATCCGATCACACAAGCCTTTGAGCGTCTTGTGCCGTTATACGCCCTTGGCTGGGATAAGCGAACGCCCCGGGGGCACATGTGGCGTGCCGCCGGGGCGTTCGGAGTACGCGGGGCCGAAGCCCGTACCACGTACGAGCAGGCAGCGAAGCTTAGCGCTTGCTGTACTGCGGAGCCTTGCGGGCCTTCTTCAGACCGGCCTTCTTGCGCTCGACCGCGCGGTCGTCGCGCTTGAGGAAGCCGGCCTTCTTCAGCGGGCCGCGGTTGTTGTCGACGTCGGCCTCGTTCAGCGCACGGGCGACACCGAGACGCAGCGCACCGGCCTGGCCGGAGACACCGCCGCCGGCGATGCGGGCGATGACGTCGTAACGGCCCTCGAGCTCCAGGACCTTGAACGGCTCGTTGACTTCCTGCTGGTGCACCTTGTTCGGGAAGTAGTCCTCGAGGGTGCGACCGTTGATCTTCCACTTGCCGGTGCCCGGGACGATCCGGACGCGGGCGATGGCGTTCTTGCGGCGGCCCAGGCCGGCGGCCGGCTGCGGCTCGCCGAAGCGGGAGGCCAGGGACTCCGAGGTGTACTCGCCCTCGACGGGGACCTCGGACTCGGTGGTGTAGCTGTCGATGTCAAGCTCTTCGAGCGGCTGCTCGGCAGTGGTCTCGGCCACGATTCTCCTCAGATTCTGTTCAGTCTTAGGGGGTGGCCGGACTTACTGCGCGACCTGGGTGATCTCGAACGGCACGGGCTGCTGGGCCGCGTGCGGGTGCTGGTCACCCTTGTAGACCTTCAGCTTCGAGAGCATCTGACGGCCCAGGGAGTTCTTGGGGAGCATGCCCTTGACGGCCTTCTCGATGGCCTTCTCCGGGTTCTTGTCCAGCAGCTCGTCGTAACGGACGGAGCGCAGACCACCCGGGTAGCCGGAGTGGCGGTAGGCCATCTTCTGGGTCCGCTTGTTGCCGGACAGGTGCACCTTGTCGGCGTTGATGATGATGACGAAGTCACCAGCGTCGACGTGCGGCGCGTAGATCGGCTTGTGCTTGCCCCGGAGGAGGGTCGCAGCAGTGGTGGCGAGACGGCCCAGGACAACGTCCTGAGCGTCGATGACGTGCCACTGGCGCGTCACATCGCCGGGCTTGGGGCTGTACGTACGCACGGTTCGTAGCCTTCGCTTCGAGTGAATGGTCCTAAACAAGGTCACCGAAACGATCACGACAGCCTTGACCCACGGCGGCGACGCAAACCGCGTGCGTGGGGTCGCTGGTCATCGGCCCGGTGGACCGGTGTAAGGGCCCGTCCCGTGAGAATGAGCAAGCCAATACACAACGAAGAAGCAGGTTACCGGCTGGCCCCCACACGGGTCAAAACGAGGCGGTCCGCCGGACGGCCCCCGTGTCATCGGGCCCCGTCTAAGATGCGCCCCATGAGTAACGGGCAGGGGGGACCCCAGTCTCAGTGGGATCCCTGGAAACCGCATTCCCAGCAGCCGTTCAACGGCGGAGAAGACGACGGGACGCCCGACTGGGCCGCGCTCGCCGAGGCCTCCGAGGCACGGAGCAAGCGCCGCAAACTGCTGTTCATAGCCGGCGGGGCGCTGGCCACGGTCGCGGTGGGCGCCGCGGTCGCGGTGGCCGTGGTCTCCGCGAACGGGGGCGATCCCGAGGCCGGCCCGAGCAACCCGCCCACCGGCGCCTCCGTATCGGGCACCGCCACCGCGACGCCGTCCTTCGAGCCGACCAGCGCCCCGCCGCCGCTGAACCCCGCGGACTTCATATCCAGCGCCGAGAAGGACACCGCTCCGCTCGGCCCCGGCACACTCTTCGCCGGCAGACAGGTCACCGTCGGCGACACCGCGTACACGAAGGGCGCCACCGACGACACCTCCGGCTGTGCCTCCGCCGCCGGGGGCACCCTGCCCGGCATCCTCACCGCCAACGGCTGCACCCGCCTGCTGCGCGCCAGCTACACCCACGGCGACATCGCGGTCACCGTCGGCGTCGCCGTCTTCGACAACGCGGCGCAGGCCGCCAAGGCCAAGGCCCAGACCGACGACCGGTCCATCGTCCGCTCGCTGTTCGGCAAGGGCGGCGTCAAGCCCTTCTGCGACGGGGCCTTCTGCCGCTCCACGCGCAACGCCTACGGCCGCTACGCCTACTTCACCATCTCCGGCTTCACCACCGGCAAGGACGTCACCAAGAAGGACGCCGACGTCTTCGCCGCCGGCAACGGCCTGGCCCAGTTCACCGTGAACCAGATCCACCGCCGGGGCCAGCAACAGGCGGAGGCCGCCGCCCGCTAGCCCGCCCCGCCGCTCAGTACCGCTTCAGCCGCAGCCGCAGTGGCAGCAGCGTCGTCCGACCTGGAAGCTGTGGCCGGCGCTGTCCAGGGACACCAGACCGACGTCCCGCAGGGTCCGCGCCGACCGCAGGTTGAACCCGGCGGTGTACGCCCGGCCCAGCCCGTCCTTCGCGGTGCGGTGCAGCGCGCTCATCCGGACCGGCCGGCGCCGTTGTGCCTCTCGGCCAGCTCCTCCGCGATCCGCCCGGTGCTGTCCGGGCTGGAGTCGTCGACGGTGACCCGGGTCTCGCTCCGTGCCGTCGCTGTCCCTCCCCCGTAGGGCGCCGGCCGGCCGCGGAATGCGACGCGGCTAACACGTCCCGCATCCCGTAGCGCCAGGAAGCGAGCGCTTGTTCCGCGCTTCCCGGCTCCGGGCCGCCAGCAGTTCGTCGGCCGGGTAGCCGACCTCCTCCAGCGTCAGCCCGTGCGGCCGTACGACGTGCACGGCGGAGTCCCGTACGCCCGCGGCCAGCACCTTCCCCGGCCACTCGGGCCCCCGGTGCCCGTCGCCGACGAACAGCAGCGCGCCGATCAGCGAGCGCACCATGTTGTGGCAGAAGGCGTCCGCCCGCACGGTCGCGGTGATGATCCCGTCCTCGCCCCGGACCAGGCTCAGCTCCTGGAGCGTACGGATCGTGGTCGCGCCCTCGCGCTTCTTGCAGTACGCGGCGAAGTCGTGCTCCCCGAGCAGCGCCCGCGCGGCCTCGTTCATGGCGTCCACGTCGAGCGGCCAGTCGTGCCACAGCACGTGGCCCCGCAGCAGGGGGTCCACTCCCCCCGGGTTGTCGGTGACCCGGTACGCGTAGCGCCGCCACACCGCCGAGAACCGCGCGTCGAACCCGCTGGGCGCCTCGCGCAGCGCCCACACCCGGACGTCCTTCGGCAGCCGGCCCGCCAGCCGCTTCAGCAGCTTCTGGTGGTGCTCGCGCCACACGTCCACGGGCAGGTCGACGTGCGCCACCTGCCCCCGGGCGTGCACCCCGGCGTCGGTGCGCCCGGCCACGGTCAGCTCGTAGGTCTCCTTCGACCGCGTGACCGTCCGCAGGGCGTCCTCGATCTCCCCCTGCACGGTCCGCCGGCCCCCGGCCTGCTTCGCCCAGCCGTGGAAGGCGGTGCCGTCGTAGGACAGGTCGAGCCGGACACGGACATGACCGGGCTGTACTTCATCACTCACGCACAGATCCTCTCAGGTGCACGAAAGCGGGCCCGCCCCGAAGGGCGGACCCGCTTACCGCGTTCAGGCAGAGCCTCAGGCGTCCTTGGACTCCTCGGCGGGAGCCTCGGCGGCCTCGGTCTCCTCGACCTTGGTCTCCTCGGCCTTGGCCTCGTCGGCCTCCTTGACCGCGCGCTTCGTCGCGGCCTCGGCCTCGCCCACGGCCTTCTGCTGCACCGTCAGCGCCTCGACCAGCTCGATGACGGCCATGGGCGCGTTGTCGCCACGGCGGTTACCGATCTTGGTGATGCGGGTGTAGCCACCGGGACGGTTCTCGTAGCGCGGGCCGATCTCGGTGAAGAGCGTGTGGACGATGCTCTTGTCCGTGATCACCTGAAGCACCTGGCGGCGGTTGTGAAGGTCGCCCTTCTTCGCCTTGGTGATCAGACGCTCGGCGTACGGGCGCAGCTTGCGCGCCTTCGCCTCGGTGGTGGTGATCTTGCCGTGCTCGAAGAGGCTCTTGGCCAGGTTGGCGAGGAGCAGCTTCTCGTGCGCGGCGCTGCCGCCCAGACGGGCACCCTTGGTGGGCTTCGGCATGTTCCATCTCCTGTATCTCTGCCCCGGCCGTATCAGGTACCGGGGTCAGTATCCGAGCGAGCGGTTGCCCGTCGGAGATCCAGGCCCCCGAAGGAGCCTGGAAGGGGCGCGGGGAACTGCGCGACCAGCCGCGACCGGCCCGCAGACGCAGTACGGCCTCCCCGCGGAGCGCTTAGTACTGCTCGGTCTCCACGAAACCCGCGTCCGCGTCGTCGTCCGCGCCGAACGCGTCCGCCGCGGCGGTCGGGTCGAATCCGGGCGGGCTGTCCTTCAGGGCCAGGCCCATGCCGGCCAGCTTCGCCTTGACCTCGTCGATCGACTTCGCACCGAAGTTGCGGATGTCGAGCAGGTCGGCCTCGGAACGGGCCACGAGCTCACCCACGGAGTGGATGCCCTCGCGCTTGAGGCAGTTGTACGACCGAACGGTGAGCTCCAGCTCCTCGATCGGCAGCGCCAGGTCGGCGGCCAGGGCGGCGTCCGTCGGGGACGGGCCCATGTCGATGCCCTCGGCGTCGATGTTCAGCTCGCGGGCGAGACCGAACAGCTCGACCAGGGTCTTGCCGGCGGAGGCCATGGCGTCACGCGGACGCATCGCCTGCTTGGTCTCGACGTCGACGATCAGCTTGTCGAAGTCGGTGCGCTGCTCGACACGCGTGGCCTCGACCTTGTACGTGACCTTGAGCACCGGCGAGTAGATCGAGTCGACCGGGATACGGCCGATCTCCTGGCCCACCTGCTTGTTCTGCACGGCGGAGACGTAGCCGCGACCGCGCTCGACGGTCAGCTCCATCTCCAGCTTGCCCTTGCCGTTGAGCGTGGCGAGGACGAGGTCGGGGTTGTGCACCTCGACACCGGCCGGAGGCGCGATGTCGGCGGCGGTGACCAGACCCGGGCCCTGCTTGCGCAGGTACATCACGACCGGCTCGTCGTGCTCCGAGGAGACGACCAGCTGCTTGATGTTGAGGATCAGGTCGGTGACGTCCTCCTTGACGCCCGGCACGGTGGTGAACTCGTGCAGGACACCATCGATCCGGATGGAGGTGACGGCGGCACCCGGGATCGAGGAGAGGAGCGTACGGCGCAGGGAGTTGCCGAGGGTGTAGCCGAAGCCCGGCTCCAGCGGCTCGATCACGAACCGGGAGCGGAACTCGTCGACGACCTCTTCGGTCAACGAGGGACGCTGAGCGATCAGCATGTGTGGATCAGATCCTTCTTTCGTGGACGCCCGCTATTTGACGTCCGACGGAAACCGCGCCTGTGTGGAGCGCGGGTACTGCAAGGGTACGGGCGGCACGACCCGAAGGAGCCGTACCGCCCGGGAACCCCAGCCTGCTGAGGCGTGCGTCAGACGCGACGGCGCTTCGGCGGGCGGCAGCCGTTGTGCGGGGTCGGGGTGACGTCCTGGATGGAGCCGACCTCGAGGCCCGTGGCCTGGAGGGAACGGATCGCGGTCTCGCGACCGGAGCCCGGGCCCTTCACGAACACGTCGACCTTGCGCATGCCGTGCTCCTGGGCGCGGCGGGCGGCCGACTCGGCGGCCATCTGCGCGGCGAACGGCGTGGACTTCCGGGAGCCCTTGAAGCCGACGTGGCCGGCGGAGGCCCAGGAGATCACGTTGCCGGACGGGTCCGTGATCGAGACGATCGTGTTGTTGAACGTGCTCTTGATGTGCGCGTGGCCGTGAGCGACGTTCTTCTTTTCCTTGCGGCGCACCTTCTTGGCAGCGCCCTGACGACCCTTGGGGGGCATCTATTAACTCCTACGGGAGGTGGTCGGTCCTACAGCGAAGACCGTGGACAGGTGTCCGCTGCGGACTACTTCTTGCCCGGCTTCTTCTTGCCGGCGATGGCGCGACGCGGGCCCTTGCGGGTACGGGCGTTGGTGCTGGTGCGCTGACCGCGGACGGGCAGACCGCGACGGTGACGGAGACCCTGGTAGGTACCGATCTCGACCTTGCGGCGGATGTCGGCCTGGATCTCGCGACGGAGGTCACCCTCGGTCTTGATGTTGTTGTCGACGTACTCGCGGATCGCGACGAGCTGCTCTTCCGTCAGGTCGCGGACGCGGGTGTTCGGGTCGACGCCGGTCGCAGCCAGCGTCTCCTTCGAGAGGGTCCGGCCGATGCCGAACACGTAAGTGAGCGCGATCTCCACGCGCTTTTCGCGCGGGATGTCGACACCGGAAACGCGTGCCATTCAATGGCTCCTGGTGATTCTTCGGAGGTCTTCCACAGAACCGACTCCCGGCCGCCGTACCAGGTACGAACCGGGTCCCCGGCCTCCGAACCGGGGGTGTCGAGCTGGATGGCTCGGGTCCTGCGTATGAACATATTCAGCTCGCGTCGCGCGAAACTCTGCGATAGAGGTGCAGAGGGATACGGTCGTGCGTCAGCCCTGGCGCTGCTTGTGGCGCGGGTTCTCGCAGATGACCATGACCCGGCCGTGACGGCGGATCACCCTGCACTTGTCGCAGATCTTCTTGACGCTCGGCTTGACCTTCATGGGGTGAGGTTCTCCGGGTCAGTGCCATCGCACCGGGCGGGCCCGGGGCGCGGGCAAGATCTACTTGTACCGGTAGACGATCCGGCCACGCGTCAGGTCGTAAGGAGACAGCTCCACCACGACCCGGTCGTCAGGGAGGATGCGGATGTAGTGCATACGCATCTTGCCGCTGATGTGTGCCAGGACCTGGTGGCCGTTCTGGAGCTCGACCTTGAACATGGCGTTCGGCAGAGACTCGACGACAGTGCCCTCGATCTCGATGGCACCTTGCTTCTTGGCCACGCTTCGCCCTTCGAATCGACTACCTTGATCGACTCTTGCGTGCACCGTTTGTGAGCATGCAGGCATGCGGGTGCACAAGAGCCGACGAGTCAGTCTACGTCGGCGCACCCGGAAAGGCGAATCGAGGAAGTCTGCCCCATCGGGGTGATCCTTACGCGACCGGGGTGGCAGCGGCCGCGACAGGCGGTACCGCGGCTGTGGGCAGTCGTTCCCGCTGGGGCGATGGGGATTCTCCCGCTCGAGCAAAGCCGAGAGCGGGAGAGGGTGGGCACAGCCGGACCCGCGGCCGCCCACGGCGATCGACCCGGCACGGACGGCAGGCGCTTACGCCAGCGGGTCCGGCGCCGCCGTGATGCCGTACTCGGCGAGCTTCGCCCTGCCCCCGTCGGGAGCCGTCAGCACCAGGGGCCCCTGCTCGGTGAGGGCCACCGAGTGCTCCCAGTGGGAGGACCAGGTGCCGTCGGTCGTGATGACCGTCCAGTCGTCGGAGAGCACCTCGGTCTTGGGGGTGCCGAGGGAGACCATGGGCTCGATGGCCAGGCAGAAGCCGGGGACCAGCTTGGGGCCCTTGCCGCGGCGGCGGTCGACGTAGTTCAGCAGGTGCGGGTCCATGTGCATCTCGGTGCCGATGCCGTGGCCGCCGTAGTCCTCGATGATCCCGTACCGGCCGCCGCCCGGCTTGGGCTGGCGGCGGATGTAGGTCTCGACCGCCCGGGAGATGTCGACCAGGCGGTTGCCCTGCTTCATGGCCGCGATGCCGGCCCACATCGACTCCTCGGTCACCCGGGACAGCTCGATCAGCTCCGGGGCGTGACCGGAGCCGACGAACGCCGTGTAGGCCGCGTCGCCGTGCCAGCCGTCGACGATCGCGCCGCAGTCGATGGAGATGATGTCGCCGTCCTTCAGGACGACGTCGTCGGAGGGGATGCCGTGCACGACCACGTCGTTCACGGAGGTGCAGATGGTGGCCGGGAAGCCGCCGTAGCCGAGGAAGTTCGACTTGGCGCCGTGCTCGGCGAGGACCTTGCGGGCCACCTCGTCCAGGTCCCGGGTGGTCGCGCCGGGCACCGCGGCCTCGCGCGTGGCCGCGTGGATGGCGGCTACGACCAGGCCCGCCGCCCGCATCTTCGCGATCTGCTCGGGGGTCTTGATCTGCACCATGGGGGGCCTGCGCTCTCCGTCACTCACGTCGACTGGGATACCTGTACAACACTACGGCCGCGGCGCCCGGGGAGGGCACCGCGGCCGGAAGGGCCGGGATCTACTTCCCGGCCTTCTCGCTCTTGAGGGCCTCCAGCGCCCGCTGCTTGACGTCCTCCACGGAGCCGAGGGCGGAGATCGTCACGACCAGGCCCTGTGCCCGGTAGTAGTCGATGATCGGCTCGGTCTGCGTGTGGTAGACCTCCAGCCGCTTGCGGACGGTGTCCTCGGAGTCGTCGTCGCGCTGGTACAGCTCGCCGCCGCAGACGTCGCAGACGCCTTCCTGCTTCGGCTTGCTGTAGTCCACGTGGAAGACGTGCGAGGAGTCCTTGCGGCAGACGCGCCGGCCGGCGATCCGCTTGACGACCTCGTCCTCGGGGACCTCCAGGTCGAGCACGGCGTCCAGCGTCATGTGCTCGTCCCGCAGCAGCTGGTCCAGCGCCTCCGCCTGCGAGACGTTGCGCGGGAAGCCGTCCAGCAGGAAGCCCTTCTCCGCGTCCGGCTGCTCCATGCGGTCCTTGGCCATCGCGATGGTCACCTCGTCGGGGACGAGGTTGCCGGCGTCCATGTAGGACTTCGCGAGCTTGCCCAGCTCCGTCTGCCGGCTGATGTTGGCGCGGAACAGGTCGCCCGTGGAGATGTGCGGGATGCCCAGCTTCTCTGCGAGCCGGACGGCCTGCGTTCCCTTACCGGCACCCGGCGGCCCGACGAGGACGATACGCATCAGCGGAGGAACCCTTCGTAATTGCGCTGCTGGAGCTGGCTCTCGATCTGCTTCACCGTCTCGAGGCCCACACCCACGATGATGAGGATGCTGGTCCCGCCGAAGGGGAAGTTCTGGCTCGCCCCAAAGCCCACCAACGCCATTGTCGGTACGAGAGCGATCAGACCCAGATACAGCGAACCCGGCCAGGTGATCCGGTTGAGCACGTAGCTCAGGTACTCAGCGGTCGGCCGGCCAGCCCGGATGCCCGGGATGAAGCCACCATACTTCTTCATGTTGTCGGCCACTTCTTCGGGGTTGAAGGAGATGGCGACGTAGAAGAACGCGAAGAAAACGATGAGCAAGAAGTACGAAGTGATGTAAATCGGGTGGTCGCCCTTGGTGAGGTTCTGCTCGATCCAGGTCTTCCAGCCCGAGTTGCCCCCCGCGAACTGCGCGATCAGCGCCGGGATGTAGAGCAGCGAGGAGGCGAAGATGACGGGAATCACACCCGCCTGGTTCACCTTGAGCGGGATGTACGTGGACGTACCGCCGTAGGACCGGCGGCCGATCATCCGCTTCGCGTACTGCACCGGGATGCGGCGCTGGGCCTGCTCGACGAAGACGACGAGCCCGACCATGACCAGGCCGACCGCGATGACGGTGCCGAACTCGATCCAGCCGCCGGCCAGCGAGCCCTGCTTCTTGATGGCCCACAGCGCGGACGGGAAGGTCGCGGCGATCGAGATGAACATCAGGATCGACATGCCGTTGCCGATGCCGCGGTCGGTGATCAGCTCACCGAGCCACATCACCAGGGCGGTACCGGCGGTCATGCAGATGACCATCGTGATGGTCGCGAAGATCGCCTGGTCCGAGACGATGCTCGTGGCGACCGAGCAACCGTTGAAGAGCGCGCCGCTGCGGGCGGTGGCCACCAGGCCGGTGCCCTGGAGGATGGCGAGCGCCACGGTCAGGTAACGGGTGTACTGCGTGATCTTCGCCGTGCCGGCCTGGCCCTCCTTCTTCAGGGCCTCCAGGCGCGGGATCACCACGGTCAGCAGCTGGAGAATGATGCTGGCCGTGATGTACGGCATGATGCCGAGCGCGAAGACCGTGATCTGGAGCAGCGCGCCGCCGCTGAACATGTTCACGAGGCCGAACAGGCCCTGGTTGGCGCCGGCCTCCTTCACGCACTGCTGGACGGCCTGGTAGTTGACGTTGGGGATCGGGATGTGGGTACCGACCCGGTAGACCACGATGATGCCCAGCGTGAAGAGCAGCTTCTTGCGCAGGTCGGGCGTCCTGAACGCCCGGGCGAACGCGGTGAGCACGGTGCCTCCTGCGACCCCCGCGCAACTGCGTCAAGGGTGACGGTCTGAGGTTCGACGAATACGAATAAGAACAGTGCAGGCCACCTTACCGGCGACCATGCCCCCCTAGGAACGACCAACCGGGGATACCTCATTGTGAGGTATCCCCGGTCGGGATCGTTTACGTCATCGACGCTCCGCCTGAGGGACTCAGACGAGCTCGGTGACCGTACCGCCGGCGGCGGTGATCTTCTCCTTGGCGGAGCCGGAGACGGCGTCGACCGTCACCTGCAGCGCCACGGAGATCTCGCCCTGGCCGAGGACCTTGACGAGGCTGTTCTTGCGAACGGCACCCTTGGCCACCAGCGACTCGACGGTGACCTCGCCACCCTCGGGGTAGAGCGCGGCCAGCTTGTCGAGGTTCACGACCTGGTACTCGGTCTTGAACGGGTTCTTGAAGCCCTTCAGCTTCGGGAGGCGCATGTGCAGCGGCATCTGGCCGCCCTCGAAGCGCTCCGGAACCTGGTAGCGGGCCTTGGTGCCCTTGGTACCACGACCGGCCGTCTTACCCTTCGACGCCTCACCACGACCCACACGGGTCTTGGCGGTCTTGGCGCCCGGGGCGGGACGGAGGTTGTGGATCTTGAGCGGGTTCTGCTCCGCCATGATCAGTCGACCTCCTCGACCGTCACGAGGTGGCGGACGGTGTGCACCATGCCGCGGAACTCGGGGCGGTCCTCCTTGACGACCACGGTGTTGATCCCCTTGAGACCAAGCGACCGGAGGGTGTCACGGTGGTTCTGCTTGCTGCCGATGTAGGACTTGACCTGCGTGATCTTGAGCTGCGCCATGATTACGCACCCGCCCCGGCACGCGCACGGAGAAGGGCCGCGGGGGCGACGTCCTCGAGCGGCAGACCACGGCGGGCCGCGATCTCCTCGGGACGCTGCAGGCCCTTGAGGGCCGCCACGGTCGCGTGCACGATGTTGATGGCGTTGTCGGAGCCGAGCGACTTCGACAGCACGTCGTGGATACCGGCGCACTCGAGCACGGCACGCACCGGACCACCGGCGATAACACCGGTACCGGGCGACGCGGGCTTGAGCAGCACGACGCCGGCAGCCTTCTCACCCTGGATCGGGTGCGGGATGGTGCCCTGGATACGGGGGACCTTGAAGAAGTGCTTCTTGGCCTCCTCAACACCCTTGGCGATGGCGGCCGGCACCTCCTTGGCCTTGCCGTAACCGACACCCACGGTGCCGTCACCGTCGCCCACCACGACCAGCGCGGTGAAGCTGAAGCGACGACCACCCTTCACAACCTTGGCGACGCGGTTGATCGCGACGACGCGCTCAACGTACGCGGTCTTCTCGGCGGCAGCAGCGCCGCCGTCACGGCCCTTCCGGTCCCGCCGCTCGCCGCCACCGGCACCGCTTCCGCGGCGCTGGGGTCCAGCCATTGGATTACCTCTCTCTTTCCGCTAGCTACAAGCGGCTCAGAACTTGAGCCCGGCTTCGCGGGCGGCGTCCGCCAGGGCCGCGATGCGGCCGGCGTACTGGTTGCCACCACGGTCGAACACGACGGCCTCGACACCGGCGGCCTTGGCACGCTCGGCGACCAGGGCGCCGACCTGCTTGGCCTGCGCGGACTTGTCGCCCTCGCCACCGCGGATCGACGCGTCCAGCGTGGACGCCGACGCCAGGGTGTGGCCCTTCAGGTCGTCGATCACCTGCGCCACGATGTGGCGGTTGGAGCGGGTCACGACCAGACGGGGACGCTCCGCCGTACCGGAAACCTTCTTGCGGATCCGGATGTGACGGCGCTTGATCGCGGCGCGCTTGTAGGCGTCGCCCTTGAGGATCTTCTGCCCGTATGCCATGGCTTACTTACCCGCCTTTCCGACCTTGCGGCGGATGACTTCGCCCTCGTACTTGACGCCCTTGGCCTTGTACGGGTCGGGCTTGCGCAGCTTGCGGATGTTGGCCGCAACCTCGCCGACCTTCTGCTTGTCGATGCCCTCGACCGAGAAACGGGTCGGGGTCTCCACCTTGAAGGTGATGCCCTCGGGGGCCTCGACCACGATCGGGTGGCTGTAACCGAGAGCGAACTCCAGGTTGGAACCCTTGGCGGTCACTCGGTAACCGACACCGCTGATCTCGAGCTTCTTCACGTAACCCTGGGTCACGCCGGTGATCATGTTCGCCACCAGCGTGCGGGAGAGGCCGTGCAGGGCCTTGCTCTGACGCTCGTCGTTCGGGCGCAGCACCTGGAGGGTGCCGTCCTCGCCCTTAGCGATGTCGATCGGAGCCGCAACGGTGTGGGTCAGTTCGCCCTTGGGGCCCTTGACCTTGACCGTACGGCCGTCGATGGTGACGTCCACGCCGGCGGGAACCGCGATGGGGAGCTTGCCGATGCGCGACATAGCTGTTTCCTCCGTTCCCTTCTGCTACCAGACGTAGGCGAGGACTTCCCCACCCACGCCCTTCTTGCCGGCCTGCTTGTCGGTGAGGAGCCCGTGCGACGTGGAGATGATCGCCACGCCCAGGCCGCCGAGCACCTTCGGCAGGTTGGTGGACTTCGCGTAGACCCGGAGACCGGGCTTGGAGATCCGCTTGATGCCCGCGATGGAGCGCTCACGGTTGGGGCCGAACTTCAGCTCCAGGACGAGGTTCTTGCCGACCTCGGCGTCCTCGACCTTCCAGCCCGTGATGAAGCCCTCCTGCTGGAGGATCTCCGCGATGTGCGACTTGATCTTGGAGTGCGGCATCGACACCGAGTCGTGGTACGCCGAGTTCGCGTTCCGCAGACGCGTCAACATGTCTGCGATCGGATCAGTCATGGTCATGAATTGGCCTGTGGCCTTTCTCGCCGGGGTTTCCTATATGCGCCATCCCTCTCCCCGTACTTCTGCAGACGGGACGGGTGCGGCGCGGGGACCTACGGCGTAGTAAGTCGTTCAGGGCGGCAGAGCCCAACCCCACCAGCCTACGGCATGCGGGGTTCGGGCCCTGCCGTCCCGGTTGCTTACCGAGAGGTCCAGGAATCCCTAAAGGTGGGGATTACCAGGAGCTCTTGGTCACGCCCGGCAGCTCGCCACGGTGAGCCATCTCACGGAGGCACACGCGGCACAGGCCGAACTTGCGGTACACGGAGTGCGGACGACCGCAGCGCTGGCAGCGGGTGTAGCCACGCACACCGAACTTGGGCTTGCGAGCAGCCTTCGCGATGAGAGCCTTCTTCGCCATCTCGCTCACGCCTCCTTGAACGGGAAGCCGAGGTGACGGAGAAGGGCACGGCCCTCTTCGTCGTTGGTCGCCGTGGTGACCACGGTGATGTCCATACCCCGGACGCGGTCGATCTTGTCCTGGTCGATCTCGTGGAACATGACCTGCTCCGTGAGACCGAAGGTGTAGTTGCCACGGCCGTCGAACTGCTTCGGGGACAGGCCGCGGAAGTCGCGGATGCGCGGGAGCGCCAGCGACAGGGTGCGGTCCAGGAACTCCCACATGCGGTCGCCACGGAGCGTGACGTGGGCACCGATCGGCTGACCCTCGCGCAGCTTGAACTGCGCGATGGACTTGCGGGCCTTGGTGACGGCCGGCTTCTGACCGGTGATGGTGGTCAGGTCGCGGATCGCGCCCTCGATCAGCTTCGAGTCACGGGCGGCGTCGCCGACACCCATGTTGACCACGATCTTGACGAGGCCGGGAACCTGCATGACGTTCTCGTACTTGAACTCGTCACGCAGCTTGCCCGCGATCTCCTCGCGGTACTTCTGCTTCAGACGCGGAGTGGTGGTGGTAGCCATCAGATGTCCTCACCCGTCCGCTTGGCAACGCGGATCTTGTTGCCCTCTTCGTCGAAGCGGTAGCCGACACGCGTGACGACCTTCTTGCCGTCCTTCTCCACGACCAGCTGGACGTTGGAGACGTGGATCGGCGCCTCGGTGGTCACGATGCCGCCGGCCTGGGAACCGCTGGCAGTCGGACCGGCCTTGGTGTGCTTCTTGACCCGGTTGACACCCTCGACCAGGACGCGCTCCTCGCGCGGGTAAGCGGCAATGACCTTGCCCTGCTTGCCCTTGTCCTTGCCGGTGATGACCTGGACCAGGTCGCCCTTCTTGATCTTCATGCTTACAGCACCTCCGGCGCGAGCGAGATGATCTTCATGAACTTCTTCTCGCGCAGCTCACGGCCGACCGGGCCGAAGATGCGGGTGCCGCGAGGGTCGCCGTCGTTCTTCAGAATGACGGCGGCGTTCTCGTCGAAGCGGATGTACGAGCCGTCCGGACGGCGGCGCTCCTTGACGGTGCGAACGATGACCGCCTTGACGACGTCACCCTTCTTCACGTTGCCACCGGGGATCGCGTCCTTGACGGTGGCGACGATGACGTCACCGATGCCCGCGTAGCGGCGACCGGAGCCACCGAGCACACGGATGCAAAGGATCTCCTTCGCACCAGTGTTGTCGGCGACACGCAGTCGCGACTCCTGCTGGATCACGTCTATCTCCTGATCGTCTGCCGGTTCCCGGCAGGAGCTGGCTTTTCAGACCGAGCCCCTGCCGAGCCTGGCGGAACTGACCTGCGGGTTTGCCCCGCAGGAATTACTTGGCCTTCTCGAGGATCTCGACGACGCGCCAGCGCTTCGTCGCGGACAGCGGCCGGGTCTCCATGAGGAGGACGCGGTCGCCGACGCCCGCAGCGTTCTGCTCGTCGTGGGCCTTGAGCTTGTTCGTACGGCGGATGACCTTGCCGTACAGCGCGTGCTTCACACGGTCCTCGACGGCGACGACGACGGTCTTGTCCATCTTGTCGCTGACGACCAGACCCTCACGGGTCTTGCGGAAGCCTCGGGCTTCGGTGTTCTGCTCAGTCACGTTGTTCTCGCTCATGCGTTCTCCACCGTTTCGATGCCCAGCTCGCGCTCGCGCATCAGGGTGTAGATCCGCGCGATGTCCTTACGGACGGCCTTCAGCCGACCGTGGTTTTCGAGCTGACCCGTGGCCGCCTGGAAGCGGAGGTTGAACAGCTCTTCCTTGGCCTCGCGGAGCTTCGCCAGAAGCTCCTCGTTGCCCAGCTCGCGCAGCTCGGACGCCTTGGTACCGGCCGACATCACGCTTCACCTGCCTCGCGCTTGACGATCCGGCACTTCATCGGCAGCTTGTGGGCCGCACGGGTCAGCGCCTCACGGGCGATCTTCTCGTTGGGGTACGACAGCTCGAACATCACACGTCCGGGCTTGACGTTCGCGATCCACCACTCCGGGGAACCCTTACCGGAACCCATGCGGGTCTCGGCCGGCTTCTTGGTGAGGGGACGGTCCGGGTAGATGTTGATCCAGACCTTGCCGCCACGCTTGATGTGGCGGGTCATCGCGATACGGGCCGCCTCGATCTGGCGGTTCGTGACGTAGGCCGGGGTCAGCGCCTGGATGCCGTATTCGCCGAACGCAACCTGCGTTCCACCCTTGGACATACCGTTGCGCTTCGGGTGGTGCTGCTTGCGGTGCTTGACCCTACGGGGGATCAGCATTTCGGTCAGGCCTCCGTTCCGGTGCTCTCAGCCGGAGCGGCAGCCGCGGGGGCCTCGGCCTTGGGGGCCTCGGCACCGGCAGCCTGCTGCGGCTTGCGACCGCGCCGCTCGCCACCGCGGCCACCACGGGCCGGGCGGTCGGCGCCACCGCGGGCCGGGCGGTTACCCGCACGGGCGGCAGCGTTCTCGGCGCGGACCTCGGCGATGTTCTTGACGTCGCCCTTGTAGATCCAGACCTTCACGCCGATGCGGCCGAAGGTCGTCTTGGCCTCGAAGAAGCCGTAGTCAACGTTCGCGCGGAGCGTGTGCAGGGGCACGCGGCCCTCGCGGTAGAACTCCGAGCGGGACATCTCGGCGCCGCCGAGGCGGCCACCGCACTGGATCTTGATGCCCTTGGCGCCGGCCTTCATGGCGGACTGCATGCTCTTGCGCATGGCCCGACGGAAGGAGACGCGGGAGGACAGCTGCTCGGCGACGGCCTGGGCCACCAGCTGAGCGTCCGTCTCCGGGTTCTTGACCTCGAGGATGTTGAGCTGGACCTGCTTGCCGGTCAGCTTCTCCAGGTCACCGCGGATGCGGTCGGCCTCGGCGCCGCGGCGGCCGATGACGATGCCCGGGCGAGCGGTGTGGATGTCCACGCGGACGCGGTCACGGGTGCGCTCGATCTCCACCTTGGAGATGCCGGCGCGCTCCATGCCGGACGTCATCATCCGACGGATGGCGACGTCTTCCTTGACGTAGTCCTTGTACAGCTTGTCGGCGTACCAACGCGACTTGAAGTCGGTCGTGACACCGAGCCGGAACCCGTGCGGGTTTACCTTCTGGCCCATTACCGGGTTCCTTCCTTGCTGCTGACGACCACGGTGATGTGGCTGGTCCGCTTGCGGATCCGGTAGGCACGGCCCTGGGCGCGCGGCCGGAACCGCTTCAGGGTCGGGCCCTCGTCGACGTAGGCCTCGGAAACGAAGAGGCTGTCGACATCGGTGTGGTCGTAGTTGTGCGCGGCGTTGGCGATGGCGCTGTCGAGCACCTTGCCGACGGGCACGGAGGCTGCCTGCGGAGCGAATCGCAGAACAGCCTGGGCCTCCGTGGCGTTCATGCCACGGATGAGGTCCACCACACGGCGGGCCTTCATGGGCGTCACGCGGATGTACCGCGCCTGTGCCCTGGCTTCCATGGTTGTCCCTTCAGAGTTACTTACGTGTCTGAATGCGATCCGCTACTAGCGGCGCTTCGACTTCCGGTCTTCCTTGACGTGACCCCGGAAGGTGCGCGTCGGCGAGAACTCGCCGAGCTTGTGGCCGACCATCGCCTCGGTGACGAACACCGGGATGTGGGTCTTGCCGTTGTGCACCGCGATCGTGTGGCCGAGCATGGCCGGGACGATCATCGAGCGACGGGACCAGGTCTTGATGACGTTCTTGGTGCCGGCATCGTTCTGGGCGTCCACCTTCTTCATCAGGTGGTCGTCGACGAAGGGCCCCTTCTTCAAGCTACGAGGCATCTCAACCCGTCCTTAGCGCTTCTTGTTCGTCTTGCGGCGGCGGACGATGTACTTGTTCGACGCCTTCTTGGGCGAACGAGTACGGCCTTCCTTCTTGCCCCACGGGGACACAGGGTGGCGGCCACCGGAGGTCCGGCCCTCACCACCACCGTGCGGGTGGTCGACCGGGTTCATGACCACACCACGGACGGTCGGGCGAACGCCCAGCCACCGCTTACGGCCGGCCTTGCCCCAGTTGATGTTCGACTGCTCGGCGTTGCCGACCTCGCCGACGGTGGCGCGGCAGCGCACGTCGACCAGACGGATCTCACCGGACGGCATGCGCAGGTGGGCGTAGGCGCCCTCCTTCGCGAGCAGCTGCACGGAGGCACCCGCGGAGCGGGCGAACTTGGCACCGCCACCGGGACGGAGCTCGATCGCGTGGATCGTGGTACCGACCGGGATGTTGCGGAGGGCCAGGTTGTTGCCCGGCTTGATGTCGGCCCCGGGACCGTTCTCCACGGTGTCGCCCTGGTGCAGGTTGCGCGGGGCGAGGATGTAGCGCTTCTCGCCGTCGGCGTAGTGCAGCAGCGCGATGCGCGCGGTGCGGTTGGGGTCGTACTCGATGTGCGCGACCTTCGCCGGCACGCCGTCCTTGTCGTGACGACGGAAGTCGATCACTCGGTAGGCGCGCTTGTGTCCGCCACCCTGGTGGCGAACGGTCACACGACCGGCGTTGTTACGGCCGCCCTTGCTGTGCAGGGGACGGACCAGCGACTTCTCCGGCGTGGACCGCGTGACCTCGACGAAGTCGGCAACGCTGGCGCCACGACGGCCCGGCGTAGTCGGCTTGTACTTGCGGATTCCCATTTCTCAGTCCTCGTCCGATATCGGACGATCCGGACCGCCCTTAGGCGGTCGGACCGCCGAAGATGTCGATACGGTCGCCCTCGGCGAGGGTCACGATCGCGCGCTTGCTGCCGGCACGCTGACCGAAGCCGGTCTTCGTGCGCTTGCGCTTGCCCTGGCGGTTGATCGTGTTGACCCCGGTGACCTTGACGTCGAAGACCGCCTGGACGGCCTGCTTGATCTGGGTCTTGTTGGCGCCCGGGGCGACGATGAACGTGTACTTGTTCTCGTCGAGGAGCGCGTAGCTCTTCTCGGAGACGACCGGCTTGAGCAGCACGTCACGGGGGTCCGTGA
The DNA here is from genome assembly GCF_040636485.1 of Streptomyces sp. NPDC038707. Taxonomy (NCBI): domain Bacteria; kingdom Bacillati; phylum Actinomycetota; class Actinomycetes; order Kitasatosporales; family Streptomycetaceae; genus Streptomyces; species Streptomyces sp. NPDC038707. Next base: position 197,785 of record NZ_JBEZUP010000010.1, read on the forward strand.
AGGACTTGCTCAGCGGGGTCTCGACGGTGTTCTTGCCCTCGGCGGCGTGACGACGCGCCTTGGCGACGCGCGCGGCCTTGGCGGCCTTGGCGGCCTTCGAGGCGATAGCGGGGTGACGGATGGCCATCAGACCTCGCTCCCTTCGGTGTCGTTGGCCTTCGGGCCGGCGACGAAGGACTCGAAAGCGGCCTGGGTGAAGACCACGTCGTCCGAGACGAGAACGTCGTACGTGTTCAGCTGGCCCGGCTCCAGGATGTGGACCTGGGGCAGGTTGCGGGCGGACAGCCACGCGGCCTCGTCGGAGCGCTCGGCGACCAGGAGCAGGTTCTTGCGCTCCGAGATCTTGCCGAACAGGCTCTTCGCGGCCTTCGTGGAGATGTCACCCTCGACCACGCCGGAGACGACGTGGATGCGGTTGTGACGCGCCCGGTCGGTGAGGGCACCGCGCAGGGCGGCGGCCTTCATCTTCTTCGGGGTCCGCTGCGAGTAGTCACGCGGCACGGGACCGTGCACGACGCCACCACCGGCGAACTGCGGCGCGCGGGTCGAACCCTGGCGGGCGCGACCGGTGCCCTTCTGGCGGTACGGCTTCTTGCCGCCACCACGGACTTCACCGCGGGTCTTGGTCTTGTGCGTGCCCTGGCGGGCAGCGGCCAGCTGCGCGACGACGACCTGGTGGATCAGCGGGACGCTGACCTTGGCGTCGAAGATCTCCGCGGGGAGCTCGACGGAACCGGCCTTCTCGCCCGCCGGCGAAAGGATGTCAACAGTGCTCATCGGTTACCTCAGGCCCCCTTGGCCGCGGTGCGGACCAGGACGAGGCCGCCGTTCGGACCGGGAACCGCGCCCTTGATGAGCAGCAGACCCTTCTCCGCGTCAACGGCGTGGACGGTCAGGTTCTGGGTGGTGACCCGCTCGTTGCCCATGCGACCCGCCATGCGGAGGCCCTTGAACACACGGCCCGGGGTGGCGCAGCCACCGATGGAACCGGGCGAGCGGTGCTTGCGCTGGGTGCCGTGACCGGCGCCGAGGCCACCGAAGTTGTGACGCTTCATGACACCGGCGAAGCCCTTGCCCTTGCTCTTGCCGGTGACGTCGACCTTCACGCCGGCCTCGAACACCTCAGCGGTGATCTCCTGGCCCAGCGTGTACTCGGAGGCGTCCGCGGTGCGGATCTCGACGAGGTGGCGACGGGGGGTGACGTCGGCCTTGGCGAAGTGACCCTTGAGGGGCTTGTTCACCTTGCGCGGGTCGATCTCGCCGAAGGCGATCTGGACCGACTCGTAGCCGTCGACGTCGTTCGTACGAACCTGGGTCACGACGTTGGGGCCGGCCTTGACGACGGTGACCGGAACAACACGGTTGTTCTCGTCCCACACCTGCGTCATGCCGAGCTTCTCGCCCAGGATGCCCTTGATCTGCTTAGCCATTCTCAGCCCACCAGCCTCAGAGCTTGATCTCGATGTCGACACCGGCCGGGAGGTCGAGTCGCATCAGAGAGTCAACGGTCTTGGGGGTCGGGTCGAGGATGTCGATCAGGCGCTTGTGCGTGCGCATCTCGAAGTGCTCGCGCGAGTCCTTGTACTTGTGCGGCGACTTGATGACGCAGTACACGTTCTTCTCAGTGGGCAGCGGCACCGGGCCCGCGACCGACGCACCAGTGCGAGTCACCGTCTCGACGATCTTCTTCGCCGAAGAGTCGATGACCTCGTGGTCGTAGGCCTTGAGCCGGATGCGGATCTTCTGTCCCGCCATGGCTACTCAGTAGTCCTGTCTCTCTAACGCTCTGGAACCCGGTGTTTCTTCTGGGTGACCCTTGCTCCTCCGACCCACGCGGTCGGGCGTGTCGCGCTCCCGCTGACATGGATGTCCCTTGTCCGAACATCCCTGCGGGATTGACACGGCCCTTCCGGAACCGCGGACCGGGGACCTGGGGCCCACCGGGCGCCTGGCCGGTATCGCGCTCACACTTCCCGGAAGATTCCCGTACGTCCGCCCCAGTGCTGCCCGAGGGCAGTTAGGACGACGAGTACTGTGGGACTCGCTTCCGGTCCTCCCGGCGGGAGGCGCGCAGCATCAACACTCGACCGAGCAACTCGGACAGTCTGCCATATGGGGCGGCCGCTGTGCCAATCGGGCCGAAGAGATTACCCCGAAGGTGACGTAGGTCAAACCGGAGTGCCGGTGCGGCGCACCGCGGCTTCCGGTACGAGATCACCGGCACCGAAGATGACCGTGTGCACGACATCACCCCGTACGCCTTCCGGATCTCGGCGGACAACCCGGTACCGCTGCCCGCCTCCGACAGGGAGCTGGTCTCGACGGTCTCCCACCGCTCCGGGAACGCGCCGCTGGCCCGGGTCTACGCCTCCCGTACGGCCGGACGCCCGCTCTGGATCCACACCGCCCCGGACGACCGCCCGCTGTGTTCCCTCACCCCCGCCGGTCCGGACGCCCACGACGTCCACGCGCCCGACGGCACTCCCCTGGCCCGCGTCACCCGCCGCCCCGGCCGCCTCCTGCCCTGGCCCCGCCGGACCCGCTGGACCGCGCGGCTCGCCGGTCAGCAGGTGCACATCACTGGCAAGGCCGGCACCTGGTACGCCTGGCTGCTCTACGTGGTCACCGCGCCCGCCTGGCTCCTCTGGGTGGTCTGCGCGACGGTGTACTCGTTCTTCGACGGCAGCCCGGACGACTTCACCTTCGGCCGCCCCGCCCGCGTCCGCTGGCGCGCCCCCGGCACCGGCACGATCCTGGACCACCGGGGCCTGAGCAGGACCTACCGTCACGCTCCCCGGCACCTGGACACCCGGGTCGCCTACGCCCTGGCGGTCCTGCACCACCGGGACCGCGAGCGGATCAGAGCTTGAACAGTGCCCCGCGCCAGGTCCACCCCGCGCCGAGGACAGCCTCCTGCAAAGGCGTCTTCAGCTCGGCGGTGTCGAAGTGGAAGTCTTCCGTCGCCCTGATCCTGCCGTCGTCGCCCCGCTCGACCGTCCAGCGCCGGGACACGGTTTTGACCTGCCCGCGGGACCGCTCGGCCGACAGCACCAGCTTGGGCGTCCCGCCGGCCCAGGTGACCTCCCACTCCCGGTCGAGGGCGCGCACCTCCCGGTTCTCCGGGACCAGGCGCATCCGGACCTCGAAGGCGCGGCTGACCTGGGTCCGGGCGAAGAAGGTGTGCCAGGCGGGGTCCCGGATGCGCCATTCGGCGACCAGATCGGCCCCGTCGGCGAGCCCCTCCCGCACGACGTACGGCGCGTCCGGCCCGCCGACGGCGAGCAGGGCGGCGCGGACCTCGTCGGCGGACCGGGGCGGGACGCCGCGGTCGGGGTGCCTGGTGCCGGTGAACAGGTCTCGCAGGCCCATGTGATCACCTTCCCGTGTCCGGGCGGATGGAGCGCACGAACTCCTGGAAGTCCGGGAGAACGGCGTCGTGCTGCGTCGTGGTGGCGGTCAGGTACGCCCGGATCACCGCCTGCCTGTGCGGATTCCCGGTGTCCAGGAGGGCCAGGTGCACCTGGGACTGGACGAGGTCACGGCGCGCCCCGTCCACGACGGCCGTGAACGTCAGCCGCTGCGTCAGGGCGGGCGCGGCGTCGGTGCCGGTCTCGCGACGGCTCACCACCACCACCGGGCCGGCCACTGCCTGCAAGCGCTGGACCGACTCGTCGGCGGACTCGGTCAGGCTCCCGTCGGCCCGGAACTCGCCGTCGATGGTGATGTTGGCGGTGAACCCGGAGTCCGGCCCGGGGTGGAGCGCGACGAAGGCGGCGGTGGAGGCGCCGACCTCGTCCGGAGGTGCCGGCCGCCAGCCGTCCGGCAGCCTGAATTCGATCGGTACCGGCAGGGTCGAGGGCATGGGAGTCGTTCCTTCCACGGGGTGGCCCATCAGAACAGACTGGTGAAGCCGTGCTTGATCGAGCCCGCGGCGTCACCGGCGAAATCGACCACGTCCCCCAGGGCGTCGGCCGCGTCGCCCGCGGCCTCGCCCACCTTGTCCGGGTCGACGGTGAACTCGGCGCCGACGGAGCCACCGAGTCCGACAGCGAGGCCCACCTTGGTACCGACATGGAACTTACCGTCGTCGCCCTTGCCGAACGTCAACTTGGCTTCCGCACCCGCACCGGCCCATCCCTCGGCCGTGGCACCGGCGCCGATCCCCGCGACCTCGCCTCCCGCCGCGCCGCCGGCCTTGCCCCCGGCGAACGCCTTCGCGCCGGCGTTGAGGCCCTCCAGTCCCACACCGGCACTCGCCTGGGCCTCGGCACCGTCGAACCCGGTACCGCGCAGGTAGCCGGCGCCGAGGTAGCCGTACTCGGCCCGCCCTTCCACGAGGGCCCGTGCTCCCGCGGACACCTCGGCGGACCCGGATATGCCCTTGTCGGTCATGGCACCGGACGCCGACGCCCGGGCGCCCACCACGAGATCACCCACCATGGCGAGCTTGAAGTCGCCGTTGGAGAGCGTGCCCTCCCCGGTGATGTGGTCGAGGTCCGCGTATGCCTTGGCCGTCCCCTCCTTGCCGTACTTCGGGCCGCTCACGCTGACTCCGGCGTCGGGCCCCGAGCCCTTGCCCTCGCCGTGCCACTGCCACCCGTCGGTCTCCGTCCGGGCCTTGCCGTCCTTGGCCGGTCCGGGGGCGTGGTACGTGCTCAGGTCCCCGTGCGCCGTGCCGTTGAAGCCGTTCATCGTGCCGTCGGTGATGTCGGTGTCGGCCACCACGGTCTGGAGGGCGAACTGGACGTCCTGGTCGGCCGTGTCCACGTTCTTCACGCACTGGTCGATGTGGGCCTGCCAGGAGGCCACGGCCTTGCGGACGCTCTCCTGGTAGTCGGGGTCGTGCGCGAGGGCCTGGTGGTCCCCGGCACTGAGCTTCGACGTGTCGTACGAGACGACGCCCTGGTCCGACACCTTCATCCCCTGGTCGACGGCGTCGTCCCGGGCCGACTCCAGTTTCTTGCGCAGGTCCACGAAACGGGTGTGCGCGTCCCGCAGGAGCGAGGCGATGGCCTTGGCCTCCACCTGGGCCTTCTGGAACTCCTTCAGCGTGTCGCCGAGGCGCTTCTGGGCGACGTCCCCGCTGAACCCCATCCAGGACGAACCGAGGGTGATGCCGTGCACGCTCTTCGCGTACGCCGTCTCCTGGTCGTGGAACTGTTTCGCCATCCCGTCCCAGCGGTCGGCCGCCGTGGTGAGCGTGGACAGGTCGGTCGTCATGACTTCGTGGTACGTCGGCATGGGTCCCCGTTGAATGCGATGCCTGTGAGTCGGATCGAGCGAAGTCAGTGCTGCGGCGGCGGCGAGTACTGGTCGAACACCGACGGTCTGCGCGTCGCCGCGCCGACCCCGGCGTCGGTGCCCTGCAAGGTGGTGTCGGCGGCCCGCAGCGCCCCCTTGTCCTGCGCCAGGAGGGTCATCAGGTTCTTGACCTGCTCACCCCACGTCTTGTGCATCGTCTGCACGGCCTTGGACGTCAGCCAGCCGTCGCCGTCCTTCGCGCCGAACGCCTTCACCGCCGCGTCCGTCTCGCCGTCCGCCCAGGCCCCCGCCGTGCGCGTGCCCGGCTCGATGTCCCGCTCGATCGAGTTCGCGGCGGCCTGCTTCTCGGCGGACGACGACGTGAGGCGCCCGCCCGCGGCACCGCCGCCCCCGGGATCGGCCAGGTGGTTCAGCCGCATCCCCGCGGGCTGGGCCACCGCCCCTGTTGTGCCCTGTTCTCCTGGTGCGCCAGTCACAACGCGTTGCCCCCGTTCCAGGTGGTGTTGTGCACCTGCCAGGGTAGCGATCATCGTGGCGCCTGCGGGGCGGGGATGTTGATCTGTGACCCGCCCGACGCGTCGGCCGTACGGCTAGGAGACCGGGCCGGACGGGGGCGGCCCCCACTGCGGCGGCCGGGCCCAGGCTGCCGTGAGCCGACGGCGGTGGCGGCTGCGGCGGACGGCGGTGACGACGACGATCGTCGCGGACGCGAAGAACGCGGCGAGCAGACAGCCGATTCCGGCGGCGATGCTGCCGATCGTGGACCCCACCTGGGGCTTGTCCCCCAGCGCGAACTCGGCCTGCACCTCAGAGGTGCAGGTGAGGGAGTAGTCGCCGCTGCTGCCGGGTTTCACCTCGAAGACCCGCTCCCAGGTGCGGGACCCCGTGGTGACGCGGAACGTGCTGTCCGGCTGGGTCATCGACCCGGACCGCATCTCCGGGATCCGGCACTCGACATGGGCCCGCCCGGCCTGGGAGACGTAGATCGCCTTGGTCTCCCCCTCCACGAAGCGGAACGTCCGCGACTCACCGTTGGAGAAACTCCGGTCCGTGTCGATCGAGTGGACCGTGTCCTTCACCGTCACCACCAGGAAGACGGCCCCGACAGCGGCCAGCACGATCCCCAGCAGCGCGGCGACCAGGTACCAGACGCGCCGCGGCCGCAGGTCCCTGGCCGGGATGCTCGGCGGCACGGGCGGCGGGCCGGCGTACGGCTGTCCCCACGGGTGGGGGTTCTGTATCGCCAAACCGGCTCACCGACCCACGGCGTACGTCAGGAAGTCGGCCCAGGCGGCCGGGGCGACGGTGAGGCAGGGGCCGTCGGTGTTCTTGGAGTCGCGGACGTGGATGGTGGTGGGGGTGGGGGCGAATTCGAGGCAGTCGTTGCCGTTGCTGCTGTCGCTGTAGCTGCTCTTGGACCAGGTGAGAGCCGCCTCGATGCAGTCGTTGCCGTTACTGCTGCTGCTGTAGCTGCTCTTGAACCAGCGGAGTTCCGGGGTGCTCATAGTTCTCCCAGCGCTTTCTCGATGATGTCCAGAGACTCCTCTGGAGGGAGCGCCTGCGACCGGATGATGCCATAGCGCAAGTCGAGGATGCGGAGCTGCCTCGGGGTCGAGACGGGGCGGCCTGAGAAGTCGCCGTCGGTGCGGCCCAATCCCGTACCGTCAGCAAACTTCAGCACCTGGATACGACCGCCCGTACCGGGATGGTTCGCACGGACCGTCGGCATCACCTGAAGCTCCACGAACGGCAACTGGGCAACCTCCAGCATGTGTTCGAGCTGACGGCGCAGCACCATTGTGTCGCCAACCGGGCGCCGCAGCGTCACCTCTTCCTGAACGAAACTGATCTCTGGTACGGGCGAGCGGTCGAAGACGGACTTGCGGGCCATCCGTGCACCCACCATGCGCTCCAACTGGTCGGGCGAGTATGCCGGGCGCCAAGTGCGAAGCAGTGCTCGCGCGTACTCCTCCGTCTGCAACAGCCCATGGATGTTGTGGTTGCTGTAGAGCAGCATCTCCACCGCCCGCCCCTCCAGCTCTGCCAACGCCCGTACCTTCTTCGGATACCGCGCCTTCCTCATGTCCTCCCGGAAGGCCCGTAGATGCCCCTGGGCCTTCAGGAACGTGTCCGCGCTATCCAGGAACTCCGGCCTCGGGATACGCACCCCGCGTTCGATCTTGCGGATCATGTCCTCGCCGTAGCCCAAGGCCTCCGCCAGCTCCGGGACACTCACGCCGGCCGACTCCCGGCAGACCCTGAGCAGTCGGCCCACCGCCTGGACCACCGGCTCGATCTCGTCGCCCGGCTCGACGTCCCAACCGGCCTCGTCCACACCGTCACCCATGGCTCCTCCTTCGGCGCGCAGCTTTACCCGTACAACGCCGGAGACAGCCGAGACAGCCGAGACAAATCGGGAGACAGTGACTGTACGTACAGGCGTTGTCACTCCCCTACGGAACCAGGCTTCGCCACGCTCTGTGATGTGAACCAAGAAATGGGTGCCCCTGAAAACCACCCCACCGGCCACATCCCCACCTTCGACATCCGGCTGTCCCCCACACCCCGTGGTGCCCGACTCGCCCGGCTGCTCGCCGAACAGCATCTGCGGTCGTGGGGGCTGCCGGTGGAGCAGGTGACGCAGATCGTCGCCGAGCTGGCCGCGAACGCCGTCACGCACGGTCGCGTACCCGGCCGGGACTTCCAGCTCCTGATCTACGTCGTCGGACACACGCTCCGCATCGAGGTCACCGACACCCGCGACGACCGCTTCCCCCGGCTGCGGCTCCCGAGCGAGGAAGGGGAGTCCGGGCGCGGGCTCCTCCTCGTGGAGGCGCTGGCCGACAAGTGGGGCGTGGCCGTGGGCCGTCGCCCGCGCAAGACGGTGTGGGCCGAGGTGACCCTGCCGCACCGGGACCCGGCGGACCGTGCTCCGGTGACGCGGGCGGTCACTCCCCAAGGAACACCGGGGTGAAAGGACCCCACCAAGCCCCACCCCTCCCGCCCACGGCGCAAACTCACCCGCGAGGGTGAACAACGCCAACTTGGCTGGATTTGGGGCCGGTTGTCTGTCCTACGCTCAGCGCGACAGACCTGCCGACATGAGTCGGCCCTCGCCGGGAGTAGCGATCCCAGTGCGAGGGCCTGACCACCGAGGAAGGCACTAACTTCCCGATGGATATCGAGGACCCTAGCGCGCCTCCGCACGCCCAGTCCCGCGTAACCGCAAACAACCACCCGAACCGGCGGAACCATCACACCGGCTGGCTCGTCCACGACCACACCCGGCACACCACCCGCTTCACGGTGATCGGCAACCACCTCGTCCAGCACGCGGAGTTGTCGCTGCTGGCGATCGGTCTGGCGTGCCACATCCAGTCGCTGCCGCCCGGCGCCCGCGTCGACATCAAGACCCTGGCCGCCCGCTTCCCGGAGGGCGCGATCCGCATCGCGGCGGCGCTGCGGGAGCTGGAGGCCCACGGCTATCTGCGCCGCGAACGCACCCGGGTCCCCGGCGGCCGGATCGTCACCCGCACGGTCTCCTGCAACCAGCCGGGCCGCCGCGCCGAGGAACCACCCGCACCCCGACGGCGGCAGCAGCAGCAGCCCCGCCGTACGGCCCTCCCGGCGGTACCGAAGCCCGCGTACTCCTCCCCGGAGCTACTCCGCGTGGCCACGGACGTCCTCGCCGGCCTGCGCCGCGGGGACCCCCGCCTGCTTCTCTCCGCCACGGAGGCCGAACACCTGGCACCGGGGGTCGCGGCCTGGCTGGAGCGCGACCTCACCCCCACGGCGGTACACGAGGCCCTGACCGGCAACCTCCCACCGGACCCCCTGACCCGCCCGGCCGCCCTCCTGGCCCACCGCCTCACGGCCAACCTCCCGCCCCTCCCGCCGTACCGCACCCCCGAACCACCCCCTCCGGTCCGCCACCCCCTCCAGACCTGCGAATCCTGCGACCGGGCCTTCCGGGCCCCGGCTCCGGGCCACTGCCGAGACTGCCGGACCCTTCTCCTGGAGGCCGCCTAGCATGAAAGCGACGATCCTTGACCCCGGGCACAGACGAGGAGCGGGCGCCATGACCATCGCACCGGACGGCCCCCGGCAGAGCGCCACCCACCTGTACCGGACCATGCGGGATGTCGTTCAGTCGATGGATGACGCCCTCCCGGGGAAATTCGAGATCACCAAGGAAGGGATCGTTCACGACATGATGTCGCCGGGTGGGCCGCACGAGGTCACGGCCGCGCGCGTCAGCCGTCGCCTGGAGAAGGTGATGCCGGACGACCTGCTGGCCCACAACGGCACACCGGACGTGGAGGACGAGCCCGAGGCGATCCTGCGACACCCCGACGTCATGGTGATCGCCTGGGAAGACCTCGATACCGAAGGCTCCATCGACCCCCGTACCGTCCTCGCCGCCATCGAGATCGTCTCCCGTTCCAACCCGGACAACGACTGGGTGGGCAAGGTCCGCGACTACGCCCTGATGGGCATCCCCGTCTACGCGGTCTTCGACCCGCGCACCGGCACCGGCGCCGTCTTCACGGACATCCACCCCACCCCGGCCGGCCCGCGCTACGCCACCCGGAAGGACTTCGTCTACGGCGAGGACGTGACCATCGCCGACTGGACGATCCCGACCCAGGGCCTGCCGCTCTACGGGACGACGACATGAGCACGCAGGCCGACCACGGGCACGAGCCGATCCCCCGCCCCGCACCGACTGACAAGTGAGAAGGGACAGCCCCAGGACGGGTTCATAAGTGGCCGGGCGGTGCTCCCCCGGTGCACGCGGTGCTCAGTCGCGGGCCGGGGCCACCCCGTAGATGGTCTTGGTCTCGCGGTAACCGGCCAGACCCTCTTCGCCCATCTCGCGGCCGATGCCCGACGCCTTGAAGCCGCCGCCCGGCGCACCGAAGTCCGGCGCGTAGCCGTTGACGCCCATGGTGCCGGTGCGCACCGCCCGGGCGACCGCGAAGGCCCGCTCCGCGTCTTCGCTGAAGACCGCTCCGCCCAGACCGTAGGCCGAGTCGTCGGCCAGGCGGACGGCGTCGTCGTCACCGTCGTGCGGGATCAGCGCCAGCACCGGGCCGAAGATCTCCTCCTGGGCGATCGTCATGCCGTTGTCGACGCCGGTGAAGACGGTCGGTTCCACGTACCAGCCGCGCTCCAGCCCCTCCGGGCGGCCGCCGCCGGTGGTGATGCGCGCGCCCTCGGCGAGACCGGCGGCGATGTAGCCCTCGACGCGGTCCCGCTGCCGCTCGGAGATCAGCGGACCGATCTGTGTGTCCTCGTCCCACGGGTCGCCGACCTTCAGCGTCCTGACGGCGGAGGTGATGGCCTGGGCGAACTCCTCGTAGCGGGCGCGCGGCAGCAGGATGCGGGTGAGTGCCATGCACGCCTGGCCGTTGTTGGGCACGATGCCACCCGCCAGTGCGTATTGGACCACCGTGTCCAAATTCGCGTCGTCCAGGACGACGGCCGCGGATTTCCCGCCCAGCTCCAGGCTCACGCGCTTGAGGTCGTTGCCGCAGATGGAGCCGATCGTGCGCCCCGCGCGCGTGCTGCCGGTGAAGGACACCTTGTCGATGCCGGAGTGGCGCACCAGGTACTCGCTGACCCGGCGGTCGGCGGCCACGATGTTCAGCACACCGGCCGGCAGGCCGGCCGCCAGCGCCGCTTCGGCCAGGAAGTAGAACTCCAGCGGTGTCTCCTCGGGCGCCTTGGCGACGACCGTGCAGCCGGCCGCCAGCGCCGGAGCGACCTTGGCCAGCAACAGGAACAGCGGGCTGTTCCACGGCACGATCGCGGCGACCACACCGACCGGCTCGTGGCGCACGGTGAACTCGGTTCCGGTCAGACCGGTCCGCACCTCCTCCATGCCGTCCCTCTCGGCCATGTCGGCGTAGTACCGGAGCAGGCCGGCGCCCGCCTGGCCGATCCACAGGTTGTTGGCGCGCGTGGTGCCGACCTCGTCGGTCATCACATCGGCGATCGCCTCTCCGGACGCGGTCAGGTTCTCCGCCAGCCGGCGCAGGATCACGCCCCGCTCGCCCGGTGACATCCGCGGCCACGGGCCCTGGTCGAACGCCCGGCGCGCCGCGTCGACGGCCCGGTCGATGTCGTCGGTGACGCCCAGCGGCGCCCGGCCGACGACCTCCTGGGTGGACGGGGAAACCACGTCGGTCATCAAGGCACCGGCCGGCTTCTGCCACTGGCCGTCGATGGAGAAGTGCTCGTAGTCGTACATGTCAGTTCTTTTCGGGAGGGCTCCGCAGCGGGGTGCGGGGGCGGCTGTGCGGGAAGGGAGGAGTTCGCTCGTCCGGCGGGCTCGGTTCCGGGAACGATCTGCACCCGCCATTAAGTACCGCCGGTATCTTGACTCGGCGTCCCCACGGTAACGGACCACCGGTCGCTTATCAACGGACCGGCGGTCTGTAATACGCTGATCCCGTGGACTTCCAACGCGCCCGCAGTGACGAACAGCGCGCTCAGAGGCGGCGGCACATCCTCGAGGTGACGGCCGGGATGCTGACCGAGATGCCGGTCGCGCAGCTGAGCCTGAACGAACTGAGCCGGCGCGTGGGCCTGGCCAAGGCGAACGTGCTGCGGTACTTCGAATCACGCGAGGCGATCCTGCTCCAGCTGCTGGACGCCGAGCTGCGGGACTGGCTCACCGAGCTGGACGCACTGCTCACCCCCGTCCAGGGAACGCCGCGCGAGCGCGGAGACCGGCTCGCCCGGGTGCTGGCCGGGTCCCTGGCCCGGCGACCGGTGCTGTGCGACCTCATCAGCGCCCAGGCCGCCGTCCTGGAACGCAACGTCTCGGCCCAGGTGGCCCTCGCGCACAAATACGCGACGCTGCGCAGTTTCCGCGCCCTGGCCGAGCTGGCCCGCCGCTGCCTTCCCGAGCTCGGCGCGGAGGACGCCTTCCGGCTGACGGGCTTCGTCTCGCTGGCGGCCAGTGCGGCCTGGCCCTACATCCAGCCGTCACGGGCCCTGACGGCGGAGTACCCGGACGATCCGGTGGTGGCGGCCATGCACGTCGACTTCGCCGGCGTCGTCCGCCAGATCCTGGAGGTGTCCATCTCCGGGCTGCTGGAGCGCCAGGAGGACGTACCGCTGGGCGCCGGGCCCCTGGCCGGGATACCGCACGGCATCGGGCAGGAGTAAGGAGAGGGGGACTCCCCCAAGGGTTCGGGGAGCCGGTCTCCCGGGGACGGACCGTGTCGTACCCCGGGAGGATCCGACGCAGCTCTACACGGTCGTCACAACCGCCGGCTCTCCAGCGGCCCCAGGTACAGCTCCGGAAGCCCGCCCGTGTCGATCAGCAGCCGCTGGACCACCACCGTCGGGTCGACCATCCAGAACCTCAGGCGGTGGACGCCCGGTGAGGTCACCGTGTGGCGGGTGGCCGTGCGGTTGATGTTGTCGGAGGTGTTACGGGCCCACACCGTGTTCAGCAGGCCGTCGTCCGCGCCCTCGGTGATGTCCACCGTGCGGATCGGGCCGTCGTCCAGCGAGACGCCGTAGCGCAGCCCCGTCACCCCGGGGAGGGACGGGTTCCGGGGGGAGAGGTACGCCCAGACCGTCACCTCGCCGGGGGCGGACAGCAGCGTCACCTCGTACTCCAGGTGGGGGGTGGAGCCCCCGGGGGTCTGGCGTGGAGCCGTCACCGGCCACGGGGTCACGCCCGCCCCCGTGCGGCCGATGCCGTCGATGCGGCGCCACTGGCCGACCGCACGGTCATAGTGCTCGGCGTCGATCGCCACGTACCCGCCGGCCTCCACGAAGCCCCGTGCCCGGACGCCCGACGGGCGCTCCGCCACACAGCGGACCGGAACCGACACGCCCGCGCCCCGCACCGTCAGGGTCGCCTCCGCGCGCCCCTCGGGGGCCCGGGACCAGTCGACCTCCACCTCCAGACGGACCTGCTTCTCCACCCGGCCCCGGGGACGGTCCACCCGCAGCCAGGGCGCCGAGACCGACACCTCGTAGGAGAAGGGCGTGCGGCCCCGGTTGAAGATCTCCACGTACTGGCGGGGGCGGGTCTGGTAAGGGCTGAAGGGCGGGAGGGCCGCCGTACCGGAAGAACCTCCGGGCCACCACTCGCCCTCGTCCTCCGCGCCGTCCACCGACACGCCCAGCTCCGCCGCCTCCGGCACCTCGATCCGCCGCACCGCCGGGAACAGCACGTCGGGTATGGCCACGTTGTCCTTCTCCGGCTGCTGCCAGCCCGCGTTCGGGCCGTAGCGCTCCACATCGCCGTAGTCGATGTGCGGCTGGGTCTGGAAGCCCTGCCACTTGCCGTCCGCCACCCGGGAGTTGAAGCGGTCGGCGAGGGCGAAGTCCCGGGCGAGGCCCGCCTCCGCCCGGGCCGCGCGGTCGTTCGCCGCGGCCCGGCCCTGCGCCGCGTAGAGCAGGTTCGTGAACTCCGCCTCCCGCAGCTCGTACAGGTTCGCGGTCGCCGTCACCTCGTAGCCGGCCAGTTCGAACCACGCGTCCCGCAGCCGCTCCGGCAGCCTGCGCTCGACGCGTTCGGCGCGGCGGCCCAGCTCGCGCCACTCCTCGGTGACCCGTTCCAGCTCCCGGTGCCCGAAGTAGTACGGGGTCTGCTGGTCGTCGTAGACGACCTTGTCACCGGAAAGAGTGATCCGGCGGTTCAGCAGCTCGGGCTTGCGGCGGGCCTGGAGCCGGCCGTACTCCGCCAGCAGCGACGCGATCTCCTTCGCCTGCGCCTCGCCGAAGTTCTGCCGGGCGTAACGTTCCTCCCAGGCGCCGAGACGCTCCAGCGGCAGGCGGTCCGGGTTCCAGGCGTAGGCGAGGAAGAACTCCGTCGGCAGTTCGTTGCCCTTCAGGTCGCCGACGTTGACCACCCACAGACCGTGGTTCCCGTAGGCGTGCGCCTGGTGGAGCTGGTCCCAGACGTTGCGGAGGTTCGCGGTGTCGACCCACTTGTAGTTGCGGCCGGCCCCGACGTAGTCGAAGTGGTAGTACAGGCCGTAGCCGCCGGTCCGCGGGCCGTCCGGGTGCTTGCGGATGTTTCCCCAGTTGTCGTCCGTGAGGACCACGGTGACGTCGTCGGGGGCACGAAGACCCCGGTCCCAGTAGCGTTGCACCTCCTTGTAGAGGGTCCACACCTGGGGCGTCTCGGCGGCCGGTTTCCCGGTCACCTCCTCGATGATCTTCCGCTGGTCGGCGATGATCTGCTGCATCAGTTCGATGCCGTCGCCGTCGGGCAGGCTGGTGTCGCCGTTGCCGCGCATGCCGAGGGTGACGACGCCCTCGAAGCCCTCGTCGACCATGCGCTGGATGCCCGCGCGCCAGTACGCCCGGATCGCCTCCGGATTGCGGCGGTACGACCACTCCCCCGTACCCCCGTAGGGGTCGGTACCCGAGCCCGCGTGCCGGTTCCACTCCTCGATGCCGCGCATCATCGGCGCCTCGTGGGAGGTGCCCATCACGATCCCGTACTGGGCGGCCCTGCGGTGGTTCTCCGGGTCGTCCTCGGCGAACGCCCGGCCCCACACCGCCGGCCAGAGGTAGTTCGCCTTCAGGCGCAGCAGGACCTCGAACACCTTCGCGTAGAAGTCGGCCGTGAAGCCGTTGGGGAACCCCGGCGCCTTTCCGGAGCCGAAGTAGGCCGGGGCCCAGGTGCCGAGCGCCGGGTTCTCGTCGTTGACGAAGATGCCCCGGTACTTCACCGCCGGGGTCCCCTGGGTGAACCGGCCGGGCTTCACCCACACGTGCTTGCGCCGCGTCGGCGGCACGTCGTCCCACCAGTGCCAGGGCGAGACCCCGATGCCGTACGAGACGTCGTACGCCCCGAAGATCGTGCCCCGCGGATCGCTGCCCGCGATGACGAACGCCCGCTCCACCCCGGGCATCGGGTGGTCCACGACGGTCTGGAGCGAGGTCTCCCACTTGCCCCGCACGCCGGTCACGTCGAGCTTGCCGGAGCGGACCAGGCCGTCGATCAGCGGGCTGCGGCCGATCGTGCCGACCAGCACCGGGAAGCGGCCGATGGTCGTACCCGGGCGGACGCCGGTCACCCGCGCGAGGTCGTCCCGCAGGTCCCCCGCGACCCGTACGACTCCGGGGTGATCCTCCGGGCTGACCACCACCGGCGCGCCCACCAGGGAGAACACCCCGCCCGTGAACGAGATGTACGACCCCGGGTCCGTCACCCGCAGCCCCTCCCCGGAGACGGCCCCGGACCCGGACCCCGGCCCGGACGCGGCCCCCGCCACCGGCCCCGACACCGCGGCCAGCCCGGCCCCCAGGACCGTCCCGCCCAGGACCGTCCTACGGCTGACGTGCGCAGACGACATACGGCACTCCTCCAGTCCCACGCGCCTCGCTATTTGCTCAGCGGCATGACAAATAGTGGGCGAGGCGACGGCACCGGGGAACGGGTCGTACGCACCGAATAGTTTCGAGACCCGTAAGGGACGCCCCCGAGACGCCCGCGGCCTGGTCGGCAGGGCTCGCTAGCCTCCGGGCATGACCCGGACGACTCCCCCGCGCCCCCTGGACATCACCGTCCCCTTCCCCGAGCTGGCACCGCTCGCCCGCACCGCCGTACGGCTGCACCCGCGGGCCGGCACCCCCGCCCCGGCGGACAGCTCGCTCGGCGGGCCGCTGCTGTGGCCGGCCGGGGAGGCGTGGCCGGGGTGCCCGGAGCACGCCGGGCCCTGGCACCGGGGAACCCCGCCCGACGACGTACGACGGGCCCGGCGCGTGCTGCGCGAGGCGTGGGCCCGGCCGCGCGCCGCGGGCGCCGCGCTGCTGACCGAGGCGGAGGAAGCCGTCGTGGACCGGGGGCGGGCGCGGACCCGGATACCCGTGGAGGGCCGCTCCCGATGGTGCCGGCGCTCCAGCTATACGCCGCCGACGTGCCCGCCCTGCCCCGCCCCGCCGGCACCGACCTGCTCCAGGTGCTGTGGTGCCCCTTCGACCACGGCCCCGGCCACCTCCCCCGGGTGGAGCTGCGCCGGCGCGACTCGGCCGCCGTCACCGGTCCGCTCGCCGCACCGCCACGGCCCGCCGTGATCGGCAACGCCGACTACCTGCCCGAACCCTGCGTGCTGCACCCGGAGACCGTCACCGAATACCCCGCCCCGGGACGCCGGGTACACCGGACCGATGTTCCAGGGGCCGTCCGGGCAGACCGAGCTGAACTTCGGCCGCGGGTACTGCCTGCAGATCTACGGGTGCGAGGCGTCGTACGACCACCCCCCGCTGACGAACATGCAGTGAAGGCCCGGGAAAGCAGAAGAGGCCCGTACGACCGGAGTCGTACGGGCCTCCCCTCAGGTCAGGTGCTGACCCTCAAGCAAGCGGAACTTACTTCAGGATCTTGGTGACCTGGCCGGCGCCCACGGTGCGGCCACCCTCACGGATGGCGAACTTCAGGCCCTCTTCCATGGCGACGGGCTGGATGAGCGACACCGTCATCTCGGTGTTGTCACCCGGCATGACCATCTCGGTGCCCTCGGGGAGGGTCACCACGCCGGTCACGTCCGTCGTGCGGAAGTAGAACTGCGGACGGTAGTTGTTGAAGAACGGCGTGTGGCGGCCACCCTCGTCCTTGGACAGGATGTAGGCCTGCGCCTCGAACTCGGTGTGCGGGGTGACCGAGCCCGGCTTGATGATGACCTGGCCGCGCTCGACGTCCTCGCGCTTGATGCCACGGAGGAGCAGACCGACGTTCTCACCGGCCTGGCCCTCGTCGAGCAGCTTGCGGAACATCTCGATGCCGGTGACCGTGGTGGAGGTCTTCTCGGTCTTGATGCCGATGATGTCGACGTTCTCGTTGACCTTGAGGACACCACGCTCGATACGGCCGGTGACGACCGTACCGCGACCGGTGATGGTGAAGACGTCCTCGATCGGCATGAGGAACGGCTTGTCGACGTCGCGCTCCGGCTGCGGGATCGACTCGTCGACGGCCTTCATCAGCTCGAGGACGGAGTCCACCCACTGCTGCTCGCCCTCGAGGGCCTTGAGCGCGGAGACCTTGACGACCGGAACGTCGTCGCCCGGGAACTCGTACTCGGAGAGGAGCTCACGGACCTCGAGCTCGACGAGCTCCAGGATCTCCTCGTCGTCCACCATGTCGGCCTTGTTCAGGGCGACGACGATGTACGGAACGCCGACCTGGCGGGCCAGGAGCACGTGCTCCTTGGTCTGCGGCATCGGGCCGTCGGTGGCGGCGACCACCAGGATCGCGCCGTCCATCTGCGCGGCACCGGTGATCATGTTCTTGATGTAGTCCGCGTGACCCGGGCAGTCGACGTGGGCGTAGTGACGCGCCTCGGTCTGGTACTCGACGTGCGCGATGGAGATGGTGATACCGCGCTGACGCTCCTCGGGCGCCTTGTCGATGTTGTCGAACGGGGTGGCCTCGTTCAGGTCCGGGTACGCGTCGTGCAGCACCTTGGTAATGGCGGCCGTGAGGGTCGTCTTACCGTGGTCGATGTGACCGATGGTGCCGATGTTGACGTGCGGCTTAGTCCGCTCGAACTTCGCCTTCGCCACTGGGGTCCTCCTGTGGAGTGGTTCTGTACGCCTTACTTCATCGGCGCCAGGTGATCTTTGCTGTAAAGGCCCGGAACCCGGGGCAAACGCTCGCGATAGCGGACGTTTGCCCCTGGAGGCTCCGGAGTCAAGCCTACGGCGTGTTTACGCGGTGCGTTACTCGCCCTTGGCCTTCGCGATGATCTCCTCGGCGACGTTCCGCGGAACCTCGGCGTAGGAGTCGAACTGCATCGAGTAGCTTGCGCGACCCGACGTCTTGCTGCGGAGGTCGCCGACGTAGCCGAACATCTCCGACAGGGGCACGAGGCCCTTCACGACGCGGGCACCAGCCCGCTCCTCCATGGCCTGGATCTGGCCACGGCGGGAGTTGATGTCGCCGATGACGTCACCCATGTAGTCCTCGGGCGTGGTGACCTCGACGGCCATCATCGGCTCGAGCAGCACGGGGCTGGCCTTGCGCGCGGCCTCCTTGAAGGCCTGCGAACCGGCGATCTTGAAGGCGAGCTCGGAGGAGTCGACCTCGTGGTAGGCACCGTCGTGGAGGATGACACGGACACCGGTCATCTCGTAGCCCGCGAGGATGCCGAACTGCATGGCCTCCTGGCAGCCGGCGTCCACCGAAGGAATGTACTCCTTCGGGATACGGCCACCGGTCACCTTGTTCACGAACTCGTACGAGGTGTCGCCGCCCTCGAGCGGCTCGATGCCGATCTGCACCTTCGCGAACTGACCGGTACCACCGGTCTGCTTCTTGTGGGTGTAGTCGACGCGCTCGACGGCCTTGCGGATCGTCTCGCGGTAGGCCACCTGCGGCTTGCCGACGTTGGCCTCGACCTTGAACTCGCGCTTCATGCGGTCCACGAGGACCTCGAGGTGAAGCTCGCCCATACCGCCGATGACGGTCTGGCCGGTCTCCTCGTTGGTGTGCACCTGGAAGGAGGGGTCCTCCTCCGCGAGACGCTGGATGGCGACACCCAGCTTCTCCTGGTCACCCTTGGACTTGGGCTCGATCGCGACCTCGATGACCGGCGCCGGGAAGTCCATGGACTCCAGGATCACCGGGTTCTTCTCGTCGCAGAGCGTCTCACCGGTGGTGGTCTGCTTCAGGCCCATGACGGCGACGATGTCGCCCGCGCCCACCGACTCGATCTCCTCACGCTTGTTGGCGTGCATGCGGTAGATCTTGCCGATGCGCTCCTTGCGGCCCTTGACGGAGTTCAGCACGGCGGTGCCGGACTCCAGGCGGCCGGAGTACACGCGGACGAAAGTGAGCTTGCCGAGGTGCGGGTCGCTCATGATCTTGAACGCCAGCGCCGACAGCGGCTCGTCGTCGGACGGCTTGCGCTTGACGACCTCCTCCGCGTTGTTGACCGCGTGGCCCTCGATGGCCTCGATGTCAACCGGGGAGGGGAGGTAGCGCACGACCGCGTCGAGCAGGGGCTGGACACCCTTGTTCTTGAACGCGGTACCGCAGAACACCGGGGTCACCGTGGTGCCGGTGCCCTTGCCGGAGGCGATGGTGATACGACGGATCGCGGCGTACAGCTGCTCCACGGAAGGCTCCTCGCCCTCCAGGTACAGCTCCATGATCTCTTCGTCGTTCTCGGCCACGGCCTCGAGCAGCTTGCCGCGCCACTCCTCGGCCGCCTCGGTGTGGGTCTCCGGGATGTCGACGATGTCGTACATCTCGCCCTTGGTGGCCTCGGCGGACCAGACGAACGCCTTCATCGTCACCAGGTCGACGACACCCTTGAAGTCCGCCTCGGCACCGATCGGCAGCTGCATGACCAGCGGCTGCGCGCCCAGGCGGTCGGAGATCATGTCGACACAGCGGTGGAACTCGGCACCGGTGCGGTCGAGCTTGTTGACGAAGCAGATACGCGGCACGCCGTAGCGGTCCGCCTGACGCCACACCGTCTCGGACTGCGGCTCGACGCCGGCGACGCCGTCGAACACCGTCACGGCACCGTCGAGCACGCGCAGGGAGCGCTCCACCTCGACGGTGAAGTCGACGTGACCCGGGGTGTCGATGATGTTGATGGTGTGGTCGACGTTCTCCAGCGACCAGTGACAGGTGGTGGCAGCAGAGGTGATCGTGATGCCACGCTCCTGCTCCTGCTCCATCCAGTCCATGGTGGCAGCGCCGTCGTGGACCTCACCGATCTTGTAAGACACACCGGTGTAGAACAGGATCCGCTCGGTGGTGGTCGTCTTGCCCGCGTCGATGTGGGCCATGATCCCGATGTTGCGGACCTTGGCCAGGTCAAGTGAAGTGGTAGCCATAAGGCTTCAGTCTTCTCTCGGTCTCGATGTGGGTAGCGACTACCAGCGGTAGTGCGCGAAGGCCTTGTTGGACTCGGCCATCTTGTGGGTGTCCTCGCGCTTCTTCACGGCCGCACCGAGGCCGTTGGAGGCATCGAGAAGCTCGTTGAGGAGACGCTCGGTCATGGTCTTCTCGCGACGGGCGCGGGAGTAACCGACCAGCCAGCGCAGCGCCAGGGTGTTGGCGCGGCCGGGCTTGACCTCGACCGGCACCTGGTAGGTGGCGCCACCGACACGGCGGGACTTGACCTCGAGGGTCGGCTTGATGTTCTCAAGAGCGCGCTTGAGCGTGATGACCGGGTCGTTGCCGGTCTTCTCGCGCAGGCCCTCCATGGCGCCGTAGACGATGCGCTCGGCGGTGGAGCGCTTGCCGTTCAGCAGCACCTTGTTGATCAGGGAGGTCACCAGAGGAGAGCCGTAGACCGGGTCGATGATGACCGGGCGCTTCGGGGCGGGGCCCTTACGAGGCATTCTTACTTCTCCTTCTTGGCGCCGTAACGGCTGCGAGCCTGCTTGCGGTTCTTGACACCCTGGGTGTCGAGCGAACCGCGGATGATCTTGTAGCGAACACCCGGCAGGTCCTTCACACGGCCGCCGCGCACGAGCACGATGGAGTGCTCCTGCAGGTTGTGTCCCTCACCCGGAATGTAAGCGGTGACCTCGATGCCGCTGGTCAGACGCACACGCGCGACCTTGCGGAGGGCCGAGTTCGGCTTCTTCGGGGTGGTCGTGAACACACGCGTGCAGACGCCGCGACGCTGGGGCGAACCCTCGAGTGCGGGCGTCTTGTTCTTTTCGACCTTGTCCTGCCGGCCCTTCCGGACCAGCTGCTGGATCGTAGGCACTACTTCTCCGGTTTCTGTGTGCCGATGGGTACAGCTAACCTGGAACGTCGCCGACCCACGCGGTCGGGTGTGTCGAATCCGCCAGACTCCCGCCGCAAGGCGGAAAGGGCGCGAATTACGGTGGCCGCTCGTGACTCGCCGCACGGTTTACAGGCACGCACAGGAGCCAGGGCACACCCCAGGCACAAGGTCTGAGCGTACCTACCTCATTCGCTGCGGTCAAAACAAATGGGGCCCACCCCAACCGGACAGGCCCGGGCTGTGCGCATGGTCACTCCCCCGGCACCTCCACCGAGTTCCCGTAGCAGGGCAGCCGGCCCGCCGCCGGCGATCCAGGCCGTCGGCGCAATGGCCCCCCAGAGCTACAGAACCGCGGCACAGAGCGCCGCTCGGGCCCGCACGCGGTCCGTGTACGCGAAGACGGCGCGGCCGCCGCACAGGAGCAGCAGAGGGGCCGCGGTCCGGACACGCCGAAGGGCGGCCACCCCGTACCGGGATGGCCGCCCTTCATGCTGCTCGCTTACTGGTTGTACGGACCGTAGTCGTAGTCCTCCAGCGGGACGGCCTGGCCGGAGCCGGTGCCGAACGGCGAGTAGTCGATGTCGTCGTAGCCGACGGCCGAGTACATCGCGGCCTTGGCCTCCTCGGTCGGCTCGACCCGGATGTTGCGGTAGCGGGACAGACCCGTACCGGCCGGGATGAGCTTACCGATGATGACGTTCTCCTTGAGGCCGATGAGGCTGTCGGACTTGGCGTTGATCGCCGCGTCCGTCAGGACTCGGGTCGTCTCCTGGAAGGAGGCGGCCGACAGCCAGGATTCCGTCGCCAGCGAGGCCTTGGTGATACCCATCAGCTGCGGACGACCGGAGGCCGGGTGACCGCCCTCCTGGACCACACGACGGTTCTCCTGCTCGAAGCGGGAGCGCTCGACCAGCTCGCCGGGCAGCAGCTCGGCGTCGCCGGACTCGATGATCGTCACGCGGCGCAGCATCTGCCGGATGATGATCTCGATGTGCTTGTCGTGGATCGACACACCCTGCGAGTTGTAGACCTTCTGGACCTCGCCGACCAGGTGGACCTGGACGGCACGCTGGCCCAGGATGCGCAGCACGTCGTGCGGGTTGGTGGCACCCACGGTGAGCTGCTGGCCCACCTCGACGTGGTCGCCCTCGCGCACCAGGACCTTGGCACGCTTCGAGATCGGGTACGCCGTCTCGTCGCTGCCGTCGTCCGGGGTGACGACGATCTTCTTGGTCTTCTCGGTCTCCTCGATACGGACGCGACCGGAGGCCTCGGAGATCGGGGCGACACCCTTCGGGGTACGGGCCTCGAAGAGCTCGACGACACGCGGCAGACCCTGGGTGATGTCGTCACCGGCCACACCACCGGTGTGGAAGGTACGCATCGTCAGCTGGGTACCGGGCTCACCGATGGACTGGGCGGCGATGATGCCGACCGCCTCACCGATGTCGACCAGCTTGCCGGTGGCCAGCGAACGGCCGTAGCACATCGCGCAGGTACCGACGGCGGACTCGCAGGTCAGCACCGAACGGGTCTTGACCTCCTCGACGCCGCGGGAAACCAGTTCCTCGATGAGGACGTCACCCAGGTCGGTGCCGGCCGGGGCCAGCACCTGCCCGTCGACCACGATGTCCTCGGCGAGGCAGCGCGCGTACACGGACGTCTCGACGTCGTCCGCCTTGCGCAGCACGCCGTCCGCGCCCCGCTCCGCGATCCGCAGCTTGAGACCGCGCTCGGTGCCGCAGTCCTCCTCGCGGATGATGACGTCCTGCGAGACGTCCACCAGACGACGGGTCAGGTAACCCGAGTCGGCGGTACGCAGGGCGGTGTCCGCCAGACCCTTACGGGCACCGTGCGTGGAGATGAAGTACTCCAGCACGGACAGACCCTCACGGAACGACGCCTTGATCGGACGCGGGATGGTCTCGTTCTTCGCGTTCGACACCAGACCACGCATACCGGCGATCTGCCGCATCTGCATCATGTTTCCTCGGGCACCCGAGTCAACCATCATGAAGATGGGGTTCGTCTTGGGGAAGTTCTCGTTCATCGCCTCGGCGACCTCGTTGGTCGCCTTGGTCCAGATCGCGATGAGCTCCTGAGTGCGCTCTTCCTTGGTGATCAGACCGCGCTCGTACTGCTTCTGGACCTTCTCGTCCTGCGCCTCGTAGCCCTTGACGATCTCCTTCTTCGCCTCGGGAACGACGACGTCGGAGATGGCCACGGTGACACCGGAACGGGTCGCCCAGTAGAAGCCGGCCGCCTTCAGGTTGTCGAGCGTCGCCGCCACGATGACCTTGGGGTAGCGCTCGGCCAGGTCGTTGACGATCTCGGAGAGCTGCTTCTTGCCCACCGAGTAGTCGACGAACGGGTAGTCCTCGGGCAGCAGCTCGTTGAACAGCGCGCGGCCCAGGGTGGTGCGCAGGCGGAACGAGTCGCCCTGCTGCCACTCGGGCTCGCCCTCCTCGCGGGCCGGCGGCGTCCAGCCCCGCGGCGGGATGGTGCCCACCGGGAAGCGGATGTCGATCTGCGACTGCAGCGCCAGCTCGCCGGCGTCGAACGCCATGATCGCCTCGGCCGTGGAGCCGAACGCGCGGCCCTCGCCCTTGGTGTCACGCAGCTCGCCGTCGGTGGTGAGGAAGAACAGACCGAGGACCATGTCCTGGGTCGGCATCGTCACCGGACGGCCGTCGGCCGGCTTGAGGATGTTGTTCGAGGACAGCATCAGGATGCGGGCCTCGGCCTGCGCCTCCGCGGACAGCGGCAGGTGCACGGCCATCTGGTCACCGTCGAAGTCCGCGTTGAACGCGGTGCACACGAGCGGGTGGATCTGGATGGCCTTGCCCTCGACCAGCTGCGGCTCGAAGGCCTGGATGCCGAGGCGGTGCAGGGTGGGAGCACGGTTCAGCAGCACCGGGTGCTCGGCGATGACCTCTTCGAGGACGTCGTACACGACCGTGCGGCCGCGCTCCACCATGCGCTTGGCGCTCTTGATGTTCTGCGCGTGGTTCAGGTCGACCAGGCGCTTCATCACGAACGGCTTGAACAGCTCCAGCGCCATCGCCTTGGGCAGACCGCACTGGTGCAGCTTCAGCTGCGGGCCGACGACGATGACGGAACGCGCCGAGTAGTCGACACGCTTGCCGAGCAGGTTCTGACGGAAACGGCCCTGCTTGCCCTTCAGCATGTCGCTGAGGGACTTCAGCGGACGGTTGCCGGGGCCCGTGACCGGACGGCCGCGACGGCCGTTGTCGAACAGCGCGTCGACGGCCTCCTGGAGCATGCGCTTCTCGTTGTTCACGATGATCTCGGGCGCGCCGAGGTCGAGAAGCCGCTTCAGGCGGTTGTTGCGGTTGATGACACGGCGGTACAGGTCGTTCAGGTCGGAGGTCGCGAAGCGGCCACCGTCCAGCTGCACCATCGGACGCAGGTCCGGCGGGATGACCGGGACGCAGTCCAGGACCATGCCCTTGGGGCTGTTGGAGGTCTGCAGGAACGCGGAGACGACCTTCAGCCGCTTCAGGGCGCGGGTCTTCTTCTGGCCCTTGCCGGTGCGGATGATCTCGCGGAGCTTCTCGGCCTCCTCCTCGAGGTCGAAGGACTCCAGGCGCTTCTGCAGCGCGGCGGCGCCCATCGAGCCGTCGAAGTAGGTGCCGAAGCGGTCGCGCAGCTCGCGGTAGAGCAGCTCGTCGCCCTCCAGGTCCTGGACCTTGAGGTTCTTGAACCGGTTCCACACCTCGTCGAGACGGTCGATCTCGCGCTGCGCACGGTCGCGCAGCTGCTTCATCTCACGCTCGGCACCCTCGCGCACCTTGCGGCGCACGTCGGCCTTGGCGCCCTCGGCCTCCAGCTCGGCCAGGTCGGTCTCGAGCTTCTTGGCGCGGGCCTCGAGGTCGGCGTCGCGGCGGTTCTCGATCTGCTGGCGCTCGACCGAGACGTGCGCCTCCAGGGAGGGCAGGTCGCGCTGACGGCGCTCCTCGTCGACGTACGTGATCATGTACGCCGCGAAGTAGATGACCTTCTCGAGGTCCTTCGGCGCCAGGTCCAGCAGGTAGCCGAGGCGCGAGGGGACACCCTTGAAGTACCAGATGTGGGTGACGGGAGCGGCCAGCTCGATGTGGCCCATCCGCTCACGGCGCACCTTGGCGCGGGTGACCTCGACGCCACAGCGCTCGCAGATGATGCCCTTGAAGCGGACGCGCTTGTACTTGCCGCAGTAGCACTCCCAGTCCCGGGTCGGACCGAAGATCTTCTCGCAGAAGAGTCCGTCCTTCTCGGGCTTGAGGGTGCGGTAGTTGATGGTCTCGGGCTTCTTGACCTCGCCGTGGCTCCACTGACGGATGTCGTCAGCGGTGGCCAGGCCGATCCGGAGCTCGTCGAAGAAGTTGACGTCGAGCACTATGCGTCAATCCCTCTCAGGGTCGTAAGTCTGTGGTCTGTACGGGGGCCTGGGGGTCGGCGGGCCCCTGGTCGGTCAGGGGCCCGCCGGACTCCCGTCAGACCTCTTCGACGCTGCTCGGCTCGCGCCGGGACAGGTCGATACCGAGCTCCTCCGCAGCGCGGAAGACATCTTCGTCGGTGTCGCGCATCTCGATGGACATACCGTCGCTGGACAGCACCTCCACGTTCAGGCAGAGCGACTGCATCTCCTTGATGAGCACCTTGAAGGACTCGGGGATGCCGGGCTCGGGGATGTTCTCGCCCTTGACGATGGCCTCGTAGACCTTCACGCGGCCGGTGACGTCGTCGGACTTGATGGTCAGCAGCTCCTGGAGCGCGTAGGCGGCGCCGTACGCCTCGAGTGCCCACACCTCCATCTCGCCGAACCGCTGGCCACCGAACTGGGCCTTACCACCCAGCGGCTGCTGGGTGATCATCGAGTACGGGCCGGTCGAACGCGCGTGCAGCTTGTCGTCGACCAGGTGGTGCAGCTTGAGGATGTACATGTAGCCGACCGAGATCGGGTCCGGGAACGGCTCACCGCTACGGCCGTCGAACAGCCGTGCCTTGCCGGACGGGAGCACCAGGCGCTCGCCGTCGCGGTTCGGGATGGTGTGCTGCAGCAGACCCGCCAGCTCGTCCTCGCGGGCACCGTCGAAGACCGGGGTGGCGACGTTGGTGCGCGGGGCGACCTTGTCGGCACCGATGGCCTGCAGACGCTGGGCCCACTCGTCGGCCAGGCCGGAGACGTCCCAGCCGCGGCTGGCGAGCCAGCCGAGGTGGATCTCCAGGACCTGTCCCGGGTTCATTCGGGACGGCACACCCAGCGGGTTGAGGATGATGTCGACCGGGGTGCCGTCCTCCAGGAACGGCATGTCCTCGATCGGCAGGATCTTGGAGATGACACCCTTGTTGCCGTGCCGGCCGGCGAGCTTGTCACCGTCGGTGATCTTGCGCTTCTGCGCGACGTAGACGCGGACCAGCTGGTTCACGCCCGGCGGCAGCTCGTCGCCCTCCTCGCGGTCGAAGACGCGCACGCCGATGACCTTGCCGGTCTCGCCGTGCGGCACCTTCAGCGAGGTGTCACGGACCTCACGGGCCTTCTCACCGAAGATCGCGCGCAGCAGGCGCTCCTCGGGGGTCAGCTCGGTCTCACCCTTCGGGGTGACCTTGCCGACGAGGATGTCGCCGGCGATGACCTCGGCGCCGATGCGGATGATGCCGCGCTCGTCGAGGTCGGCGAGGACCTCCTCGGAGACGTTCGGGATGTCCCGGGTGATCTCCTCGGGGCCGAGCTTGGTGTCACGGGCGTCGACCTCGTGCTCCTCGATGTGGATCGAGGAGAGGACGTCGTCCTGCACGAGGCGCTGCGACAGGATGATCGCGTCCTCGTAGTTGTGACCCTCCCACGGCATGAACGCCACGAGCAGGTTCTTGCCGAGGGCCATCTCGCCGTTCTGGGTGGCCGGGCCGTCGGCGAGGACCTGGCCCTCGATGACGCGGTCGCCCTCGTTGACGATGACCTTCTGGTTGACCGAGGTGCCCTGGTTCGAGCGGGCGAACTTGGCCAGGCGGTACGTGATGTACGTGCCGTCGTCGTTGGCGGTGGTGATGTAGTCCGCGGAGACCTCCTGGACCACACCGGCCTTCTCGGCCTTGACGACGTCGCCGGCGTCGACGGCGGAGCGGTACTCCATGCCGGTACCGACGAGCGGGGCCTCCGACTTAATCAGCGGAACGGCCTGGCGCATCATGTTCGCGCCCATGAGGGCACGGTTGGCGTCGTCGTGCTCGAGGAAGGGGATCATGGCGGTCGCGACCGACACCATCTGGCGCGGCGAGACGTCCATGTAGTCCACGTCCTCGGGGCCGACGTAGTCGACCTCGCCGCCGCGGCGGCGGACCAGGACGCGGTTCTCCTCGAAGCGGAGGTCGCTGGTCAGCGGCGCGTTGGCCTGCGCGATGACGAAGCGGTCCTCCTCGTCGGCGGTCAGGTAGTCGACCTCGTCGGTGACCTGGCCGTCGATGACCTTGCGGTACGGGGTCTCGACGAAACCGAACGCGTTGACCCGGCCGTAGGAGGCGAGCGAGCCGATCAGACCGATGTTCGGGCCTTCGGGCGTCTCGATCGGGCACATGCGGCCGTAGTGCGAGGGGTGCACGTCACGGACCTCGAAGCCGGCCCGCTCACGGGACAGACCACCGGGGCCCAGCGCCGACAGACGGCGCTTGTGCGTCAGACCGGACAGCGGGTTGTTCTGGTCCATGAACTGCGACAGCTGGCTGGTGCCGAAGAACTCCTTGATGGAGGCGACGACCGGCCGGATGTTGATCAGGGTCTGCGGCGTGATCGCCTCGACGTCCTGGGTCGTCATGCGCTCGCGCACGACGCGCTCCATACGGGCGAGACCCGTACGGACCTGGTTCTGGATCAGCTCGCCGACGCTGCGCAGGCGGCGGTTGCCGAAGTGGTCGATGTCGTCGGTCTCGACGACGACCGTCTCGCCGTTGTCACCGGTGGTCTCGGTCTCGCCGGCGTGCAGCTTCACCAGGTACTTGATCGTCGAGATGATGTCCTCGACGGTCAGGATGCCCGCGTCCAGCGGGGTGTCCGTACCCAGCTTCTTGTTGACCTTGTAGCGACCGACCTTCGCGAGGTCGTAGCGCTTCGGGTTGAAGTAGAGGTTCTCCAGCAGCGTCTGCGCGGCCTCGCGCGTGGGGGGCTCGCCCGGGCGCAGCTTGCGGTAGATGTCGAGCAGCGCGTCGTCCTGGCCCTGGGTGTGGTCCTTCTCCAGGGTGGCGCGCATCGACTCGTAGTCGCCGAACTCCTCAAGGATCTGCTCGGTGGTCCAGCCGAGCGCCTTCAGCAGCACGGTGACCGACTGCTTGCGCTTGCGGTCGATGCGGACACCGACCATGTCGCGCTTGTCGATCTCCATCTCCAGCCAGGCACCCCGGGACGGGATGATCTTGGCGGAGAAGATGTCCTTGTCGGACGTCTTGTCGATGCTGGAGTCGAAGTAGACACCGGGGGAACGGACCAGCTGAGACACCACGACACGCTCGGTGCCGTTGATGACGAAGGTGCCCTTGTTCGTCATGAGCGGGAAGTCGCCCATGAAGACCGTCTGGGACTTGATCTCACCGGTCTCGTTGTTGGTGAACTCGGCGGTGACGAAGAGCGGGGCGGCGTACGTGAAGTCGCGCTCCTTGCACTCGTCGATCGAGTTCTTCGGCGGCTCGAAGCGGTGGTCCCGGAACGTCAGCGACATCGACCCGGAGAAGTCCTCGATCGGGGAGATCTCCTCGAAGATCTCCTCCAGACCGGACTTGGTGGGGACGTCCTGACCGTTCTCCAGAGCCTCCTCGACCCGAGTCTGCCAGGCGGTGTTGCCGAGCAGCCAGTCAAAGCTCTCGGTCTGCAGCGCGAGCAGGTTCGGAACCTCGAGGGGCTCCTTGATCTTTGCAAAGGAGATGCGCAGCGGGGCGGTGCTGGCGCCGTTGTTCGTATTCGCGGTCGAGGCAGTGCGCGAGGCGGCCAAGAGGGGGTCCTTCCGAGGGCTCGGACTCACTACGCGCGTACCGTTCCCTCTCCTGCACACAGGGACGGAAACCCCAGGTCGGGGGGTATCGGTCGACTGTGCTCAAGTGAGGGCAGACCCCTGGTGACGGGCAGGGGACAGCTAACAGGCAGCGCAAAGGGTCAGTGTAGCCACTTGGCACACTGATGTCCAGCGCGGGTTTTCGAAGACCCTCGTTGTGCTCAACGCCTCTCTCAACGCCCTCGGCATCCTGCCCTCAACGCACGTTGATACTGCCCTCTTCGTCGTCGATCCATGCCTCGGATTCGGATCCTTGTGACGACGCGTCCTGAGAATTGCGCGCTGCGTGCGGTTCGTCAAGGGTTCCTTGCCGGAACCGGGGCGTCCGGAGACACGACGAAGATCACCTTACCCCGCACGAACACAGGTGCAAGGCAGCCCTCGCCAGGCTCCGGGGAACGCCGAAGGGCGACCACCCAGATGGATGATCGCCCTTCGGTGCGTTCGCGTTACAGCCCTAGCGGGCCGCTGTGGCGGTCGCGAAGGTCTTACTTGACCTCGACGGAGGCACCGGCGCCCTTGAGGGCCTCGGCGGCCTTGTCAGCGGCCTCCTTGTTGACCTTCTCGAGGACCGGCTTCGGGGTGCCGTCGACGAGGTCCTTGGCCTCCTTCAGACCCAGGGAGGTCAGCTCACGCACGACCTTGATGACCTGGATCTTCTTGTCGCCGGCACCGGTGAGGATGACGTCGAACTCGTCCTTCTCCTCCTCGGCGTCGGCGGCCGGGGCACCCGGGGCGCCGGCGGCGGCAACCGCGACGGGGGCGGCGGCGGTGACGTCGAACTTCTCCTCGAACGCCTTCACGAACTCGGCGAGCTGGATCAGGGTCATGCCCTCGAACTCGGCGAGCAGTTCGTCCTGGGTGAGAGCCATGATGGCTTTCCTTCCACTAAATCGGCTGGTGCCGGGATGTACATGAATGGCGGGCGTACGTTCGGCCCGCTACGACCGCTGCCTGGAGGCGGCGGTCATGATGCGAGCCGAATTACTCGGCACCGCCCTGCTCGGCCTGCTTGGCGCGCAGCGCGTCCACGGTGCGGACGAGCTTCGACGGGAGCGCCTGGAAGAGCGCGGCAGCCTGGGACTGCTTGCCCTTCATGGCGCCCGCCAGCTTGGCGAGCAGAACCTCGCGGGACTCGAGGTCCGCAAGCTTCTTGATCTCGTCGGCGGACAGCGCCTTGCCGTCAAGGACACCGCCCTTGATGACGAGATCGGGGTTGTCCTTGGCGAAGTCACGCAGACCCTTCGCCGACTCCACCGGGTCACCGGTGACGAAGGCGACGGCCGTCGGGCCAGCAAAGAGCTGGTCCTCCAGCGTGATCCCGGCCTCCTTGGCCGCAATCTTGGTCAGCGTGTTCTTCACCACGGCGTACTGGGCGTTCTCACCGAGCGACCGGCGCAGCGTCTTGAGCTGCGCCACGGTGAGACCGCGGTACTCGGTCAGCACGGCGGCGTTGGAGCTGCGGAACTTGTCCGTCAGCTCAGCAACCGCGGCAGCCTTGTCGGGCCTCGCCATAGAGCCTCGGCCTCCTTCCGGGTGATTCGGACCGCGCGGACCCGAAGGAGGACTGGGAAAAAGAAACGCCCCGGCGCAGGCGCACGGGGCGGACTCGACCGGCCTTGCACACGCTGGGCGCGCGCACTCCGGGAGCACTTCCACAGTCACCTGCGCGGGTCGCCCACTTTTCAGCGGATCCTTCGGCCACCGCGCCCTCATTCGAGCGCACGGCAACGACCAGCGGTCTTTGGCTTCCCCCAGAGAGTACGGGACCGGATCGTCCCTGAGCAAATCGGTCCGTTTGGGGGAGGAGACTGGTGGGCACGGGGCGACGAACCGACGGCGCCGCACGTGGCGGAGGGGACACTTCGGCGGGAGCGGGGGCGGGCCGAAGCCGGACCCCGGCCAGCCCCAGGCGACACGGCGGTGAGCCAGCGCATGGAGGAGACCTGGCAGGGACGCCGGCTGAGCTGGGTCCGGCGCTGGAGTGGTGCCCGGCGACGACACCGCGCCGGAACGGCGGACAGGCGACGCGAGCCGGAGCCAGGGCCGGGGCCGGGCCGGGAGGCGGTCGGTACTGCGGTGAGCCGGCGCGTGGCGGTCGCGTGGGGAGGGGCGCTGATCGAACTGGCTCCGGCCGTACGACGGCGAACCCACGGGACGGCAGACACGCGGCGCGAGCCGTAGCCAGGGCCGGGGCCTGGAGACGGCCGGTACTGCGGTGAGCCGGCGCATGGCGGACGCGCGGGCGGAAACGCTGACCGCACCCCTCCGGCCGTAACGCGGCGACACCTCGGACGGGATGGCAGACACGCGGCGCGCTCCACGATCACGGGCGAGCACCTGGCGGAGTACGCCGGCCGCTGAGCCCCCGCGGGGTCTCAGAACGGCAGCGGGCGGGCGTGCACCACGTCCAGGCGGGAGACCGCCCGGGTCAGCACCACGTACAGCCGGTGCGCGCCCCGCTCCTCCGCCTCCGCCACGGCCGCCGGTTCGACGGCGATGACGTGGTCGTACTCCAGGCCCTTGACCAGGGTCGGGCGCGGGAGCGGGCCGAAGCCGGACACGGGCCAGCCCCAGGCGACATGGCGGTGAACCGACGCCGCCGCGGAGACCCGGACAGGGACGCCGGCTGAGCTCTGTCCGGCTCGGCGGCGACACCGCGACGGGAACGGCGGACTGGCGTGCGAGCGGGAGCCAGGGCTGGGAGGCGGTCGGTACTGCGGTGAGCCGGCGCGTGGCGGTCGCGCGGGGAAGGGCGCTGATCGACCTCCCTCCGGCCGTGCGGCGGCGGGCCGACGGCGACACCGCGGCGGGACGGCAGACACGCGGCGCGAGTGAGCGAGGGCTGCCGGAGCCGGGCCCGGGCCAGGCAGCGGCGGTGTGTCGGCGTATGGCGGGCGGGCGGGCAAGGCCGCTGACCCAGCCGCCTCCGCGGGCCGGTGAGGGGGCCGTACAGGTGTCTTGGCGCTGCGGCGGACAGGCGACGCGAGCCGGAGCCAGGGCCGGGAGGCGGTCGGTACTGCGGTGAGCCGGCGCGTGGCGGTCGCGCGGGGAAGGGCGCTGATCGAACTGGCTTCGGCCGTACGGCGGCGGGCCGACGGCGACACCACGACGGGACGGCAGACACGCGGCGCGAGTGAGCGAGGGCTGCCGGAGCCGGGCCCGGGCCAGGCAGCGGCGGTGTGTCGGCGTATGACAGGCGGGCGGACAAGGCCGCTGACCCAGCCGCCTCCGCGGGTCGGTGAGGGGGCCGTACAGGTGTCTTGGCGCTGCGGCGGACTGGCGTTGCGAGCCGGAGCCGGGCTGGGGCCTGGGGCGGGCCAGGAGGGCTCCCCTGGGGCCCGGGACGGGGCCGTGGGTCGTAGTCGGCGCCGGGGTCGGGGGCGGTTACAGGCGGCGCGAGAGGCGCCTGCTGCGGGGCAGGGGGCCGGGCCCCCGGAGCCTGCCGGCCGGCGCGGGCCGGGAGCGGGCTCAGGGGGCCGAGGGCGTCGGCCGGGTCAGGAGGCGGTGCCTGCGGTGCCCGCGCCCGTGCCGCCCGTGGTCATGCCGCCGGACTTCATCATCTCCCCGAAGTCCTTG
Organism: Streptomyces sp. NPDC038707; assembly: GCF_040636485.1. Classification (NCBI taxonomy): domain Bacteria; kingdom Bacillati; phylum Actinomycetota; class Actinomycetes; order Kitasatosporales; family Streptomycetaceae; genus Streptomyces; species Streptomyces sp. NPDC038707. The sequence continues at coordinate 230,399 of NZ_JBEZUP010000010.1, forward strand.
GTGTCGCCGGCCGGCGGGGCCTCGGCGGTGACCTTCACGCCGTAGTCCGAGTAGAACGTCGTGTTGTTCAGGGTGCCGTTGGCGGTCGCGGCCTTCTCGGTCTTCTTGATCAGGAGGTCCTGGTCATTGACCCAGATGTCGATGGTCTCGGTGGTGACCCCGGCCTGGCTGAGCTGCTTCTTCAGGGCCGCCATCTGGTCGGCGCCGAGGTTGCTGGTCTTGTCGGCGAGGTCGGCGACCTTGATCTTGCCGGAGTAGTGCGTGGTCTGGACGCCGGAGACCTTCTCCTCCCCGACCTTCTTCACGTCACCGGAGGCCAGCAGCATCTTCACGGACTGGTTCGGGGTGGCGTTCTGGAGCTGGTCCTTCATGTACGACCCGGACGCGCCGCCGAGCTTGGCGAGGTCGTCGTAGGAGTACTTGATCCAGTGCTTGCCGCCGCCCGCCTGCTGGGCGTACGCCTCGCTCATGTGCGCGTAGTAGGCGTCCGGCATATACCGGGCCTCCATCGACTGGGTGCCGGCCTTCTTCATCAGCTCGGCCATCTGGCCACCGGTGTAGGTGATGGTCAGGTTGCCCTTGAGACCGTCGCTCCAGGTCAGCGCGCCGTTCGCGGTCATCGACATGATGTCGCCGAGGGACGTCGTGGATCGCACCTTCGCCGAGTCGGCCTGGTCGGTGGACTTCTCGACGGACCGCAGCGCGGCGATCGGGCTGAGGTGTATCGGGCCCTTGCCGGCCGCCTTGTCACCGCCCTTGTCGGAGTCGGAGGAGCCGCAGGCGGCCACTCCGGTCAGCGCGGCCACCACCGCTATGGAAAGGGTCGCCCGGCGCACGGTCGTGCTCTTCATCTACTCCCACCCCTGTTGAGTGTCCTGTGCCCTGCACCGTAGCCCAGGCCACTGACAGTCGTTCGAAAGGCCGTACACAGAAAGGACGGGCCCGGAACCGGAGAGGTTCCAGGGCCCGCCCTTTTGTTCACGCGTCGCTGACGCGGCTACCGAACCGAGCCGGGGCTCAGACGGCGGCCGGGTCCTCCTCGACGAGGAGGTTGCGGGTGCGGTTCGGGTCGACCGGAATGCCGGGGCCCATCGTGGTGGTGATGGCGGCCTTCTTGATGTAGCGACCCTTGGCGGCGGACGGCTTCAGACGGAGGATCTCCTCCAGCGCGGCGCCGTAGTTCTCCACCAGCTTGTCGTCCTCGAAGGACGCCTTGCCGATGATGAAGTGCAGGTTCGAGTGCTTGTCGACGCGGAACTCGATCTTGCCGCCCTTGATGTCCGTGACGGCCTTGGTCACGTCGGGGGTGACGGTGCCGGTCTTCGGGTTCGGCATCAGACCACGCGGGCCGAGGACGCGGCCGAGGCGGCCGACCTTGCCCATGAGGTCCGGGGTGGCGACGACGGCGTCGAAGTCCAGACGGCCCTTCGCGACCTCGTCGATCAGCTCGTCGGCACCGACGATGTCGGCGCCCGCGGCACGCGCGGCCTCGGCACGGTCGCCGGTCGCGAAGACCAGGACCCGGGCGGTCTTACCGGTGCCGTGCGGAAGGTTCACGGTGCCACGGACCATCTGGTCGGCCTTGCGCGGGTCGACACCCAGACGGAAGGCGACCTCGACGGTGGCGTCGAACTTGGTCGTGGAGGTCTCCTTGGCGAGACGGACGGCCTCGAGCGGGGCGTACAGCTTCTCCCGGTCGATCTTGGCGTCCGCAGCGCGGAGAGCCTTGCTGCGCTTGCTCACAACTTGCTCCTGTGTGTTCTGAAAGGAGTCGTGGTCCCTGGGCCGAGCAGGCCCTGCCACGTGCGGCCGCGAAATGCGGGCAGCCGCATGACTGCTACGAAGGTGGGGTTCAGCCCTCGACCGTGACGCCCATGGAACGCGCGGTGCCGGCGATGATCTTCGCGGCGGCGTCCAGGTCGTTCGCGTTCAGGTCGGGCATCTTGGTCTGGGCGATCTCACGGACCTGCGCCTGGGTGATCTTGGCGACCTTGGTCTTGTGCGGCTCGCCGGAGCCCTTCTCGATGCCCGCGGCCTTGAGGATCATCTTCGCGGCCGGCGGCGTCTTGGTGACGAAGGTGAAGGAACGGTCTTCGTAGACCGTGATCTCCACCGGGATGACCCAACCGCGCTGCGACTCGGTCGCGGCGTTGTAGGCCTTGCAGAACTCCATGATGTTGACGCCGTGCTGACCCAGCGCCGGGCCGACCGGCGGAGCCGGGTTGGCGGCGCCGGCCTGGATCTGGAGCTTGATGAGCCCCGTGACCTTCTTCTTCTTGGGAGGCATGCTCTCTCCGGGTCCTTACTGAGAGGTTGATGGCCGTCTGCGACTCCGGATCCATGCCGATGCACGATCCCGCAGATGGCATACCGCACAACGATAGCCGCTGTCCCCTCGGGACAAGAAATCCCCCAGGTCAGGCGGCCCGCGCGGACTCTTCGGGGCGCCGGTCGCGCAGCACGTGCACGGCCGCGGCGAGCAGTGCGAGCAGGGTCGCGCCCACGGGCACGGCGAGCACCGCGGCGACGGCCGTACGCCCGGTCTCGGCGGCGAGCGCCACCCGCTCCGGCTCTCCGGGCGCGACCCGCACGGACACGGAGTCGCCCTCGGCGCGGCCCCACGCGCGCGTGCCGATCGGCAGGCCGGCCGTCACCCGCTGCCCCGCGAGGGAGTAGGTCACCGTGCAGCCGCCCAGGAGGCAGGACCCGTCGTGGAAGGTGGCGGCGACCGGCTCGGCGCCGCGCAGCCCGGTGCGCTGCCAGGCCACCGGGAAGCAGACGGCGTACGTCAGCACGAGGAGCGCCACCGCGGCCACGGTGGCGGCGACGGCGGGCCGGACACGGCGGAAGCGCCCCGGGCCGGTGACCGGCGGGGCGCTTCCGGGGTGTGCGTTCAGTTCTTCTGGATCTGGTCGAAGGACAGCTCGACCGGCGTCTCGCGGCCGAAGATCTCGACGAGACCCTTGACCTTCTTGGAGTCGGGGTTGATCTCGTTGATGGTCGCCTGGAGCGTGGCGAACGGGCCGTCGGTGACGGTGACCGAGTCGCCGACCTCGAAGTCCAGCACCTGGACCTCGACCTTGCGCTGCGGGGCGGGCTTGCCCTCGGCCGCGGCGGCCTCCCGGGCGGCCTTGTCCTCGGCCTCCGGGGCGAGCATCTTGACGATCTCGTCCAGGGTCAGCGGGTAGGGGTCGTAGGCGTTGCCGACGAAGCCGGTGACGCCCGGGGTGTTGCGGACGACGCCCCAGGACTCGTTGGTCAGGTCCATGCGGACCAGGACGTAACCCGGCAGCTTGTTCTGCTTGATCGTCTTGCGGTCGCCGTTCTTGATCTGGACGACCTCCTCCTGCGGCACCTCGGCCTGGAAGATGTAGTCCTCGACGTTCAGCGAGACGGCGCGCTGCTCCAGGTTGGTCTTCACGCGGTTCTCGTAACCGGCGTAGGTGTGGATGACGTACCACTCGCCGGGCAGGGTGCGCAGTTCCTCGCGCAGGGCCTCGACCGGGTCGACCGGCGCGGCGGGCTCCGCCTCGGCGGTCTCCTCGGCGGCCTCGTCGCCCTCGTCCTCGTCCTCGGACTCCTCGGATGCGTCGTCGTCCTCGGATTCGTCCTCGGCGTGCACGGCGGCCTCCTCGGCCGGCTCCCCCGCCTCGGCCTCGGCAGCCTCGAACTCGTCCTGGTCGTCCGCGCCCTCGACGATGTCGAGCTCGTCGTCCACCGTCTCGGCAGCCAGCCCGCGGGGCTCGGTGGCGTCGTCGTTCAGGTTCGGGTCAGACACGATGGCTGCTTCTTCCTGGATACATAGGGGTGGAACATGCGAAAAGGGGCGCCGGTACCACGGCGCCCTTCGCTTTTGGCTCAGCCGAAGACGTACTTGGCTGCGTGGTCGAGCCCATAGTCAATCACGGTCACCAGAGCGATCATGATGACGACGAAGAAGATCACCACGGTGGTGTACGAAGTCAGCTGGTTGCGCGTCGGCCAGACGACCTTGCGGAGCTCCGCGATGATCTGGCGGTAGAAGGTGGCGAGGCGCTTCAGCGGGCCCTTCTTGGCGCGCTTTCCGCCCTTGCGGGCCCTCTTGGACTCGGGCACCTCGTCCTGGGCGTCAGGCGTGTCGATGGAGCCTACGGCGTCCGTCATAGTCCTCACCTGATCCCGGGTCGTGGCCGTGCCGCGCCCGGTTTCTGAGCCGCACGGCGGTGCATTGCTGTACGTACATGCGCACACATCCTGGCGGTGTGTGTAGCAGGGCCGGAGGGACTTGAACCCCCAACCGCCGGTTTTGGAGACCGGTGCTCTACCAATTGAGCTACGACCCTTTGTGTGTCCCCCAACGTACCGCATCCGACCGGGTGCCCGATGTGCACCGGCTCGACGGCGGCCGCCCGAAGGCCAACGAGGTGAGAGTGTACGTGGTCCGGGGCCCGGCGTCGAACAGAAAGTGCCCGTCGGGACCGCGGATAGGAAGATCGTCCAGGCCGGAGGCCGGATTCGGATCCGTGTTCACCCCTCGGCCCCTGACCGTTCAGTCTGTGAAACCCGTGTGCCGGGGGCATTTCCGGTCTGGAACGATGGGCCGCATGAGCGCTGCAACCCCTCCCACCGAGCGCCGGGTCTCCGCCCGAGTCGGCGCGATCTCCGAGTCCGCGACCCTCGCCGTCGACGCCAAGGCCAAGGCCCTGAAGGCCGCCGGGCGTCCGGTGATCGGCTTCGGCGCCGGTGAGCCCGACTTCCCGACCCCGGACTACATCGTCGAGGCGGCCGTCGAGGCCTGCAAGAACCCCAAGTACCACCGCTACACCCCGGCCGGCGGCCTGCCCGAGCTGAAGGCCGCGCTGGCCGCCAAGACGCTGCGCGACTCCGGCTGGGAGCCCGACGTCTCCCAGATCCTGGTGACCAACGGCGGCAAGCAGGCCATCTACGAGGCCTTCGCCGCGATCCTCGACCCGGGCGACGAGGTCATCGTCCCGGCGCCGTACTGGACGACGTACCCGGAGTCCATCCGCCTGGCCGGCGGTGTCCCGGTGGAGGTCGTCGCCGACGAGACCACCGGCTACCGGGTCTCGGTGGAGCAGCTGGAGGCGGCGCGCACGGAGCGGACGAAGGTCGTCCTGTTCGTCTCCCCGTCCAACCCCACCGGCGCGGTCTACACCGAGGCCGAGACCGAGGCGATCGGCCGCTGGGCCCTCGAGCACGGCCTGTGGGTGCTCACCGACGAGATCTACGAGCACCTGGTCTACGGCGACGCCGCCGCGGTGTCCCTGCCGGCGCTGCTGCCCGAGCTGCGCGACAAGTGCATCGTGGTCAACGGCGTGGCGAAGACGTACGCCATGACCGGCTGGCGGGTGGGCTGGGTCATCGGCCCGAAGGACGTCGTCAAGGCCGCGACGAACCTCCAGTCGCACGCCACCTCCAACGTCTCCAACGTGGCCCAGGCGGCCGCCCTGGCCGCCGTCTCGGGCGGCCTGGAGGCGGTGGCGAAGATGCGCGAGGCGTTCGACCGGCGCCGCAGGACCATCGTGCGGATGCTCAACGAGATCGACGGCGTGGTCTGCCCGGAGCCCGAGGGCGCGTTCTACGTCTACCCCTCGGTCAAGGCGCTGCTCGGCAAGGAGATCCGCGGCAAGCGCCCGCAGGACACCGTCGAGCTGGCCGCGCTGATCCTGGAGGAGGCCGAGGTCGCGGTCGTCCCGGGCGAGGCGTTCGGCACGCCGGGCTACCTGCGGCTGTCCTACGCGCTCGGCGACGAGGACCTGGCCGAGGGCGTGAGCCGCATCCAGAAGCTGCTGGCCGAGGCGCGGGACTAGTTCCCGGCCGCCACGCGCGCGTGCGGGCCGTCTCCCTGCGGGGAGGCGGCCCGTTCTGGTGTACGAGCGAGCCCACCTCCGGTGAAACGGCTACCCGGAAGGCGGTGGTGTACGGCAGGATCTGGGAATGGAGCGTGTACGTGATCTCTCTGAGCTGCCGAAAGCCCATCTGCACCTGCACTTCACCGGATCGATGCGACCAGAGACCGTGCTGGAGCTGGCCGACAAGTACGGCGTACGGCTGCCCGACACGCTGAGGGACGCCCTAGTCAGCGGTGAGTCGCCCCGGCTGCGCGCCACGGACGAGCGGGGCTGGTTCCGTTTCCAGCGGCTGTACGACGCGGCCCGCTCCTGCCTGCGCGCCCCGGAGGACATCCAGCGCCTGGTCCGGGAGGCCGCGGAGGAGGACCTGAAGGACGGCTCGGGCTGGCTGGAGATCCAGGTCGACCCGACGTCGTACGCGCCCCGGCTGGGCGGGCTGATCCCGGCCATGGAGGTCATCCTGGACGCGGTCGACACGACGTCCCGGGACACCGGCCTCGGCATGCGCGTCCTGGTCGCCGCGAACCGGATGAAGCACCCGCTGGAGGCGCGCACGCTGGCCCGGCTGGCGGTGCGGTACGCGGACCGGGGCGTGGTCGGCTTCGGGCTCTCCAACGACGAGCGGCGGGGCATGGCGCGGGACTTCGACCGGGCCTTCCACATCGCGCGCGAGGGCGGTCTGCTGTCGGCCCCGCACGGCGGCGAGCTGACCGGCCCGGCGTCGGTCCGCGACTGCCTGGACGACCTGCACGCCGCGCGGATCGGGCACGGCGTACGGGCCGCCGAGGATCCCCGGCTGCTGAAGCGGCTGGCCGACCGGGGCGTGACCTGCGAGGTGTGCCCGGCCTCGAACGTGGCGCTCGGCGTGTACGAGAAGCCGCAGGACGTGCCGCTGCGCACCCTCTTCGAGGCGGGGGTGCCGATGGCGCTCGGCGCGGACGACCCGCTGCTGTTCGGCTCCCGGCTGGCCGCGCAGTACGAGTTCGCCCGGCACGCCCACGGCTTCTCGGACGCGGAGCTGGCGGAACTGGCCCGGCAGTCGGTACGGGGCTCGGCCGCGCCGGAGGAGGTCAAGGAGCGGCTGCTGGCGGGCGTGGACGACTGGCTGACCCGTCCGGCCGCCTAGCCGGGCCGGCCGGGGCCGGGGGCGCCTGGAGCGGTGTGGTGGGCTCCGGGGTCACCTTCGGGGTCGTCTCCGGGGTCACCCGGCGGGCTCGTGGGAGGGCCCGATGCCGCCGAGCAGGGTCCGTACGAGCCGGGTGGCGAACTCGTCCACCGGTGGCCGCTGCCCGGTCTCGGTGGCGTCGTAGGCGAAGGCCCGCTGGGCGCAGGCGCCCAGGAGGAGCGAGGCGGCGGCGTAGGTGTCGGCGTCGGCGCGGACCCGGCCGGCCGCCTGTTCGGCGCGGAGGTAGGCGTCCAGGCCCTGGATGGGCAGGTGCGGGCCGGAGCCGAGGGCGCGCAGGGTGTCGTCGTGGCGCCGCTTGAGCTGTGTCTCGGCGTACAGAGAGGCGACGATCGGGAAACTGTGCTCGTAGAAGAGCGCGGCCTGGCGGGCGATCTCGGTGAGGTTCTCCTCCAGGGTGGCCCCGCCCGGTGCGGCGGCGAGGCTGCCGAGCAGCGGGGTGAGCCGGGGCAGCCGCTCTGTGAGGACCCGTACGAACAGCTCCTCCTTGCTGTCGAAGTACTTGTAGAGGGCCGCTTCGGAGCAGCCGGCCGCGCGGGCGATCTCCTTGGTGGTGGCGCGGGCGAGCCCGAGGGTGAGCATCAGCTCGTGTGCGGCGTCGAGGATGCGCACACGCGCGGGCTTCGTCTCCACGGGCTCCATGGAACTCCTAATCGGCCTTGACGGATGAGTAAGTGATTACTCACTCTAGGAGGCACGTAGGTGAGTGAGCACTCACCCACCTTGGGCGCCACTCGGGAATCGGGGAAGGTCACCATGAAGCTCACTGTTTTCGGCGCCACCGGGGGGACCGGCCGGGAGCTGGTCCGCCAGGCCCTGGACGCCGGTCACGAGGTCACGGCGGTCGTGCGGGACCCCGCCCGGCTCCCGGTGTCCGGGGACCGCCTGGAGGTCGTCCGCAGCGGCCTCAAGGACCCGGAGGAGCTGCGCGCCGCCGTCCGGGGCCGGTACGCCGTCCTGTCCGGCCTGGGGCCGCGCGGACGCAAGGCCGACGGGGTGACCGCCCGGCTCACCCGTACGATCACCCGCGCCATGGAGGCGGAGGGCGTGCGCCGGCTGCTGGTGGTCAGCGCCGCACCGGTCGGCCCGGCCCCCGAGCACGACAACCCCCTGGACCGCGGGGTGCGGAGCATCGTGTCGGCGCTCCTGAAGGACGTCTACGCCGACCTGCGCGAGATGGAGGCCGGCCTGGCCCGCAGCGACACCGACTGGACGTGCGTACGGCCGCCGCGGCTCCAGGACAAGCCGCTCACCGGCCGCTACCGCACGGTGATCGGCGGCTCCCCGTCCCGGTCCCGCTTCCTCGCGCGCGCGGACGTCGCGCACGCGATGCTGTCCATGATCGACGCCAAGGAGACCGTGCGGCAGGGCGTCGGAGTGGCGTACTGATCCGGTACGCCACCACCTCGAGGGCCGTCGTTACAGGCTCACGCCCACGGTCACCGGCTCGTTGACGAGCGTGACCCCGAAGGCCTCACGGACCCCGGCGACCACCTCGCGGGCCAGGGCGAGCAGGTCCTCCGTGGTGGCCTCGCCCCGGTTGGTGAGGGCGAGGGTGTGCTTGGTGGAGATGCGGGCGGGGCCGGCGCCGTAGCCCTTCGTGAAGCCCGCCTTGTCGATCAGCCAGGCCGCGGACGTCTTCGTACGGCCCTCCCCCGCCGGGTAGGCGGGCGGTTCGACACCGTCGCCGAGCCGCTCGCGCACGCGCGCGCGGAAGGCGGCGAACTGGTCGTCGGTGAGGATCGGGTTGGTGAAGAAGGACCCGGCGGACCAAGTGTCGTGGTCCTCGGGGTCCAGCACCATGCCCTTCCCGGCGCGCAGCTTCAGCACGGTCTCGCGGGCGTCGGCGAGGGGCACCCGGTCGCCGGTCGCCACCCCGAGCGCGCGGGCGGTCTCGGCGTACTTCAGCGGCGCGGACAGCCCGCCCGCGTCCTCCAGACCGAAACGGACCCGGAGCACCACATAGCGTTCCGGATCGGCCTTGAAGCGGCTGTGCCGGTACGAGAAGGCGCACTCCTCGTTCGTGAGGGTGACGGTCTCGCCGGCCCGGCGGTCGTACGCGATCACCTCCGTGATCGTCGAGGAGACCTCCTGGCCGTAGGCACCGACGTTCTGGATCGGCGTGGCGCCCGCGGAGCCGGGGATGCCGGCCAGGCACTCGATCCCGGCGAGCCCGGCCTCCACGGTGCGGGCGACGGCGTCGCTCCAGACCTCGCCGGCCGCCAGCTCCAGCGTGGTGCCGCGCAGTTCGACCCCTCGCGTGGCGATGCGCAGCGCGGTGCCGTCGAACCCCTTGTCGCCGATGACCAGGTTCGAGCCGCCGCCGATGACCAGCAGCGGCGTCCCGCTGTCGTCGGCCTCGCGCACCGCGGCGATCACCTCGGCGTCGGTGCCGGCCGTGACCAGCCGGGTCGCGGGACCGCCCAGCCGGAAGGTGGTCAGCGGGGCAAGGGGGGCGTCGTGGAGTACCTGCACGGGCCAAGCGTACGAGACGTGACCGAGGGAGCCGGGCACGCGGCCGGGCACGTGAGGATCACCTGCCTTCGGGGAGGCCGGGCACATGGGGATCGCCTGCGTTGGGGGACGCCCGCGTTGGGGATCGCCTGCGTTGGGGGACGCCTGCGTTGGGGGACGCCTGCGTTGGGGGACGCCTGAGACGCGCGCGTGGACCGGGGTCGTCCGCGGGTCCACGCGCGCGTGCTCGGTGCCGCCGGTCAGCGGGAGGCGGTTTCCAGGGCCGGGGCCGGGCCCGGTCCGGCCGCCGTGGTGGCCGGGACCGCGCGCCGGCGGCCCGGGACCAGCAGGGCGGCGACCGCGGCCAGGGCGACCACCGCGGCGCCGGTGACCAGAGCCGGCCGCAGTCCGTCCACGAAGCTCTGGGCGGACTCGTAGCCGCCCCGCGCGGAGAAGATCGACGACATGACGGCGATGCCGAGCGCGCCGCCCACCTCGCGCAGGGCGTTGTTCGCGCCGGAGGCGATGCCCTGTTCCTGCGGACGGACGCTGGACATGACCAGGTGGGCGGCCGGTGCGAAGTACAGGGCCATGCCGACGCCGTTGAGGATGAGGGCGGGCAGTTGGACGGCGTAGGAGGCGTCGGCGGTGGCCACCAGGGCCAGGTAGCCGAGGCCGGCGGCCTGGAGGAACAGACCCGTGGCGACGACCGGGCGGCCGCCGACGCGGTCGGCGAGGAACCCGGCGACGGGCGCCACCAGCATCGGCATGCCGGTCCACGGCAGCAGCCGGAGCCCCGCCTCGGTCGGCGAGTAGCCGAGGACGCCCTGCATGTACTGGCTGAGCAGGAAGATCGAGCCGAACATGCCGACGAACATCAGCAGGCTGGCCGCGTTGATGCCGGAGAAGGCGCGGGAGCGGAACAGCCGCATCGGCAGCATGGGCGCGGCGGCGCGGGAGCTGTAGCCGACGAAACCCGCGAGGAGCACGCCGGCGGCGGTCAGCGCGGTCAGCACCACGGAGTCGGTCCAGCCGTCCGCGGGACCCCGGACCAGGCCGTAGACGAGCCCGAAGAGTCCGCCGCTGGCGAGCAGGGTGCCGGGGACGTCGAGCCGGGCGCCGGTGCCGCGGGACTCGGTGAGGCGCATCCGGGCGAGCGGCAGCGCGGCCAGGCCGAGCGGGACGTTCAGCCAGAAGATCCAGTGCCAGGAGACGTGCTCGGTGAGGCTGCCGCCGATCAGCGGCCCGGAGGCGACGCCGAGCCCGTTCACGGCGCCCCAGATGCCGTAGACCATCCCCCGCCTGGCCGCCGGCACCGCCGCGGTCAGCAGCGTGAGCGTGAGCGGCATCATGACGGCGGCGCCGACGCCCTGCACCGCGCGGGCGGCGATCAGTGAGCCGATGCCGGGGGCCAGGGCCGCGGCGGCGGAGGCGCCGGTGAACACGGCGAGCCCCACCATGAAGAGCCGGCGGCGCCCGAAGCGGTCGCCGAGCGCGGCGCCGAACATGAGCAGCACCGCGAAGGTGAGCGTGTAGGCGCTCACGGTCCACTCCAGGTCCTCCAGGGCGCCGCCGAGGTCCTTGCGGATGGAGGGCAGGGCGGTGCTGACGACGAGGTTGTCCAGGGCCGCCATGAACCCGGCGACGCTGGTGACGAGGAGGGTCCACACGGTTCGGGAGCGTGTCGTGGTGGCGCCGGGCGGTGCGGGCGGTGTGGGCGGTGTGGGCGGTGATGTCTGCTGGGCCATTGTTCCCCCCTGGGAATGGCGAGCTAGTGATTGATAACTAACTTAGATGGTTAGTGATTGATGGCTAACTTTTGTTGTGACTGGTGGCTAGTGGTGGCGCTGGCCGAGCCACGGTTAGTGGTTGATGACTAGCTTTGAGTTAGTGACTGATGACTAACTTAGCCGCCCACGAAAAGGCACCACACGAAAAGGCAACGACGCCTTCCTGCGGACGCTCAGCCTTCCTCCTGCTGCACCTGCAGTCCGGCCGACGCGTACAGGCCCTCCCACACCCGGTGCTCCGGCGGGAACCCCATGGCCACCAGACAGTTGATGAGCATCCCGTACGCCATGAACTGGGCGGTCCCGTTCACCTCCGCGCCGAGCGGCAGGTGTACGGCATCCCACAACCGCATCCAGCCGGCACGCACCTTCTCGCCGAACTCGTGGTCGCCCTCTGCCTCGGCCGCGGAGACGGCGATGTACATCTGCATCTGCATCAGCAGCCGCTCGGGCCGCTCAGCGATGACCTTGGTGTACGCCGACGCCATGGCGTGCAGGGCGTCTTCGCCCCGCATCCCCTCCGCGGCCTCTTCGAAGGTCCGGATCGTGTCCTCCACGCAGCGTTCGGCCGCCGCGAGGAAGATCGCTTTCTTGCTCGGGAAGAGGCGGAAGAGATACGGCTGGGAGACGCCGACCAGCTTGGCGATCGCCTCCGTGGAGGTGCCGTGGTACCCGCCGCGCGCGAACTCCGCGGTCGCGGCACGGATGACGCTCTCGCGCCGCTCCTCTGCACTCATCCTGGGCATGGAAGGAAGTTAGTACTCAATAACTAACTTCGTCAAGGCGGAGACGACACGTGCTCGCCGGGCGCCTATGAGGCGCTTCCGCAGGGGGAGCGTGTCATAAGGGGCGCCTCCCGTAGGAGGAGCGACTCGTAAGGAGTGCCCTTCCGCAGGGGAGCGACTCGTGAGGGGCGCCTCCCGTGGGAGAACGCCCCCTACACCGCACCGGCACACCGCACCGGCCCCAGGCCCCTCAGGCCAGCCGTACGACCGCCCGCGACATGCCCAGCACCTTCTGGCCGGCGCTCGTCGCCGTCAGGTCCACCCGGACGGTGTGGTCGTCCAGCTTGGCGGCGACCTTGCCGCTGACCTCGATGAGCGCGCCCTGGTCGTCGTTCGGGACGACGACGGGCCGGGTGAAGCGGACGCCGTACTCCACGACCGCGCCCGGGTCACCGGTCCAGTCCGTGACCACGCGGATCGCCTCGGCCATGGTGAACATGCCGTGCGCGATGACGTCCGGCAGGCCCACCTCCTTGGCGAACTTCTCGTTCCAGTGGATCGGGTTGAAGTCCCCGGAGGCACCGGCGTAGCGCACCAGGGTGGCGCGCGTCACGGGGAAGCTCTGGGCCGGCAGCTCGGTGCCGACCTCGACGTCGTCGTACGCGATCTTCGCCGTCATCGGATCCTCACGCCTCCTCGGCCGCGCGGGCCACGAGCTTGGTCCAGGCGGTCACGACGAGTTCGCCGGACTCGTCGTGGACGTCACCGCGGATGTCCAGGATGTCGTTGCCCGCGAGGGACTTGATCGCCTCGATGGTGGAGGTGACCGTGAGCCGGTCGCCGGCGCGCACCGGGCGGGCGTAGGCGAACTTCTGGTCGCCGTGCACCACGCGGTTGTAGTCCAGGCCGAGCTGCGGGTCCTCGATGACCTGTCCGGCGGCCCGGAACGTGATGGAGAACACGAAGGTCGGCGGGGCGATCACATCGGGGTGGCCGAATTCCTTGGCGGCCTCCGGGTCGGTGTAGACCGGGTTGGTCTCGCCCACCGCTTCGGCGAACTCGCGGATCTTCTCCCGGCCCACTTCATAGGGCGCGGTGGGCGGGTAGGTCCGTCCCACGAAGGACTGGTCGAGCGCCATGGCCCGGCACCTCCTGATCTCTGCTGTGACGGCCCCAAATTAGCCGGATGCCGGTCGCGCAATGCGCACGGGACCGGAGAGGGGATGAGGGGCGCGATGAGGGACGCGTCGCGAAAACGCCGTGAGGCCGCCCCCTCGGAAGGGGACGGCCTCACGAACGAGCCTGATTTATCGCGTTTCGCGGTGCGCGGTGTGCGCGTTGCAACGCGGGCAGTGCTTCTTCATCTCAAGACGGTCCGGGTTGTTACGCCGGTTCTTCTTGGTGATGTAGTTCCGCTCCTTGCACTCCACGCAGGCCAGCGTGATCTTCGGGCGGACGTCGGTGGCAGCCACGTGAGTGCTCCTAAGACGAACGGATGGACTGGTTCAACGCAAGAAAGAGTAGCCGATCGAAGGACCGACCCCACAATCGGCTACTGTCAGTAGCGGTGACCGGACTTGAACCGGTGACACAGCGATTATGAGCCGCTTGCTCTACCGACTGAGCTACACCGCTTTGATGAGATCAGCCCCCGCCTTGCGGCGGGAACCTCTCACACCAGAGCCCCAAAACGGAATCGAACCGTTGACCTTCTCCTTACCATGGAGACGCTCTGCCGACTGAGCTATTGGGGCGAGCGATGAAGACATTACACGGTCCGCAGCCGTTCGCCCAAATCCGTATCCCGGCGCCCTCCGCGGCACCCCTCCCGGCCCGTCCGTGGCGCCCCTCCCGGCCCGTCCGCGGCGCCTCAGCCGGCCCGTCCGGCAGGGGCGGACCACGCCGGTACGACTATTGCGCTCCTGCCGGATCCGCGCGGCTCGCGAGCCTAGGCTCGACTCGCCCTGCGTGATCTTGGGGCCACCCACGCGCCCCGCGCCCTCACGCCGGCCCGCCCGAGCCCCTCCCGCCCTGCCTGGAGCGCGATGCCCGACAGCCAGCCGCAGCCGCCACCGCCGTCGAACCCGCCGGGGTCCTCGGGACCGTCCGGCCCGGCCGCCCTGCTGCTGTGCGGGGCGCGGCTGACCGACGGCCGGACCGTGGACGTACGGCTGGGTGACGGGCGCATCGAGGCGGTGGGCACCGCCGGCAGTCTCGCGCCGGGCGCGGCCCGCACGGGCGTCACACGGGTGGAGCGGGTGGAGCGGGTGGAGCGGGTGGACCTGAGCGGCTATCTGCTGCTGCCGGCCCCGGCCGAACCGCACGCCCACGGGGACACCGCGCTGTCCGCCGAACAGCCGGGCCCGGTGTCGTACGCGCCCGAGGACGTCCAGCGCCGGGCGACGGAGGCGGCCCTGCTGCACCTGGGGCTCGGAGCGACGGCGGTGCGCGCGCACGTACGAGTGGGCGACGTCCGGGGGCTCGGGGCGCTCGGCGCGGTACTGCGGGCCCGGCGGTCGCTGCGGGGGCTGGCGGACCTGACGGCGGTGGCGATGCCCCGGCTGCTGACCGGGGTGGCCGGCGCGGACGGGCTGGCGATGCTGCGGGACGCGGTGCGGATGGGCGCCTCCGTGGTGGGCGGCTGCCCCGACCTGGACCCGGACCCCGCCGGCTACGTGGAGGCGGTCCTGGAGGTGGCCTCGGAGCACGGCTGTCCGGTGGACCTGCACACCGACGCCGCCGACCCGGCCCGGCTGTCCCGGCTCGCGGCCATGGCCGGGGGTCTGCGCCCCGGCGTGACCATCGGGCCGTGCGCCGGTCTCGCGCGCCTGCCCGCCCAGCTCGCCTCGCGCACCGCCGACCGGCTCGCGGCGGCCGGCGTGACCGTGGTGTGCCTGCCCCAGGGCGGCTGCGACGGCGCCGGCCGGCGGGGTACGGCACCTGTACGGCTGCTGCGCGCGGCCGGGGTGCGGGTGGCGGCCGGCAGCGGAGCCTTGCGCGATGTCTCGAACCCCGTCGGCCGCGGCGACCCCCTGGAGGCGGCGTACCTCCTCGCGTCCGTCCACGGGGTGCGCCCCGAGGATGCCTACGACGCGGTGTCCGGCTCGGCCCGTGCGGTGCTGGGCCTGCCGGAGGTCCGGGTGGAGGCGGGCTTCCCGGCCGAGTTGCTGGCTGTGCGCGGCGACCGGCTGACCGGGGCGCTGTCCCTGGCGTACAGCCGGATCGTGGTGCACCGGGGCCGCGTGGTGGCCCGTACGAGCGCGGTGCGGGAGTACTGCCATGCGACGGGGACGGGGGAACCCGGGCTGCCCCGGCAGGGGCGCGGGGAGCTGTCGTGAGGAAGCGCCGGGCGGCGCCCGGCGGGGGCACGCGCGCGGGGACACGCTCGTCCGCGGGGCTGGTGTCACGCCGGTCAACTCGTGCGGCGGACGTGGCCCTTCGGGCGTACGGTCGGAATCATGCGCATTGTCATCGCTGGTGGTCATGGTCAGATCGCGCTGCGGCTGGAGCGGCTGCTCTCCGCGCGCGGTGACGAGGTCGCGGGGATCATCCGCAAGCCGGAGCAGGGCGACGACTTGCGGGCGGCCGGCGCCGAACCGGTCCTGCTCGACCTGGAGTCGGCCCTCGTGGAGGAGGTCGCCTCGCAACTGCGGGGCGCGGACGCTGCGGTGTTCGCGGCCGGCGCCGGTCCGGGCAGCGGCGCGGCCCGCAAGGACACGGTGGACAGGGGCGCCGCGGTGCTGTTCGCGGACGCGGCCGTCCGCGCGGGTGTGCGGCGCTTCCTGGTGGTCTCCTCGATGGGCGCGGACCCCGCGCACCAGGGAGACGAGGTCTTCGACGCGTATCTGCGCGCCAAGGGCGAGGCCGACGCGTACATCACCCGGCAGGAGGCGCTGGACTGGACGGTCCTGCGCCCGGGCGCGCTGACGGACGACCCGGGCACCGGGCTGGTCCGCATGGAGGCGCACACGGGGCGCGGACCGGTCCCCCGGGACGATGTCTCGGCCGTCCTCGCGGAACTGGTGGACACACCGGCGACGGCCGGTCTCACGCTCGAGCTGATCAGCGGTTCGACGCCGGTGTCGGTCGCGGTCAAGTCGGTGGCCGGGAACTGAGCAAGGGCCGGAGAGGCTCAGAACAGGGGCAGCTGACCGGGGAAGTCCGGTACGACGTAGCCGTCCAACGAGGGCTGGGCGGCACCGAGTTGCGCGTGCTGCCGGGAGCCGGCGCAGGAGACGAGTTCGCCGCCGGCCCGCGCCCCGGGAGGGTCGTGCCGCGCGAAGCGGCCCGCGACGACGGCGATGTCGCGGTGGCACACGGGACAGGTTCTGCGTCGGGAGGACATGCCGTTCAGTGTGCCCGCCGGGGGGCCGGGAATCGACCGGCCGCGCGCCCCCTCAGGCGCGTCCCCCGCGACCGTCGCGTCCGCGCACACGTGGCGGTGGCGGCCGGGGGAGGGTCAGGTCCGGGTCTCCGCCTCCCACCGGTCGGGGCCCACGCCGCGCCAGTCGATCAGCGGCGAGTCGGCGACCTCTTCCGGTTCGATCTCCAGCCCCGCCCGGCGCAGGAACTCCACGAGGTCCCGCACGTTGTGCGCGAGGCCGAGGATCTCGCCGTCCACCCGCACCCGGCGACCGCCGGTCGGGGACGGCAACTGCACGATGATGGGACGTTTCCCGGCCATGGCTCCAGCATCGTCCGGACCACCCGGACGCGCACCCGGGGCGGCCGCGCGGCTCACGGGCGCCGGGCCACGAAGACTCACGGGCGCCGGGCCACGAAGACGAACTCCCTTCCCGGTCTGTCGGGTGCGTCGCGGACCTCCTCCAGGGCGTAGCCGTGCGTGCGCAGGTCCCGCTCGATCTCCGCGCGCTCCCGGAAGCGCAGCGTCGAGTCCGAGGTGAGCACCCGGCCGTCCGCGGCGAAGGCGTAGCTCTGGCGGAAGGTCACCAGTTGCCCGTCCACCTCGGTCACTTCGACCCAGTACTCGACCGTGCCGGCGCCGGGGACCTCCGTCACGAAGTACGACTGCTCACGGGTCCACTCCTCCCAGCCCCGCCGGGCCGGGTCGCGGGTCTCGAAGACCAGCCGCCCGCCGGGCCGCAGCGCTTCCCGGGCCCCGCGCAGTGTCTCCTGCCACGCGTGCGGTTCGACGATGGCCTGGGCGACGTTCCCCGTCATCGTCGCCAGGTCGACCCGGAGCGGCGGCAGCCCGGTCGCGTCGCCGTGGATCCAGCGGACCCGCTCACCGCCCGCTCCGGCCCGGGCGACGTCGAGGGAAGCCCGGGCGGGATCGACGCCGACGACCTCGATCCCGCGGCCGGCCAGGAGGAGGGCGAACGCCCCGGTCCCGCAGCCGATGTCCAGCACCCGGCGGGCCCCGGACCGCTCCGCGATGCCCAGGTACGCGTCCAGGTCCGCGCGGACCGGGTGGAGCGCGTCGTAGACCGCGGCGAGCCGTGGATGCGCGAAGCAGTCGTCAGCCATGCGGAGGAACGTACGAGTGCCGGGTCCGGGGGGCGAGGGGTTTTCCGGGGCGGGCGGAGTTCATGCGGGCGGTTCTGGGCACCCAGCGGGTATGAGCAGCCCGATTCCACCGGGAGCGCCGGCGCGGCGGCTGTCTCCGGCGCCGGAGAACGTCGCGGTGGCCCGGAGGTTCGTACGGTCGGTGCTGGGCGGTCTCGTGCCGGACGTGGTGGACACCGCCGAGTTGCTGACCGGCGAGCTGGTGACCAACGCGGTCGTGCACGCGCGCACCGAGATCGAGGTGGAGGCCTGGGCCGTCGACGGCCAGGCCCATGTGCGGGTCAGCGACCGCCGCCCGGACAGCGGGCTGGTGCCGCACGTCCGTCACCTGTACGCCTGCACCGGCAGGGGCCTCGCCCTGGTCGAGGACCTGGCCACCGTGCACGGGGTCCACAGCGGGGCGGACCGCAAGACGGTCTGGTTCGAGGTGTGGCCCGAGGCACCGGCGCCGCCGGCGTCCGCGTGGGAGTGCGTGGCGCCGCCCGGCATGACCGTCACCGTGACGCTGAACGACGTCCCGTACACCCTCTACCGGGCGGCCCAGCAGCAGTGGGAGGGGCTGCTGCGCGAACTGTTCCTCGTCCAGGCCGGCCCCTCCCGGGCCGGGGTGCGCCCGGCGGACCTCGCCGTCGCCCAGGACACGAGCAGCATGATCTGCGCCTCCATGACGGCGGCGGTGGAGCAGGAGACCCTGGACAGTTCGACGCTCTCCCTGCTGGTGGGGTTCGCGGCGGACGCGGCGCCCCGTGTCGAGACGCTGCGCCGGGTCCTCGACGCCGCCGACGCGGCGGCGCAGCAGGGAAGCCTGCTCACCCTGCCCGCCCTTCCCCACATCCGGGCCTTCCGGCACTGGCTGCTCGACCAGATCACCGGTCAGCTGCCCGGCGGGCATCCCACCTCCTGGACCCAGGTCACCGGCGCCCCGGGCACCAGCCCGACGGATCTGGCGCCCTGGGACGCGAGCGAGGTGGAGACGGCCCTGGTGCCGACCGTCGCGGCCGACGACGGCAACCGGATCGTCGCGGTCAACGACGCCGCCTCCAGCCTGCTCGGCTGGCCGGCGCACGAACTGGTCGGCCGGCGGCTGACCGTGCTCATGCCCGAGCACCTGCGCCACCGCCATGTGACGGCCTTCACCTCGCTGCTGCTCACCGGCGAGTCCCGCATCCTGGGCCGTCCGATACCGGTTCCCGCGCTGCACCGGGACGGCCGGGTGATCCCCATCCGCCTCACCATCCAGACGCAGGAGGCGATCGACGGGCGGACCGTGTTCGTCGCCCAGCTGTCCATGACGACGGCTCCCCCGGTCCCGCCGGAGGCCCCCGAGGACGGCCGGGCCGCCACCCGGCCGGCCCCGGTGCACCTGCCGGCCAGCAGCAAGAAGGCGAAGACGGTGAGCATGGAGACGGTGGCGCCCGAGTGGCTGTCCCTGTTCGCCGACACCGGCATCGCGCTGACCAGCAGCCTCGATCCGGACGAGCGGCTGCGGCGGGTGTGCCAGGTGCTGACCCGGAGCCTGGCCGACTGGTGCGTGGCGGACCTCGTCGACGAGCACGGGCGGCCGGAGCGGGTCTGCGTCGTCCACCGCGATCCCCGGGTACGGGTGCCCGAGGCGCACCTCGGCCCGCTCCCGCCCGCGTCCGAGGACACCCAGGGCTCGCTGCACCGGGTGCTGCGCGGGGCCGGCCCGTTGCTGGTCACCGACGTCTGCCCGGCCGGCGACCCGCCGAGCCCCCTGGACGCCCGGCAACGGGAGCTGGCCGCGCGGCTGGGCGCCGGCAGCGCGGTCGTCGCCCCGCTGCGGGCCCAGCGCGAGGTCTTCGGCGCCCTCACCATGGTCCGTACCGGGGCCGGGAACCCGTTCACCAAGGAAGACGTCCCCCTGATCTCGGAGCTGGTCCGTGCCGTCGCGCTCGGGGTGGACAACGCCCGGCTGCACCAGTACGCCCGCTCCAACGCCGAACAGCTCCAGCGCGCGCTGCTGCCCGAGCTGCCCCGTCCCGAACACCTGGAACTGACCGCACGCTATGTGCCCTCCAGCACCACGGCCGAGGTCGGCGGCGACTGGTACGACGCCTTCACGCTGCCCGACGGCGACATCACGCTGGTCATCGGGGACGTGTCCGGTCACGATCTCCAGGCGGCCGTCGCCATGAGCGCCCTGCGCAACATGCTGCGCGGTATCGCCGTGGACCGCCAGGAACCGCCCGGCGAGGTCCTGCGCCGCCTGGACCTGGCGAGCCAGACCCTGAACTCGCAGTCCACCGCCACGTGCATCTACGGCGTCGTCAAGACCGACGGCCGTACGACGTACCTGCACCACTCCTCCGCCGGCCATCTGCCGCCCCTGCTGACCAGCCGGGAGGGCGGGACGCGGTACCTGGACGCGGGCCGGGGCCTGCTGATCGGGATGGACCCGGGGCTGCCCCGCCGATCGGCCTGGGAACTGCTGCCGCCCCGGTCCACGCTGCTGTTCTTCACCGACGGGCTCATCGAACGCCGCGGGGAATCGCTCGACGACGCCATGCACAGGCTCCGCCGGGCCGCCGCTGCCCAGGCCCGGGCCCCGCTGGACGTCTTCTGCGACGAACTGATCCTCAAGTTCGGCCGCGACACCACCGACGACATCGCCCTGCTCGCCCTGCGCCCCGGTCCGCCGGCCTGACCCGGGTACGACGAGAGCCCCGTGACCTGCGTATCACAGGTCACGGGGCTCTCGTTCCCGTGTGGCGGCGCCAGGATTCGAACCTGGGAAGGCTGAGCCGGCAGATTTACAGTCTGCTCCCTTTGGCCGCTCGGGCACACCGCCGGGTAACGCTGCCGTTCGAACCCGCTTTCGGCGGTGTTCCCCGGCAACGACGTAAACAATACCCGATGCACGGGGGTGCTTCGCCACCCGGTTGATCTCCGCGTCCCGGGGCGCGGGGTGGCTAGGCTGGTGCGGATGCGGCCCGGTGCTCCACCGGGCCCGGCGGCCGCCGCCGCGCGCCGGCACCCACCCCATCCGCACCCCGATACAAGGAGCCACAGGACATGGCCGACTCCAGTTTCGACATCGTCTCGAAGGTCGAGCGGCAGGAGGTCGACAACGCCCTCAACCAGGCCGCCAAGGAGATCTCGCAGCGCTACGACTTCAAGGGCGTGGGGGCTTCGATCTCGTGGTCCGGTGAGAAGATCCTCATGGAGGCGAACTCCGAGGACCGGGTGAAGGCCGTCCTCGACGTGTTCGAGTCCAAGCTCGTCAAGCGCGGCATCTCGCTGAAGTCGCTGGAGGCGGGCGAGCCGCAGCTCTCCGGCAAGGAGTACAAGATCTTCGCGACGATCCAGGAGGGCATCTCCCAGGAGAACGCCAAGAAGGTGGCGAAGATCATCCGCGACGAGGGCCCGAAGGGCGTGAAGGCGCAGGTCCAGGGCGACGAACTGCGCGTCAGCTCCAAGAGCCGCGACGACCTCCAGACCGTGATCGCCCTCCTGAAGGGCAAGGACTTCGATTTCGCGCTGCAGTTCGTGAACTACCGCTAGCCACCGCACGCGGAACGGAGAGGGGCGGGCGCTCGCCGGGTGCCCGCCCCTCCGCGCTGCCCGTGCCGGGTCCGGCCGCGGTCGGTCGCGGGAGTTGCCGAACAGGACGCGGTGGACGATCAGCGGCACCAGGGAGCCGCCGATGGCCGCCGCCCGGGGCGCGCCGTCGTAGAAGTGCTTGGTGACCGGGCAGCACCTTGGCGATGGCTCCGGCCGGCAGCGCTGTCCGCGGGGTGCCGCGCTCAGTAGGGTGCGGCGCATGACACGTACGGACGCCGGTCTGCGCCGCCGCCTGGGCGTGTGGGACGCCGTGGTCGTGGGCCTGGGATCGATGATCGGTGCCGGGGTGTTCGCCGCGCCGGGCCCGGCCGCGCGCGCGGCCGGCTCCGGGCTGCTCGCCGGGCTCGCGGTCGCCGCCGTGGTGGCCTGCTGCAACGCGTGGTCCTCCGCCCGGCTGGCCGCCCGCCATCCGGCCTCCGGCGGCACGTACGTGTACGGCAGGGAGCGGCTCGGCGCCTTCTGGGGGTACCTCGCCGGCTGGGCCTTCGTGGTCGGCAAGACGGCCTCCTGCGCGGCCATGGCGCTCACCGTGGGCGCGTATGTGTGGCCGGGGCAGGCGCACGCGGTGGCGGTCGCCGCCGTGGTGGTGCTGACCGCCGTGAACTACGGCGGGATCCAGAAGTCGGCGTGGCTGACGCGGGGCATCGTGGCCGTCGTCCTGGCCGTTCTGGCGGCCGTGGTCGTGGTGTGCCTGGCCTCGGGGCGGGCGGACGCCGGGCGGCTCGGGGCCGGACCGCCGGCGGGCCCGGGCGGGGTGCTCCAGGCGGCCGGGCTGCTGTTCTTCGCGTTCGCCGGGTACGCGCGGATCGCCACCCTCGGGGAGGAGGTGCGCGATCCGGCGCGCACGATCCCGCGTGCCGTCCCGCTGGCCCTGGGGATCACCCTGGTGGTGTACACGGCCGTGGCCGTCGCGGTGCTCGGCGTGCTCGGCCCGGACCGGCTCGGGCACGCGGCGGCGCCGCTGGCCGACGCGGTGCGGGCGGCCGGGGCGCCCGGGCTGGTGCCCGTGGTGCGGGCCGGGGCGGCGGTGGCCGCGCTGGGTTCGCTGCTGGCGCTGATCCTGGGGGTGTCCCGTACGACGTTCGCCATGGCCCGCGACGGGCATCTGCCGGGCGCGCTGGCGGCCGTGCACCCGCGGTTCCGGGTGCCGCACCGGGCGGAGGCGGCGGTCGGCGCGGTGGTCGCCGTGCTGGCCGCGACGGTGGACGTGCGCGGCGCGATCGGTTTCTCGTCCTTCGGTGTGCTCGCCTACTACGCCGTCGCCAACGCGTCGGCCTGGACGCTGAGCGCGGCCCCGCGCGCCCGCGTGGTGCCCGCGGTGGGCCTGCTGGGCTGCGCCGCGCTGGCGTGCGCGCTGCCGCCGGCCTCGGTGGCCGTCGGCGCGGGCGTGCTGGCCCTGGGCGGGGCGGCCTACGGTGTACGGCGGTGGGCGGCGGGCCGCCGCCGGGCCTGAGCCCTCTTCCCGGCGCCGAGCGGTGTGCTCAGCGGGCCGCGAACGGCCGGTCGGTGGGGACGATCTCGCGGCCCAGCGGCAGCAGGGAGACCGGTATCAGCTTGAAGTTGGCGATGCCGAAGGGGATGCCGATGACCGTGACGCACAGCAGGACGCCGGTGACAATGTGGGCGAGGGCCAGCCACCAGCCCGCCAGGACCAGCCACAGCACATTGCCCACGCAGGAGGGTGCGCCCGCGTCCCGGCGCTCGGCCGTGGTGTACCCGAAGGGCCACAGTGCGTAGACGCCGATGCGGAAGGCGGCGATGCCGAAGGGGATGCCGATGACCGTGACGCACAGCAGGACGCCGGCGAGGAGATAGCCGAGGAACAGCCAGAAGCCGGACAGGACGAGCCAGATGAGGTTCAGAATGGTCTTCACGGTCGGCCTGCCATCTTCTCGAGGCGGGTGATGCGCTCCGCCATCGGCGGGTGCGTGGAGAACATCCTGGACATTCCCTGGCCCGGGCGGAAGGGATTGGCGATCATCATGTGGCTCGCCGTCTCGATCCGGGGCTCGGGGGGCAGCGGAAGCTGCTGGGTGCCCGTCTCGAGCTTGCGCAGGGCACTGGCGAGGGCGAGCGGGTCGCCGGTGAGCTGGGCGCCGGAGGCGTCCGCCTCGTACTCCCGGGAGCGGCTTATGGCCAGCTGGATCAGGGAGGCCGCGAGCGGGCCGAGGATCATGATCAGCAGCATGCCGAACAGGCCGGGCCCCTCGTCGTCGTCCGAGCGGCCGACCGGGATCAGCCAGGCGAAGTTCACCAGGAACATGATCACGGAGGCGAGGGCGCCGGCGACCGACGAGATGAGGATGTCCCGGTTGTAGACATGGCTCAGCTCATGGCCGATGACGCCGCGCAGCTCACGCTCGTCCAGCAGGCGCAGGATGCCCTCGGTGCAGCACACGGCCGCGTTGCGCGGGTTGCGGCCGGTGGCGAAGGCGTTCGGGGCCTCCGTCGGCGAGATGTACAGCCGGGGCATGGGCTGGCGGGCCTGCGTGGACAGCTCCCGCACCATCCGGTACAGCACCGGGGCCTCGAACTCGCTGACCGGGCGGGCCCGCATCGCGCGCAGGGCGAGCTTGTCGCTGTTCCAGTACGCGTACGCGTTCGTGCCCAGGGCGACCAGGACGGCGACGATCAGTCCCGAGCGGCCGAAGAAGCCTCCGATGACGATGATGAGTGCGGACAGCCCCCCGAGGAGTACGGCCGTCCTGAGCCCGTTGTGCCGGCGGTGCACGGTGCGCCCTCCAAGTCGTGCTGCTGGGAACACTCTGATCCAGTGGACCCTCCCGCTCCGACAACGGCGGACGGGGTCCACGAGTTCCCGCGCGCCCGCGGCCGCCCGCCCCGGCCGGGCGGGTGACGTGCCCTTCCGGCCGTACGCGCGCGAGCGGCACGGGTGCCCCGCGCGCGCGGGACGACTCCTAGAACAGTCCGCCGGCCGTGAAGCGGAGGACCAGCTGGGGCGCTCCGGACAGGGCGACGCCGAGGACTCCGGTGAGGGCGAGCGCGGCCGTGAGGGGGGCCGGGACCCGGTGCCGGGCGGGCTCGCCCTCGGGGGCGCGGAACAGCAGGGCCGCCCACTGGAGGTAGTAGAAGAGGGCGATCACGACGTTGACGGCCATGACGACGGCCAGCCAGCCGAGGCCCGCGTCGACGGCCGCCGAGAACACGGTGACCTTGGCGAACAGGCCGATGACACCCGGCGGCAGCCCGGCCAGGCACAGCAGGAAGAAGGCCAGCAGCAGGGCGCCGACCGGGTTGGTGGCGTACAGGCCCCGGTAGTCGGCGATCCGGTTCAGTGCCCGGCTGCGGCCCACCAGGGCGGCCACCGCGAAGGCGCCGAGGTTCACGGCGGCGTACATCAGGGCGTACGCGACGGTGGAGCCGATGGCCCGCTCGGCGTCCCGGGTGTGACCGGCGGCGGCGATCGGCACCAGCAGATACCCGGCCTGGCCGACCGAGGACCAGGCGAGCAGCCGTACGGCGCTGTACGCGCGCGTGGCCCGCTGGCGCAGGGCGGCGACGTTGCCGACGGTCATGGTGAGGGCGGCGAGCGCGGCGAGCGCGGGCCCCCAGACGTCGGCGTACGACGGGAACGCGACGACGGTGACGAGGATCAGGCCGGAGAAGCCGACCGCCTTGCCGACGACCGACAGATAGGCGGCGACGGGCAGGGGCGCGCCCACGTAGGTGTCGGGCACCCAGAAGTGGAAGGGCGCGGCGGCGGTCTTGAAGGCGAAGCCCACGAGGGTGAGCACGACACCGGCCTGGACGAGGGTGTGCAGCTGTCCGTCGACGTGCGGCAGGCGCTGGGCCACCTGGGTGAGGTGGAGCGTGCCGGTGGAGGCGTAGACGAAGCTGACGCCCATCAGGCTGACCGCGGTCGCCGTGACCGAGGACAGGAAGAACTTCAGCGCGGCCTCGGAGGACCGCTTGTCGCCGTGCCGGATGCCGACGAGGGCGAACGCGGGCAGGGAGGCGACCTCCAGGGCGACGATCAGGGTGGCCAGGTCGCGGGAGGCGGGCAGCAGGGCGGCACCGGCCGCGGAGGACAGCAGCAGGAACCAGAACTCGCCCGCCGGGACGCGCCGCCGTTCGTCGTCCAGGTGGGTGATGGACAGCAGGGCCGCGAGCAGGGCGCCGCCGAGCACGAGGAACTGGATGACGAGGGTGAAGCGGTCGGCGGTGTAGCTGCACGCGCGCGCGGGGGCGTCGGTGCAGAAGGTGCTGCGGTCGCCGTCCAGGAGGGGCAGCAGCAGCGCGGTCGCCGCGGCGAGGCCGGCGACCGAGACCCAGCCGAGCACGGCCTTGCGGGACTCGGGCACGAACAGGTCGGCGACGAGGACGGCGAGCGCGACGAGGGCCGCGAGGGTGGGCGGGGCGATCGCGAGCCAGTCGACGGACTGGACCAGCGACTCGGCAAGCGGCTGGGCGCTCATCGGGTGCCTCCTGCGAGGAGCTGCTGCACGGCCGGGTCGGTCAGGCCGAGCAGGGCCTTCGGCCACAGTCCGGCGAGGACGGTGAGGACGGCCAGCGGGGTCCAGGCGGCGAACTCGTAGCCGTGGACGTCGGGGAGCCCGGGTGCCTCGCGCTCCGTGCCACCCATGCAGACGCGGCGGACCACGATCAGCATGTACGCGGCCGTCAGCAGGGTGCCGAACGCGCCGATCGCCATGAACGTGAGGAAGGCCGGCCGGCTGAGGCCGTCGGCGGGCCGGAAGGAGCCGAACAGGGCGAGCATCTCGCCCCAGAAGCCGGCGAGTCCGGGCAGGCCGAGGGAGGCGACCGCGCCGAAGGCGAGCAGACCGCCGAGGCGCGGGGCCCTGCCGTACAGCGCGGCGCCGGTCTCCTCGGCCAGGGTGTCCAGGTCGGTCGTCCCGGTGCGGTCCTTGAGCGCGCCGACCAGGAAGAACAGCAGGCCGGTGATGAGGCCGTGGGCGATGTTGGCGAACAGGGCGCCGTTCACGCCGGTCGGGGTGGTGCTGGCGATGCCGAGCAGGACGAAGCCCATGTGGCCGACGGAGGAGTACGCGATCAGGCGCTTGAGGTCGCCCTTGGCGCCCTGCCGGGCGAGGGCGAGGCAGGCCAGGGATCCGTAGACGATCCCGACGACGGCGAGCGCGGCGAGGTACGGCGCGAAGGTGTGGAAGCCGTCCGGCGCGACCGGCAGGACGATCCGCACGAAACCGTACGTGCCCATCTTCAGCAGGACACCGGCCAACAGGACCGAGCCGACGGTCGGGGCGGCGGTGTGGGCGTCGGGCAGCCAACTGTGCAGCGGCCACATCGGCGTCTTCACCGCGAGCCCGATCCCGATCGCCAGAACGGCGATGACCTGCACGGACGTGGTCAGCGACCGGCCGTTGTCAGTGGCGAGTGCCACCATGTCGAATGTGCCCGCCTTGATCCCGATCAGGAGCAGGCCGAGCAGCATGACCACGGAGCCGAGCAGCGTGAACAGGATGAACTTCCACGCGGCCCGGGTCCGGCCCGCACCGCCCCAGCGGGCGATGAGGAAGTACATCGGGATGAGCACCGTCTCGAACGCGAGGAAGAACAGCAGCAGGTCGAGCACGGCGAAGGTGGCGAGGGTGCCGGACTCCAGCAGGAGCAGGAGTGCGACGAACGCCTTCGGATCCGGGCCGGCCGGCGGCTTGAAGTAGGAGTAGAGCGCGCAGAGGAAGGTCAGCAGCGCGGTCAGGACCAGGAGGGGGAGGGAGATGCCGTCGATGCCCAGGTGGATCCGCACGTCGAGCGCGGGGATCCAGCTGATGTCGGTCGTGGCCTGCATCTTCGACGGGTGGTCGTGGTCGAAGCCGAGCGCGAGGACGACCGCGGCGACGAGGATCACGCCGGTGACGGTCACGCCGTGCCGCAGCACGGCCTGCGCGGGCGACTTCCCCTTCAGTCCGGGCGGGGCCGGGAGGAGGGCGGCGACGGCGCCGAGGAGCGGGCCGGCGACGACGAATGCCAGAAGGAACTGCATCACGGACTCGTTGATATCGATCACGCCTGCTCACGCTCCCGTGGCGACGAGGAGGACGGCGACCGTCAGGACGACGGTGCCAGCGAGCAGCGCGCTCACATAGGTCTGCACATTGCCGGTCTGCGCCCGCCGTACGGCGGCCCCGAGCAGCCGGGGCAGGGCGGCGGCGCCGTGTACGTAGGTGTCGACGACCTCGCGGTCCAGGAACCGGACGAGGCGCGCCCCGGCCTGGACGGGGCGGACGAACAGCGCCGCGTACACGGCGTCCAGGTGGAAGCCCGCCGCGGCGGGCCGGTGCAGCGGCCCGAGCAGCAGCCGTCCGGGGTCCGCCGGGTCGGGCGCGGAGGCGACGTCTCCGTAGGCCGGCCGGTGGGTGGCGATGGCCTCCGCCTCGACCAGTCCGGCGTCGGCCTCCGGGTGGGCGGCCACCGCGCCGAGCGGGGAGCGGGCGGCGAGCGCGGTGGTGCGCTGCCAGGCGCCGTAGGTGAGCAGCCCGCCGACCAGGGCGAGGCCCGTGCCGAGGAGGGAGGTGAGCGGGGTCGGGGTCAGGTCACGGCCGTCGAACCAGTCGGGCAGGACGCGGTAGGCGAGCCCGCCGAGGGCGAGGGAGGGGATCGCGAGGACCCACAGCACCACGGTCATCGTCAGCGGCTGGCGGCCGTGATCGGGGGCCTCGGCGCCCCGGCCGCGGAAGGCGAGCAGCCAGAGCCGGGCGGCGTACGCGGCGGTCAGCAGGGCGGTGAGCAGGCCGGCGACGAGGACGATCCAGCCGGCCGCGCCCGGGGCGTGCCCGGTGTGGCCCTGGGTGACGTGTTCGGCGGCGCCGAGGACGGACTCCTTGGAGAAGAAGCCGCTGAACGGCGGGATCGCGGCGAGCGCGAGCAGCGCCACCGTCATCGTCCAGTAGGCGTCCGGGACGCGGTCGCGCAGGCCCCGCATGCGGGACATGGCGGCCAGTGAGTTGGTGCCGGCGGCGTGGATGATCACGCCGGCCGCGAGGAACAGCAGCGCCTTGAAGGCGCCGTGCGTAAGGAGGTGGAAGACGGCGGCACCGCGGTCGCCGACGGCGAGGGCGCCGGTCATGTAGCCGAGCTGGCCCACGGTCGAGTAGGCGAGGACGCGCTTGATGTCGTCCTGGGCGAGCGCGGCGAGGGCGGAGCCGGCCATCGTGACGGCGGCCATGACGGCGAGGACCACCATCGCGGCCCGGGAGGCCTCGAACAGCGGGAGGAGACGGGCGATGAAGTAGACGCCGGCGGCGACCATCGTCGCGGCGTGGATCAGCGCGGAGACGGGCGTCGGGCCCGCCATCGCGTCCGGGAGCCAGGTGTGCAGCGGGAACTGCGCCGACTTGCCCGCGACGCCCGCGAGCAGCAGCAGCGCGGCCAGTGCCGGGTGGTCGATGCCGCCGCTGGTGACGGCGCCGAGGATCCGGGTGATCCGGAACGACCCGGCGTCGCCGGCCAGGACGAACAGGCCGATGAGGAAGGGCACGTCGCCGAGCTTGGTGACCAGGAAGGCCTTCAGGGAGGCGGCGCGGGCCTCGGGGGTCTCCCAGTAGTGGCCCACCAGGAAGTAGGAGCAGATGCCCATGACCTCCCAGCCGACCAGCAGCACGATCAGGTCACCGGAGTAGACGACCAGGAGCATCGCGGAGGTGAACAGGGAGACGAGCGCGGCGTACGACGGGTAGCGCGGGTCGTCGCGCAGATAGCCGGTGGAGTAGATCTGCACGCAGGCCGCGACGCAGGCGACCAGGACGGCGACGAGCGCGGCGAACCCGTCGATGTGCAGGGCCAGCTCGACGGGCACGGACCCGGTGGGCGTCAGCTCGGTGTGGGCGTCCACGGCCGTGCCGCCGCCCTGGCGCACGGCGACCAGCACGGCCAGGACCAGCGAGGCCAGCGGCGGGAGTACGGCGAGCGGGCGGACGAACCCGGGGGCGGTGCGGCCGAGCAGCAGGCCGGCGGCGGCGCCCAGGAACGGCAGGAGGGGGACGAGGACGGCGAGGGTGGTCGTGGTCACGCGGTGGCCTCAGCCTTCTCGGCCGCGGGGTGATCGCCGTCGGGGCCCTCGGTCCCGGGGCCCTCGGCGGTGTCGCGGAGCTTGTCGATGTCGGAGGTGCCGCGGTTGCGGTACACCGCGAGCACGATCGCCAGGCCGATGCCGATCTCGGCGGCGGCGATGGCGATGGTGAACAGGGTCAGCGCCTGGCCGGAGTGCAGGGTCTCCTTCGCGGTCCGGCTGAGCCACACGTCGAAGGCGACCAGGTTGAGGTTGACGGCGTTGAGCATCAGCTCGACCGACATCAGGACCAGGATCGCGTTGCGCCGGGCGAGGACGCCGTACAGGCCGGTGCAGAACAGGAGGGCGGAGAGGACGGCGGGATAGGCGAGGTGCATCAGCGGGCGCCTTCCTCGCCGGGGGCCGCGGGTACGGCGTCGGTGTCGGTGTCGGCGTCGGCGTCGGCCCTGGCCTTGCGGGACAGCACGATCGCGCCGACCAGTGCCGCGAGGAGCAGCACGGACAGGGCCTCGAACGGCAGCACCCAGTGCCGGAACAGGCTCGCTCCGGTGACCTCGGTGGTGCCGGCGGCCGGGCCGTCCAGGTCGATCCAGGTGGCGCGGAAGGCGTCCGCGACCACCCACACCAGGGCGACGGCGGCGACGGCCGCGACGGTCAGGGCGGCCCAGCGGTTGCCGGAGTCGGCGTCCGGGGAGCGGCCGATGGGGGCCTTGGTGAGCATCAGACCGAACAGCAGGAGGACGACGACGGAACCGACGTAGATCAGGACCTGCACCCAGGCGATGAACTCGGCCGTGAGCAGCAGGTACTCCACGGCGAGGCCGCCGAGCGCGACCACCAGCCACAGGGCGGCGTGCACCAGCTGCCGGGTGGTGACGGTGATCAGCGCGGCGCCGAGGGTGACCAGGCCGACGAGCAGGAAGGCGATCTCGACGCCGGTCGGGGACAGGAAGCCGTGCGCGGCCTGGGCGAGCGTCATGACGTGCCCTCCTGCGGCTGCGCCTGCGCGGCGGCCAGCTTCTCGGCGGTCTTGCGGGCGGCGGCGATCTCCTTGGGTTCCTCCGCGCCCGGGTCGAGGGCGGGCGGGGCCGGCACGGTCCACATCCACTCGCGGAGCTTGTCCCGCTCGTGGGTGAGGTCGCGGATGTCGGTCTCGGCGTACTCGAACTCGGGGGACCAGAACAGCGCGTCGAAAGGACAGACCTCGATGCAGATACCGCAGTACATGCACAGGGAGAAGTCGATCGCGAACCGGTCGAGGACGTTGCGGCTGCGTTCCCGGCCGCCGGGGGCGGCGGGCGGGACGGTCTCCTTGTGGGAGTCGATGTAGATGCACCAGTCCGGGCACTCGCGGGCGCACAGCATGCAGACGGTGCAGTTCTCCTCGAACAGGCCGATGACGCCGCGGGTGCGGGGCGGCAGCTCGGGCAGGACGTCCGGGTACTGCTCGGTGACGGTCTTCTTCGTCATCGTGCGCAGGGTGACGGCCAGGCCCTTGGCGAGGCCGGAGCCGGGGATGGGGGCCATGGTTAGCCGATCACCACCTTGACGATGCCGGTGAGGGCGATCTGGGCGAGGGAGAGCGGGACGAGGAGGGTCCAGGACAGTTTCTGGAGCTGGTCCTCGCGCAGCCGCGGGTAGGTCACGCGGAGCCAGATCACCAGGAAGGCGAGGACCGCGGTCTTCAGCAGGGTCCACACCCAGCCGAGGCCGTCGGCGCCCCACGGGCCGTGCCAGCCGCCGAGGAAGAGGACGGTGGTCAGGCCGCACAGGACGACGATGCCGGCGTACTCCGCGAGCAGGAACAGGGCGAAGCGCAGGCCGGTGTACTCGGTGTACGCGCCGAAGATGATCTCGGAGTCGGCGACCGGCATGTCGAACGGCGGGCGTTGCAGTTCGGCGAGTCCGGCGACGAAGAAGACGATCGCGCCGACGATCTGCCACGGCAGCCACCACCAGTGGAAGGCGTGCACGATGCCGGGCAGGGAGACGGTGCCGGCCGCCATCGCGACGGAGGCCGCCGCGAGCAGCATCGGCAGTTCGTAGGAGAGCAGCTGGGCGGCCGTGCGCAGGCCGCCGAGCAGGGAGAACTTGTTGGCGCTGGCCCAGCCGGCCATCAGCGAGCCGAGGACGCCGACGCCCATCACCGCGAGCACGAAGAACACGCCGGCGTCCAGCACCTGGCCGACGGCGCCCTCGCCCGGGCCGATGGGGATGGCGAGCAGCACGAGGAGGTACGGCAGCAGGGCCACGGCGGGGGCGAGCTGGAAGACCCGGCGGTCGGCGCCCGCCGGGACCACGTCCTCCTTCTGCGCGAACTTCACGCCGTCGGCGACCAGCTGGGCCCAGCCGTGGAATCCGCCCGCGTACATCGGGCCGAGGCGGCCCTGCATGTGGGCCATCACCTTGTGCTCGGTCTGGCCGACGATCAGCGGGAAGGTGAGGAAGACGACGAACACGACGAGGAGCCGCAGCGCGACGTCCAGCACGTCGTTCACTGCGGGCCTCCTGGGGAACGGGGGTCTTCGTTGTCGGGGGCGGCCGGGGCTTGGGGAGCCTCCGGGTCGCGGGGAGGCGGCGCGGACCCGGACACCGGGCCGGACTCGGATGCCGGGCCGGACTCGGATGCCGGGGCCTCGCTCGGTGCCGGTCGCGGTTCCGGATCGCGTTGCGGCGCCGGCTCAGGTCGCGGTGCCTGTTGCGGCTGAGGCACGGGTTGCGGCACCTCTTCCGACTTCGGTTCGGGGGTCCGCTCAGGCTTCGGCTCCGGGGCCCGCTCCCGCTCCGGGGCCTGCTCCCGCTCCGGGGCGGGTTCCGGTTCGTCGAAGGCCGGGCGGGCATGGTGCCAGGGGGCGTCCGCGCTGCGCGGGGCGCGGGGCCGCTGGGAGGCCGACCCCTCCGAGGCGCTGCGGGCGCGGCGGGGCCCGGCGGGCGTGGCGCCGGGCTCATAGGCCACCGAGGCCTCGGCGGCGGGGTCTTCCGCCGGTCCCTGCGCCGCCGCGGCCGTGGCATCGCCCTCGGCGGCGGCCTCCTTGCGCGGCGCCGCGTCCTCGGCCCGGCCCGCCTGCTGGCTAGCCGAGCCCTCGCTCGCACTCCGCGTCCGCCGCGGTCGCGCGGGAGCACCCGCGTCCCCACCCGGCACCACGGCATCCGGCTGAGCCGCCTGGCTCACCGAGCCCTCGCTCGCACTCCGCATCCGCCGCGGTCGCGCAGGAGCACCCGCGTCCCCACCCGGCACCACGGCATCCGGCTGAGCCGCCTGGCTCACCGAGCCCTCGCTCGCACTCCGCGTCCGCCGCGGTCGCGCAGGAGCACCCGCGTCCGCACCCGGCACCACGGCATCCGGCTGAGCCGCCTGGCTCGCCGAGCCCTCCGATGCCGAGCGGGTGCGCCGTACCGGGCGGTCGGCTGCCGGGCGGGCGGCCGCCGTCCTGGCCGGGCGGGCCGGGGCCGGTGGGAGCTGGCCCTTCAGCGGGCCCCATTCGTTGGGGTCGGGGACGCCGGGGGGCAGCATCTGGCGGCGCTTGGGACCGCCGTGCTCGGACTCGCCCGGCTCCTTGGCGCCCGGCCATGCCTTGGCGACTCGGGCGGCGAGGACGAAGTCCTTGCGGAGGGGGTGGCCCTCGAAGTTCTCGGGGAGGAGCAGGTGCTCCAGACCCGGGTGGCCCTCGAAGACGACGCCGAACATCTCGTGGGTCTCGCGTTCGTGCCAGCCCGCGCCCGCGTAGACGCCGACGGCGGAGGGCAGGACGGCGGCCCCGTGCGGGACCGTCGTACGGACCAGGAGACGGCGGACCGGGTGCAGGGCGACGACGTGCGCGGCGACCCTGAAGCCCGTGCCCGGTTCGTCGACCGCGCTCAGCCAGTCGAAGTAGGTGCAGCCCAGGGTCGTACGGGCCGTCTCCAGGGCGGTGAGCCAGGCGGACGGCGGTACGTCCACGGTCAGGAGGTCGTACGACTCCTCCGCCGTGGCGTCCGGGCCGAAGAGTTCCCCGGCGGGGGCGGGCAGCCAGCCGGCGGCGGTGCTCATCGCGGACCCTCCTCACCGGCCGGTGCCGGGGGCCGCACCAGACCGCTCCGCAGGGCCGCGGCGGACGGCCGGACGGCGGGCCCGTCGCCGTACCGCTCCCCCAGCGACTCGCGGGCGATCTTCTCCTGGAGCTTGAGGATGCCCTGGAGCAGCGCCTCGGGGCGCGGCGGGCAGCCGGGGACGTAGACGTCCACCGGGATGATCTGGTCGACGCCCTTGGTCACCGAGTAGGAGTCCCAGTAGGGACCTCCGCAGTTGGAGCACGCGCCGAAGGAGATGACGTACTTCGGCTCGGGCATCTGCTCGTACAGGCGCTTGACGGCCGGGGCCATCTTGTCCGTGACCGTGCCGGACACGACCATCAGGTCGGCCTGGCGGGGGCCCGGCGCGAACGGGATGACGCCGAGCCGGATGAAGTCGTGGCGGGCCATCGACGCGGCGATGAACTCGATCGCGCAGCAGGCGAGGCCGAAGTTGAACACCCAGAGCGAGTAGCGGCGGCCCCAGTTCAGGACCACCTTCATCGGCTCGGGCGCCAGCCGCGCCAGCGCCCCCAGCCGCTTGGGCTCGGGCAGGAGGACGGGGTCCGGGTTCACGTCCATGCCAGGACGCCCTTCTTGTATGCGTACAGCAGGCCCACGGCGAGGAAACCGAGGAAGACGAACATCTCCACCAGGGTCGCCGCGCCGAAGCCGGGGGCGGCGAAGACGGTCGCCCAGGGGAACAGGAAGATCGAGTCGACGGCGAAGATCACGTAGAGGAAGGCGTAGACGTAGTAGCGGACCTGGGTGTGGGCCCAGCCCTCGCCGACGGGGTCGACACCGCACTCGTAGGTCAGCAGTTTCTCCGGTGTCGGTACGACCGGGCGCAGCAGGCGCCCCGCGCCGAAGGCGACCGCGACGAACAGCACGCCGACGAGGGCGAGCAGCCCGACCACCGAGTAGGACCGGAAGTATCCGGCCGCGACGACGTGCGCCGCGGCGGCCGTCGAGTCCCCCAACGTCTCCCGCACCGTCCGTCCCTCGCTCCCTGACCTCGTGACCGTGGTGCACCAGTGCACTGTGTGATGCCTCGTGATTCGAGGATCTGTACGCACGCGAGTCTAGGCCCTGATAAAGAGCGGGTAAGCGGCCCGTCGCGCTGTGGGACGGCACCGGGCGAGTCGGGGGGTGGGGTTTTCCCCCGGCGGGGCAGGGCGGCGTACCACATGGCGGGAACGGTGCCGGGCACGGCAGGCTGACCAGCATGACCGCTCCCAGCCCCGCCGCCGCCCCGAACGGCGGCACCGACGCAGACGACGGACGCGCCGGCTCCCACCGGCTGCCTCCGCCCCGGCCGGCCTACGACGCGCACACCTGGAAGGAGATCGCGCACCTGCTGCTGAACCTGCCGGTGGCGGTGCTCGGCTTCACGTACGCGTTCACCGTGGTGGTGGTCGGCGGCGCCCTCACCCTCACCGTGATCGGGCTCCCGCTGCTCGCGCTGTGCCTGCTGGTCGCCCGGCAGCTGGGCAAGGTGGAGCGGGCCCGGGCCCGGGCGCTGCTCGGGGTGCGGGTGGAGGAGCCGTCGCCGCTGCCGCTCGCCCGGAGCGGGGGGCCGGTGCACCGGGTGTGGATGGCGCTGAAGGACCCGGTGGGCTGGCGCACCCTGCTGTACGACGTGATCCGGCTGCCGTGGGGCATCCTCACCTTCGTCATCACGCTGACCTCGCTTTTCGTGCTGTGGCCGGTGCTGCCGTACCTGGCGCGGCTGATGGCCAACCTGGACCGGGCGATGGTGCGCGGGCTGCTGTCGCCGTCGGACGAGCTCGAGCGCCGGATCGCCGAGCTGGAGTCCGACCGCGGGATCGTGGTGGACACGGCGGCGGCGGACCTGCGCCGGATCGAGCGGGATCTGCACGACGGTGCCCAGGCTCGGCTGGTCAACCTGGCCATGGGGCTGGGCCTGGCCAAGGAGAAGCTGCTGGAGGACCCGGACGCGGCGGCGGCGATGGTGGACGAGGCGCACGGCGAGGTGAAGCTGGCCCTCCAGGAGCTGCGCGACCTGGCCCGGGGCATCCACCCGGCGGTGCTCACCGACCGGGGTCTGGACGCGGCCCTGTCGGCGGTCGCCTCCCGCTGCACGGTCCCGGTGAAGGTGAGCGTGGACCTGCCGGCCCGGCCGGCCGCGGCCATCGAGGGCATCGCCTATTTCACCGTCTCCGAGCTGCTGCAGAACGTCAGCAAGCACAGCGGAGCCCGGACCGCCTCGGTCGACGCCTGGCGGGCGGACGACCGGCTGCTCCTCCAGGTCCGGGACGACGGCCGGGGCGGCGCCCGGCTGGACGGCGGCAGCGGCATGCGGGGCCTGGCGGAGCGGCTGGGGGCGGTGGACGGCCTGTTCGTGGTCGACTCCCCGCCCGGCGGCCCGACGGTGGTCACGGCGGAACTGCCCTGGCGGGACCGGCAGGAGTAGCCGCGCCGGACCGACCGCGGGGCCCGGGGCGGGCCGGCCACGGGGCTCAGGGCAGACCGGCCGCACGGCCCAGGGCAGACCGACCACGGGCCCAGGGCAGACCGGCCGCACGGCCCAGGGCAGACCGACCACGGGCCCAGGGCAGGCCAGCCGCACGGCCCAGGGCAGACCGACCACGGGCCCAGGGCAGGCCAGCCGCACGGCCCAGGGCAGACCGACCACGGGCCCAGGGCAGGCCAGCCGC